>NZ_JAWOTK010000008.1:0-156110 GCF_033338855.1 Vibrio sp. Vb0937 | reverse complement strand
ATGAGTGGTTGAAAGATTAACGTGGAAAAAGCTGGCCTGGGAGCTGGCTTTTTTTTACACCCCATGGGTGATAGTAGGTTGGATATTCGGTTATATGCCGTGGTTGCTTTTGGCAGCTACGGCATTGCAGCTTGTGTGGCATTTGCATAACCAAGTACGTTTATCTTCTTGGTTATGGGATGAAAAACGCCTCACGCCACCGTCTGGTAGCGGTAACTGGGAATCTTTGTTCAATGGGTTGTATCGCTTACAACAGCGCCAACGCCGCAAACGAAAAGAGCTTACTAATCTTATTCGTCGATTCAGAAATGGTGCAGAATCGCTACCCGATGCGGTAGTGGTATTCCGTGCTGAAGGCAATATTGTTTGGTGCAACAAGCTGGCTCAGCACTTACTGGGCTTCCATTGGCCAGAAGATTCAGGTCAACCTATCTCGAATCTCATTCGTACACCTGATTTTATCAAGTACCTCAACAAGAAAGACTTCTCAGAGCCATTAGAAATGCGTTCACCACTCAACGTCGAACGGATGCTGGAATTGCGTATCGTACCGTATACCGAGGGGGAGCACTTGATGGTAGTGCGTGATGTGAGCCAGTTAAAACAACTTGAGGGAATGCGTCGCAACTTCTTTGCCAACGTATCTCATGAACTGCGTACACCAATGACGGTGCTACAAGGTTATTTGGAGATGACTGAAGACCCTGATATGGTCGTGGGTCCAATGTGGAGCAAAGCTCATGGTGTCATGACGGAGCAGCTTAACCGCATGAACAGTTTGGTGAACCAACTACTGACACTATCTAAAATTGAAGCGGCACCTATGCATGAGCTTGAGGAAGTCGTGAATGTGCCCGCGATGCTTGAAGTGTTAGAAAAAGAGGCGGTTAGCCTTAGTGGGGACAACCAACATAAATTGAAATTTGATGTTGATGCTAGCCTACGCGTGCTGGGCGATGATGACCAGTTACGTAGTGCTATCTCTAACCTCGTTTATAATGCCGTCAAATACACACCGCCTGGTGCGAACATTAATGTTCGTTGGTTCCAGACCTCTCAAGGCGCATGCTTAGAGGTGGAAGATAGTGGTGATGGTATTGAACCTCAGCACCTCCATCGACTTACTGAGCGTTTTTATCGAGTGGATAAAGCAAGATCACGTGATACTGGAGGAAGTGGTTTAGGGCTTGCCATTGTAAAACACGCGCTGAGTCACCATGACTCTCATTTAGAAATTCACAGTGAAGTAGGCGTGGGCAGTAAGTTTTCTTTCGTATTGCCTGAGCGTTTGGTGGTGAAATAATGGCTTTACGATTGGCAAAAACATTCAGTTTATTCGCGCTTGTTTGTTCCTGTATGGCTGGCGCTCAAGATAAACCATTGCCGAGTTATCATAAAACGACGGGGATTGTCGGGAACTTGCTCTCTGTTGGCTCCGATACACTTGCGGGTATGACAACGCTTTGGGTTGAAGAGTTTAAATCCATTTACCCGAATATTAATGCGCAAGTCCAAGCGTCTGGCTCTTCTACTGCCCCCCCAGCATTGACCGAACAAACAGCTCAGTTTGGTCCCATGAGCCGCCCTATGCGTTTAAGAGAGGTTGAAGCGTTTGAACGTGAACATGGCTACAAGCCAACTGCGCTCAGGGTCGCCATCGATGCAATCGGTATTTTTGTTCATCAAGATAATCCAATTCAAGGGCTTAACTTTAGTCAGTTAGATGCTTTGTTTTCTGCCACGCTACGCTGTGGTGAAAGTCAATTTGTCACAAACTGGCAGCAACTCGGTCTTGAATCACAGTGGGCAAAGCGAAACGTCCAGTTGTTTGGTCGTAACTCCGTTTCTGGAACTTACGGTTACTTCAAAAGCAATGCCTTGTGTGGCGGCGATTTCAAGACCCGAGTTAACGAGCAGCCAGGCTCCGCGTCAGTTGTGCAAGCTGTAGCGTCAACCATCAGTGGAATTGGTTATTCCGGTGTCGGTTATCGAGTGGCAGGCGTGCGCTTAGTCCCTGTAGCTAAAATGGGAAATGACTATGTGACTCCAACGCGAGAACATATTGTTAGCGGTAAGTACCCACTATCACGTTACTTATATGTTTACGTGAATAAGCATCCTGATTACCCATTAACACCAATTGAAGCTGAGTTTATTCGCTTTATCTTTTCTGCTCAGGGACAAGCGTTGGTTGAGAAAGATGGTTATGTGCCCATTACGGCAGACTTTGCAGAAGAAGAGTTAAAAAAAGTCGGCCTGTAAGCCGACTTTTTATTTAGGTATGGACAGTACGAGATCAGAAAGTGAGTGTCCACTTCGCGCTGTCCCAACGTTCTTGTTCTTCCTGTAAATCCGCGTGAAGTAATTTATTGTTTTCTAGCCATGCTTCATCTGTGCAGGTGAGAATCCATTCGTCATTTTTGATAGATAAGGTGATATCAGGCAATGGATCTTCATTACGCTGCCCATTTAATACGACAGAAAGTCGTAATATTTTGATGAGGCTTATAACGTCACTCTGTTTATAGAGGTTGAAATCTGGTAGTTCTTGCAATTTGAGCGCTTTACGCTGGAAGCGAGCTAATGTTGCAAGCACTAATTGCTGCTCACGGTTGAAGCCTTGTAGGGTGGAGTGCAACAGAATATAAAAAGAGTGGCGATGGAAACTACGCAAGTTGATACTTAATCCGACTTCATGAAGCAACGCTGCCCACTCTAGTAAGTCAAATAACTCACTCTTTTTCTTAATGCCTAGTTCAGAGCGTACCTGACATAACATCTCACGTGCATGCCCCTTAACACGAGCGGCATGCTCTAAGTCGACTCGGTGCTTGTTGGCTAAATTTTCTGTGGTGCGCATGCGAATATCGGAGCGTGCGAAACGTTCTTCCATTTCGTACAACAGGCCTTCGCGTAGAGCACCATCGGAGAAAAACATTTGCTCAATGCGAAGCGCTTTGAAAATCGCGGACAAAATCGCTACGCCTGCTGCGAATACGGGTTTACGTTCTTCTGTTAGACCCGCCAGCTCAATATCTTCAATGGAATCAAATTTACACAGAGTTTCGATAAGTGTATCCAGTCGACTCGCTGTGATCAGGCCATCTTCAAAACCTAATCCTACTAGCACTTCTTGAATCGCTTTGATGGTTCCTGATGAGCCGAGAGCAATATCCCAGCCCTTTTTACGATATGTTGAAGCGATGGACTCGAGTTTTTGTTCGGCAGCTAACATCGCCTTGCTGAAGTTCTTTCCTGACAGTTTGCCGTTTTTAAAGTGTTGCTCTGTAAAACTGACGCATCCCATCTGTTTACTGTTGAGAAGTTCAGGCTCAAATTCTTGTCCAATAATCATCTCGGTACTGCCGCCTCCGATATCGATGACTAGTTTGGAGTTGGATTCTACTTGAGTGTGCGCGACGCCTAAGTAAATCAGGCGGGCTTCTTCTTCTCCAGGGATAATTTCTATTGGGAAAGGCATCACTTCTTTCGCACGCTCGATGAAAAGGTGGGCATTTTTAGCGCGTCTTAGTGTGTGTGTGGCGGCGATACGTACATTTGACTCATCAAGCCCTTGCAACCTTTCAGCGAACATGGCTAAGCATTCTAGCGCACGCTCCATTGCGGCGTGACTTAAGTTCAATTCACTGTCGAGTCCTGATGCTAAGCGAACACGTTGTTTATGACGACTAACCAGTTGTAGGTCACTGCCGACAACTTTGGCCACCACCATATGGAAACTGTTTGAGCCGAGGTCTATCGCGGCAATGTAGCGAGTATCTTGTTCAAGTATTTGAGGCATCTGAATTTTGTTTTCTAGTTTGCTTTTCTATATTTTTAAGATAGTCATAGATAGCGATTTGAGAGCGAACTTTTTTGCGATTACCTCGTGGTACGTAAGCGTTACTCATTTCTTTATCTATTAAACGAGCCTTTACTGTATCGGTAAAATGGATATTCGTTATATCAATAATTCTCTGTTTCAAACGTGGATCACGGACTGGTACTGCTACCTCGATACGGTGATCAATATTTCTTGTCATCCAGTCTGCGGAGGAGATATAAACTTGCGGATCGCCATCATTGTGGGTGATCACCACGCGAGGGTGCTCAAGAAAGCGGTCAACAATACTGATGATGCGAATATTGTCGCTGATCCCCTCAATGCCCGGTACTAATGAGCACATGCCTCGAATGATCATGTTTATTTTTACACCGGAAGTACTTGCTCCATAAAGCTTATTGACGATGCCTTTATCGACTAGGTTATTGACCTTAATCGTAAGAGCGGCTTTTTTCCCTAGCTTGGCATTCGCAATTTCATTATCGATTAAGCGGTAGATTTGGGTTCGAGAATTACGAGGAGATACCATAAGGTGATTGAACTTCACTGGTCGGTATGGATTCTCAATGTAACCGAAGACATTACGGACTTCATTAGTGATTTCTTGATCTGCCGTAAGCAGGGAGAAGTCGGTATAAATTCGTGCCGTCTTCTCATGGAAGTTGCCTGTGCCGATGTGTGCGTAGCGAATAATTTCTTCACCTTCGCGGCGGCTAATCATCAGTAGCTTTGAGTGAATCTTAAGACCAGGCGCACCAAAGATGACGTGCACACCCGCTTCGGTTAATACTTTTGACCATTCGATATTGGCTTCTTCATCAAAGCGAGCTTGCAGTTCGACGACTACAGTGACATTTTTGCCGTTGTGCACCGCATCAATTAAAGAGTTCATCAAGCGAGAATCTTTCGCGACGCGATAAATGTTAATCTTGATACTAAGTACTTTTGGATCGAAGGAGGCTTGGCGCACTAATTCACTAATGTGGTCAAAAGTGTGGTAGGGATAATAGAGCAGAATATCTTTCGCTTTAATCGCGTCAAAGCTGTTGGCATAACCTTCGAAATCGGCACATTTCATTGGCGGGAGAGGTTTATTTTCAAGATACTCTCGTCCAACATTTGGAAACCCGATGAAGTCTTTAAAGTTGTGATAGCGTCCGCCGGGGATAAGATTATCGTAGTTAGAGATATTAAGTTTGTTACACAGAAACTCTAACATTTGAGGCGGCATATCGCGTTCGTAGACGAAGCGAACGGGCTTTGCTGTCAGTCGCTGATTGACACCCTCTGACATTTGTTCAAGCAAGCTGTACTCGATTTCATTGCGTAAATCGTATTCAGCGTCACGCGTCATTTTCATCGCATAGCCGCTAAGCTCATCATAATCAAAAAAGCCTTTGAACAGCTCGTCCAAACAGTGGCGGATAATATTATCAAGTAAGATGATGGTTTTTCGACGCTTTCCTTTCTTTTCTGGTACCATCACAAAGCGGGGAAGGTGATCGGTCGGAATTTCGATCAGAGCGTACTGGTAATGTTCTTCTTTACGCAGTTCTACGGCGATGTAAGCGTACTCGTCTTTGAGAAATTGCAGAACATCGATCTCGTCTTTCATTAGGAGGGGAGTGATATGCGGCATTACCTCTCTACGGAAGTATTTCGCGATCCACTTTTGTTGCGATTCATCCAGTTGTTGCTCGTTGACCAAGAAAATGCGACGTCGTGCCATTTCTCGAATCAATTCGCTGTAAAGCTCATCAAATTGTTCGTTAAGCTTTAGTGCTTTCGACTGCATTTTGGTTAACAGTCGTTTAGGGCTATCACTGCCACCGCGCTCTTGGCTGATTAGGATTCTGCGCTTCACGTCCGCAAAGCGTACTTTGTAAAATTCATCTAAATTGTTGGAAAAGATCCCAAGAAAGCGAATACGTTCGATCAAAGGGACGGTTTTATCGGCAGCTTCTTGTAATACTCGTTCGTTGAAAGACAACCAACTCAGCTCTTTTTCTATATATAGTTTTTCTGCGCTCATAACCTTACCTAGCCAAAAGTGAAGTAATACGTACTCATCTTGGAAAAATGGATGAGTGAGAACATTATGAGATTTTCATTACAGATTTATTTCATACCACGCATTGCATAAGAGTTGTATTCTTTTCAGGTGTTTAATGTGATCTGTAATATAATTGTCATCTTAACGACATATTCTAGTACTAAGTCAAAAAAGGTAGAGATTTAAATGGCACAAGCCGAGTTTTCATTGCAGGAAAAAGATAAGAAACGACTGATAAAAGATCGTTTAGTTCGACTTGCAGTGACATCCGGTGGTGTCGGCGTACTCGCGGCGCTTATTTTGATCTTTGTCTACCTCGCCATGGTGATCATTCCGCTTTTTTCTGATGCGGAGATCAAAACCAACCAAGCCATTCGAGCCACTCATATTGAAACACCACTTGCGATTTCAGTGGATGATTACGCTCAGCTTGCGTTCGTCCTAACCCAAAGTGGTGAGATTCAATATTTGTCGATGGACGAGCCTACGAAACCTGCGGTGTATAAACAGCAAATCGTCCAGAAACCCGTCGCTTTCTCTCAATCTGCTCCTGGGCTAGGTTGGTATGGATTTGTTGATGGGCAGGGTAAAGCGAACCTTTTCAAGCCAGAATTTAATGCCACGTTGAGAGAAAATACACGTCCTCCGGAAGTGATTGAACTAGACACCAGCATGGATCTGACACTAAGTACGCCTCAAGATCCTGTGACTCAGTTTGTATTTGCAGCTTCGACGCCCTTACCAACGGTTGTTTGGCAGACGCAAAGCGGTGAAGTGAAAGCTCGCTGGCAAGTGGCTTCGTCTTTGGGTACGCCTCCTACAACGATCGATTTTACGTTCTCTTCAGGTTTTGATACGCCTCAGCAAATGTTATTGACACCTGACGGTGAAACGCTTTATTTGCGCGATGGCTCTGAGTTGATCGTGTTAAAGAAAACCGCACGTAAATTTGCTGTGCGAGAGGTGGTCGATCTCACTCAAGGTGATAAGAAGCATTCCGTTCGTACGATAGACTTATTGGCTGGTGCTTACTCGCTTTTGGTGACGCACAACGATGGTCGGGTGTCGCAATGGTTTGATACGCTGCAAGAAGAAAAACGCACGTTAACGCATATTCGTGATTTTAAATTGGCATCAGAGCTTAAGTATTTGTTGCCGGATTCTCATCGAAAAGGATTTTATAGCTTTTACACCAACGGCACGTTGCAAAGCCATTATACAACCAGTGAAAAACTGGTGTTGTTTAAGCGTGCGTACAATCAAGCGCCCGCAATCGCAGCAATGTCTAACAATGAACGCTACTTAATCACTTGGCAAAATAATGCGTTAAATGTTGCGGAAGTGGACAATACCTATCCGGAAATTTCATTGTCTTCATTATGGCAAGAAGTGTGGTACGAAGGGTATCCTGAGCCTGAATTTGTGTGGCAATCGACTTCGGCGAGCGATAACTTTGAGGCTAAGTTCAGCCTAGTACCTATTGCGTTTGGAACGATAAAAGCGGCGATGTTTGCGATGCTGTTTTCAGTACCGCTCGCAGTGCTAGGTGCTATTTATACGGCTTACTTTATGTCGCCACGCATGCGTCGTGTAGTAAAACCGTCGATTGAGCTAATGGAAGCACTGCCGACGGTGATCATAGGTTTCCTCGCGGGATTGTGGTTCGCGCCTATTGTCGAAGATCATTTGATTACGATCGTCGTTATGCTGTTTGTTTTGCCCTTGAGCACCATGATTATGGGCGGGCTATGGGCATTAATACCGCAACCTTTGCGGAATCGTCTGCCTAATGGTTGGCATGCTTTAGTGCTCATGCCTGTCATATTGGTACTGATTGGGCTTGGAGTGTGGATTTCGCCTACGATTGAGCAGACGTTCTTTGGTGGCGATATGCGCTTATTCTTAACCGAGCATGGTATTGGTTACGATCAACGCAATGCATTGGTGGTGGGGTTAGCGATGGGGTTTGCTGTTATCCCGACGATTTTTACCATTGCCGAAGATGCCATTTTCTCTGTACCGAAGCATTTATCGGATGGCTCTTTGGCATTAGGGGCCACGCCTTGGCAAACTTTAATCTATGTTGTCTTGCTTACTGCAAGCCCAGGTATTTTTTCTGCCATTATGATGGGCCTGGGACGCGCTGTTGGCGAAACCATGATTGTGTTAATGGCAACGGGCAATACGCCATTAATGGATTGGAATATTTTGGAAGGATTGCGCAGCCTGTCGGCGACCATCGCCGTTGAGTTGCCAGAGTCGGAAGTTGGAAGTTCGCATTATCGCCTGCTGTTCCTAGCTGCATTGATTTTATTTGTGTTTACGTTTGCAGTAAACGCGCTTGCGGAGTGGGTTCGTCAGAGACTGAGAGATAAGTACCGTGCGTTGTAATAATGGTTTGAATAAAGAGCGAGTAATAACGTGTTAAATTGGATTCGTTCTGGCGCACCGTGGATATGGCTAACAGGCGGTGCAGTCAGCATCAGTTTGTTGTCGGTATTAGGGTTGTTACTCCTTATCGGCTGGAAAGGCCTGACTTACTTTTGGCCAGCGCCCTTGTATCAGTGGAATGTTGCAGCGCTGACTCCTGTACAAGGCGAAGTGCTACATGAAAATACTATTCTGATTGGTCAGGTGTATGAGCGCAGCTTTGTACCGAAGAGTTATTTGCCTGAAAGCGCAGCACAACAGTTAGAAGACGATGAAGATTTTGCCACGCGACTCAGTATCAAAATCGCTAACCGAGAGTTGTATCCCGCCGATTTTATCTCCGTATTACAAATGCAGTTGGATGAGCCCACGACGCCAAAAGAGTGGGCGGTGATAGAGCGCAGTAGCGGTGGTTATTTCTTTGGTAAGCTGGTGGCGTTTCAAGATGGCGATAATATATACACCAGTGATATTCAATCGGTACTAAATAAAAAGCTTGATGATGCAGAAACTCTGCGCCATGAGATTGATTCTTTGGTGGTCGATCAGCTCAAAGAGCTTGGTTGGAAGCTAGAGCAGTTGCGATTAGAAAAGCGCAAGCATGAATTGAATGACACGCTGACAGAAAGCTTCTTAAAGGAAAATCAGACGAAAAAAGAGCAGATAGAAAAAGCGCTTGCGACGTTAGATTTGCAACTTGATGGTTTACGACTTCAGCTCTCTGACTACGCCTTGATTGCCGAGGATATGACCGGGTTACAAGTATCGATTCCGCTCGAAGATATTTTGGACTACTGGTATCCAAACCAAATGTCACTGCCTGATAAAGTCATGCATTGGGGAAAACAGGTTTGGAAGTTTTTATCTGAAGATCCAAGAGAGTCAAACTCCGAAGGAGGCGTGTTCCCTGCGATATTTGGTACGGTTTTCTTAGTACTCATTATGTCGATCATTGTGATGCCACTTGGGGTGATCGCCGCTATCTATCTACATGAATATGCTAAGAATAACGCTCTAACCAGAGTTATTCGTATTGCGGTTATAAACCTAGCGGGTGTTCCATCGATTGTTTATGGCGTGTTTGGTTTAGGTTTCTTCGTTTATACGATTGGTGCCTCTATCGACAACGTATTCTATGCGGAGAAGCTACCGGCACCAACCTTTGGTACGCCGGGTTTGTTATGGTCAGCACTAACTCTTGCTGTGCTGACGCTTCCAGTTGTGATTGTGACGACAGAAGAAGGTTTAACTCGAATTCCGAGCTCCGTACGACATGGCTCTCTGGCACTTGGTGCAACTCAGTTCGAAACGCTATGGCGCGTGGTTTTGCCTATGGCGACGCCAGCTATTATCACAGGTTTGATCCTTGCGATTGCGCGTGCAGCTGGCGAAGTAGCGCCACTGATGCTGGTGGGAGTCGTGAAATTGGCATCCAGTTTACCGGTTGACGGACAATTCCCTTATGTGCATTTGGATAGAAAGTTCATGCATTTAGGTTTTCACATTTACGATGTTGGCTTTCAAACCTCCAACATCGAAGCGGCGCGACCATTAGTTTATGCTACCTCTTTCTTACTCGTGACAGTGATTGTCGGGCTAAACTTAACAGCAATCAGTATTCGCAATAATTTACGAGAAAAATACAGAACGTTAGGACAAGATTAAGTATGTTTAATTTTGATAGTACATTAGGTTATGAGCCACCATTGGATGTTCATAATTTAACGGATGAACAAACAGCCATCTCAATCGAGAACCTTAATCTGTTCTATGGTCAAACTCAGGCGCTGCATGATATTTCGATGCGAATTCCCAAAGGGCGAGTCACCGCTTTTATCGGTCCTTCAGGGTGTGGAAAGTCGACGTTATTACGTTGCATCAATCGCATGAACGACTTAGTGGAAGGATGTCGAGTCACAGGCAAAGTGCGTCTCCATGGCAAGAATGTTTATCATCCTAATGTCGATGTTGCGACACTTCGACGCCGAGTGGGAATGGTGTTTCAAAGACCCAATCCATTTCCTAAGTCTATTTATGAAAACGTAGTTTATGGCTTACGCTTACAAGGTGTAAAAAACAGCCGCAGTTTAGATGACGCAGTGGAGCGATCCTTGCGCTCGGCGGCGTTGTGGGATGAGGTAAAAGACCGCTTGCATGAGAACGCATTTGGCTTATCTGGTGGTCAGCAACAGCGCTTGGTCATTGCGCGCGCGGTGGCGATTGAGCCGGAAGTCCTGTTATTGGACGAGCCAACATCAGCATTGGATCCAATCTCAACTTTAACTATTGAAGAGCTTATCAATGAGCTGAAGACTCAATATACTGTGGTTATCGTTACCCATAACATGCAACAAGCGGCGAGAGTGAGCGATCATACTGCATTCATTCATATGGGTAAGTTAATTGAATACTCTGACGCGGACTCGATCTTCACTTCGCCAATGAAGAAACAGACCGAAGATTACATTACGGGTCGCTACGGTTAAGTCGCGACTCTATACGGAATAAGGAACATCATGCACTTTGGACGTCATATTTCAGGACAATTTAACGTAGAGCTAGAATCGATTCGTACTCATGTATTAACCATGGGAGGCTTGGTAGAACAGCAGCTTTCGTATGCTATTCAAGCCTTGCATAAAGAAGACATCGAACTGGCGCGTAAGGTTGTGCGTGACGATCATAAAGTGAATGCGATGGAAGTCTCGATCGATGACGCTTGTACACGCATTATTGCTAAGCGTCAGCCAACGGCAAAAGACTTGCGCTTAATCATGGCTATCATCAAAACGATCACTGATTTAGAACGTATCGGTGACGTGGCGACACGTATTGCTTACGTTGCCATTGAAAGCCCATCATCAAAAGAACGACAATTCCAAGTGTCGTTAGAGCCTCTCTGCCGTCAGGCAATTAATATGCTGCATCAGGTTTTAGATGCGTTTGCCCGCATGGATGTAGAAGCGGCAGCAGAGGTGCATAAACAAGATGACAAACTAGACGCCGAGTATGAAGCGGTGATTCGTCAGTTGATGACTTACATGATGGAAGATCCAAAAAATATCCCTAATATTCTGCAAGTGATGTGGTCGGCACGCGCGATTGAACGCGTGGGGGACCGCTGCCAGAACATCTGTGAATACATTATTTACTTTGTGAAAGGGAAAGATGTACGCCACCTAGGTGATCAAAGTATTGATGACGTACTGAAGTAACTGACTTCAACAAATAGACCAGCTTTTAGGCTGGCCTATTTATTAGAGAGAAGGAAAGCACGTTAATATTTATCAGGAACGAAGGTCTGATCATCAATGGGCGCTCTGACGTAACCTTCTTTATTGAGTTCAGGTAATTCGATAGGTGAGTACTCAAGTGCTTTGTAATCAATCTGGCTTAGTAAATGACTGATACAGTTCAAGCGCGCTTTCTTTTTGTCATCAGAAGGGACGACCCACCAAGGGCAGTTTTTCGTGTCTGTATAGGCAAACATCTTATCTTTTGCTTCCGAATACTCCGCCCAGCGATGACGTGACTCTAAATCCATTGGGCTGAATTTCCAACGTTTGATCGGCGTATTAATTCGACCTAGAAAACGTTTTTCCTGCTCTTCGTCTGAAACCGAAAACCAATACTTAATCAGAATAATCCCAGAGCGTTGCAACATTCTCTCGAATTCAGGGCAAGAGCGTAAAAACTCCTCGTATTCGTCTGGAGTACAGAACCCCATGACTTTTTCGACACCTGCTCGGTTATACCAACTTCGGTCAAATAAAACGATTTCACCAGCAGATGGTAAATGAGCGACGTAACGTTGGAAGTACCATTGCGTTTTTTCTTTTTCTGTCGGTGCAGGCAGAGCCACTACGCGACAAACACGCGGGTTTAGCTTTTCTGTAATTCGCTTTATCACTCCGCCTTTGCCCGCAGAATCACGTCCTTCAAACAGAACCACCACTTTTAACCCTTTGTGTTTGACCCACTCTTGAAGTTTTACGAGCTCAACTTGAAGGTTTTTGAGCTCCTTTTCGTATTCCTTTTTCTTCAATTTAGACATACACCTTTCCTCACTCCTTGATAAACAATATGTTAGCACTCAAAAGCTATGCGCGTGAGGTTACGGTCGTCTATTTGAGAGCTGCTACGACATCGGTAATGGCTTGTGTACTTGTGATGGGGATTAAAAAATCATCGACATCGGATGCGCCCATTTTGCTTTGTTCAGCAACAAAGGTCATTTGGCTAGGGCGTGTGGTTTTGCCTGACAGATGGATTTCAGGAACTTGAGTGTCTTCTACTAACGCACGTGCGTTACTCGCATTAACGCCAGCCCCCGCCATGATTGCTATGCGTCCTTGGGCTTGCTTAACCAAAGCTCTAAGCACATCGATCCCTTGTGGTGCTGAAGGCGAAAGACCGGAGGTTAAAATACGTTCACAACCTAAGCTGATCACTTCTTCCAAAGCTTTTTCAGCGTCACGACACTGGTCAAAGGCACGATGGAAGGTCACGCCTAAGCCAAGCGCTTGAGCAAATTCACACAGCGTAGCCGCGTAAGGCATATGAATATCACCGTCTTGAGTGAGCACGCCGAACACGACACCGTTCAAGCCTGATTGGTGAGCTGCTTCAATATCCCAACGCATCATTTCGATCTCTTCTTCATTGTAGAAGAAGTCACCTTGGCGTGGGCGGATCATGGCATAAACTGGAACACTCGAAAGCTTAGCCGCTTGCTGCATAAAGCCATAACTGGGTGTTAGTCCGCCTAAAGCCAAAGAGGAGCAAAGTTCAATCCGAGTGGCGCCGCCAGCAATGGCGTAGTGCAGAGATTCAATATTATCAATACAGACTTCTAGGTGAGTAACCACGTTCATTCATCCTGCTAACGTTACAAATAGGTGTTGTGGCTAAGATATTAACAGGGCAAGTAAGCAGAATCTGTATGGAGGGGATGATAAATAGAGGTAAAGTTTACGCTGAAGCGTTACCTCATTTTGGCGGTTTATCTGAAGGAAAAAGAAAGCCCAGAGCAGAGGCTCTGGGCTTTGATAGGACTTTACTTAGACTGATTGGCGTTTGCGGTTTTCCGCATTAGCTTATTGCTTTATATACATCCAACCATCACACCCGTTGAGCTAGGGTGAAGGTCTATTATTTTTTGCCTAGGTCAGCTGCGTGCTCAGATAGGAACGCTGCAACACCTTTTGGAGATGCGTCCATACCTGCTTTACCTTCTTCCCATTGTGCAGGACATACTTCGCCGTGCTTCTGGTGGAAGTTAAGAGCGTCAACCATGCGTAGCATTTCGTCGATGTTACGGCCTAGTGGTAGGTCGTTAACTACTTGGTGACGTACAACGCCTTCTTCGTCGATTAGGAAAGAACCACGGAAAGCAACGCCTGCTTCTGGGTGCTCAACGTCGTAAGCTTTACAGATTTCGTGCTTAACGTCAGCAACTAGTGGGTACTTAACTTGACCGATACCGCCATCTTCGATAGCAGTGTTACGCCATGCGTTGTGAGAGAACTGAGAATCGATAGAAACACCGATTACTTCAACACCTTTAGCTTGGAAGTCAGCTAGACGGTTGTCGAATGCGATTAGCTCAGATGGGCAAACGAAAGTGAAATCTAGTGGGTAGAAGAATACTACTGCTTTCTTACCTTTAGTGAACTCTGCAAAGTTGAAGTTTTCAACGATTTCACCGTTACCTAGAACAGCTGCTGCAGTAAAATCAGGGGCTTGACGACCTACTAGTACCATTTTTTTGCTCCTAAAAAGTATGGTTAGCTCCAAACCGAATTCAGTTGTGTCGGTTTGGTTCGTGTTTGTACGAGACAAACTATAGTACAGATTGTAGTATTGAAAAAAGCGAAATAAATAGATTGAGTTAATCGAAAAAAACGATAATAACAAAACTCTTAACTCGATCACTGGAACGGCGGTAGATACAAATACAATTATGAATAAATGGCCCAGTTTGAAGCAGTTACACTATTTAGTCACACTGCATGAAACAAGACATTTTAGTGACGCTGCAGAGCGTTGTTTTGTCAGTCAGTCGACTTTAAGTAAGGGTATTCAAAACTTAGAGGAATTGATAGGTTGTCCCTTATATGAAAAGAAAGATAAGAAAAGTCCACTGGTTTTTACCCAAACAGGAGAAATGGTAGTAAAGCAGGGGCGAGAGCTGTTAGCAAAAGGGCAAGATTTGGTCGAGCTTGGACGTATGTGCCAAGGCGACGATATGCAAGGCCAGCTAAAAGTAGGATGTATACCAACAATTGCTCCGTTTTTACTGTGTGATTTGGTACAAGAGGTGAACTACCGTTTTCCACAACTGAATCTTTTATTAAGAGAAGACACGACGACAAACTTACTTCAAGCGCTCAGACATGGTGAGCTGGATGTGCTTATTTTAGCGTTACCAGTCGAAATTGATGGGATGGAAAGCCGAGTAGTGGGTAAGGATCCGTTTCGAATGGTTATAAGCGCTAATCAAGCCCAATCGGTCCCTGTGCCGATTCGTTACGCGGATTTACCTGACGAATCCGTCTTTCTACTAGAGAAAGAACATTGCTTAACGGAACATGCGGTATCAGCGTGTAAATTAACAGACAAAGAAAAAATCAATCCGTTTACGGCAACCAGCCTCCATACACTGGTGCAAATGGTTGCGAATGGTTTGGGAACAACGTTCATTCCTCAAATGGCTATCGACCATGGCTTGCTGCATAACCAGAATTTAGTCGTGATCGATCCTCCTGGTAAACAAGCTTATCGCGAAATCGGCTTAGTTTGGCGTCCGAGCTCGTCAAGAACGAAAACATTTAATCAACTTGCAGAAGTCGTTTCAGAGCTGCTTTAGCTATTAGTATTAGCCCTTACTTCTCCATTATTTATCTAAAAGCGCACTGGAAACAGTGCGCTTTCTAGTATTTTATTCTGTTGGTAAACTTTGACTTGTAAAATTTTACAGCTCTTCTTTGATGAAGCTTTCATAAAATAGTGAAATTTCACAATGTTAATTTTACACAAAGCCCTGCATACCTTGTTTGACCCCTGTTTAAATACATCTCTTCAGCCCTTGTGAATACAAGGTGTTTGTTTACCAGTCTATATTCATACGCTTGTTTGAAATGATAAAACGACTTTAAATTTAATGTAATTTTATTACGTAATAACTTACAAAATAAGGCGCTTGATAGATGGTTTTTACCTTGCGGAATAAAACTTTGAATTTTCTGTTTTGTTTATATTGGGGGTTTCACTAAACCCCTTGTTGATATAGCTTATTTAAAGGCCGATACGACTTATGTCTAGATTGAAAATACACGTAGCATTACGCAATCTATCGGCATGGCTAGACGAGTTGAACACAAAGTTAAAGGATGTAATTTGTTGTTCATAACTTACAAATGTAGCTTTACGCTGACTGCCCAAGATTGATAAAGCACGTTAAGGATGAATGATTATGCTTGCTCAGACAGAACAAAAAACACAACAACTAAAGCAAACCCAAGGCATGCTTGAGGTGAATGGAGTCGTTGCTCCAGAACATCAAGCAATTTTCCCTGTTGAAGCCCAAACCTTTTTATCTCTACTGTGTGAAAAATTTGCCGGACGTGTTGAACAGTTGCTGGAAGCAAGAGAAGAGAAGCAAGCACGTATTGATGCTGGTGAGCTACCAGATTTTCTACCAGAGACACAAGACATCCGTGAAGGAAGTTGGAAGATCCTAGGAATCCCACAAGATCTGCAAGATCGCCGTGTGGAGATTACCGGACCAACTGACCGCAAGATGGTGATTAACGCACTGAATGCGAATGTAAAAGTGTTCATGGCAGACTTCGAAGATTCAATGTCTCCTGCATGGAGTAAAGTGCTAGATGGTCAAATTAACTTGCGCGATGCTGTTAATGGCACCATCAGTTACACCAATCCTGGCAATGGCAAACATTATCAGCTGGAAGATGACCCAGCGGTGTTGATCTGCCGTGTTCGCGGCCTTCATTTAAAAGAAAAACACGTTACGTGGCACGGTCAGATCATTCCAGGTGCGCTATTCGATTTCGCTCTGTATTTCTATAACAACTACAAAGCGTTACTTCAAAAAGGCAGCGGCCCTTATTTCTACCTTCCAAAACTGCAATCGCATCACGAAGCGAAGTGGTGGAGCGAAGTGTTCCATTTCACGGAAGACTATTTCGGTTTGGATACAGGCACGATCAAAGCGACTGTGCTGATTGAAACCTTACCAGCGGTATTTGAAATGGACGAGATTCTGTTCTCGCTTAAAGAACACATCGTTGGTTTGAACTGTGGTCGCTGGGATTACATCTTTAGCTACATCAAAACATTGAAAAAACACTCAGACCGAGTACTGCCAGATCGCCAAGTGGTAACGATGGACAAGCCATTCTTAAACGCTTACTCGCGATTATTGGTACGTACTTGCCATAAACGAGGTGCTTTCGCGATGGGAGGAATGGCCGCATTTATCCCAGCTAAAGACCCGAAAGAGAATCAAAAAGTATTAGACAAGATCCAGACTGACAAATCGTTAGAAGCTAACAACGGCCACGACGGTACTTGGGTGGCTCATCCAGGTTTGGCTGACACTGCTATGGAAGTCTTTAGTGCTGTGCTGGGTGAACGCACCAACCAGTTGGATGTGAGCCGTGCAGAGGATGCGCCTATTACAGCAGCTGAACTGCTTGAGCCTTGTGAAGGCGAGCGCACTGAAGGCGGAATGCGCCACAATATTCGCGTTGCGCTGCAATACATCGAAGCTTGGATTTCTGGCAATGGTTGTGTGCCGATTTACGGACTGATGGAAGACGCAGCAACGGCAGAAATCTCACGCGCCTCTATCTGGCAATGGATTCAACACGGCAAGTCGCTAGACAACGGATTAAAGGTCACTAAAGAGCTGTTCGAGCTCTATCTCAAAGAGGAGATTGAAGTCGTGAAGCAAGAAATTGGCGAGCAGCGCTACCATGCGGGTCGATTTGAAGAAGCAGCAGACTTAATGGCAAGGCTCACGACGAGCGATGAACTGACCAACTTTTTGACAGTTCCTGGTTATGACTACCTGGATTAATAAAGAATAACTGTAACACCAATAACGTGAAGGATTTTCAAGGCAGATAGGGAAGTACTGCCTGAGAACGGAAACTCAACGCACACGCATAAAGTGCAAATTATAAAGAGGGATAGACCAATGACTAACTTAACTCGCCGCCAACAAATTGAAGCTCTGGAAAAAGACTGGGCAACTAACCCACGCTGGAAAAATGTGAAGCGTACTTACACTGCCGAGGAAGTGGTGGAACTGCGTGGCTCTATGGTGCCTGCAAACACAATTGCACAACGTGGTGCAGACAAACTTTGGTCACTGGTCAACGGTAGTGCGAAAAAAGGTTACGTAAACTGTCTTGGTGCGCTAACGGGTGGTCAAGCCGTTCAACAAGCTAAGGCAGGTATTGAAGCGATCTATCTGTCAGGCTGGCAGGTAGCGGCGGATAACAACACCGCTTCGACGATGTATCCAGACCAATCTCTTTACCCAGTAGATTCTGTACCGTCAGTAGTAAAGCGTATCAACAACTCATTCCGTCGTGCAGACCAAATTCAGTGGGCTGCTGGTAAGACGCCTGAAGATGAAGGTGGTATTGATTACTTCCTACCTATCGTAGCGGATGCTGAAGCGGGCTTTGGTGGTGTGCTTAACGCTTACGAACTAATGAAATCGATGATCGAAGCCGGTGCCGCGGGCGTTCACTTTGAAGACCAGTTAGCATCGGTGAAAAAGTGTGGTCATATGGGGGGGAAGGTATTAGTTCCTACGCAAGAAGCGGTACAAAAGCTCGTTGCAGCTCGTTTGGCTGCTGACGTAGCGGGAACAACAACATTAGTTATTGCTCGTACTGATGCGAATGCGGCGGATCTCATTACTTCAGATTGCGACCCATATGATAAAGACTTTATTGAAGGTGAGCGTACTCAAGAAGGTTTCTACCGCGTTCGCGCGGGTATCGACCAAGCTATCTCTCGCGGTCTGGCTTACGCACCATATGCAGACTTGATTTGGTGTGAAACGGCTACGCCATGTTTGGAAGAAGCACGTAAGTTTGCAGAAGCAATTCACGCTGAATACCCAGATCAATTGTTGGCGTACAACTGCTCGCCTTCATTCAACTGGGAGAAAAACCTAGATGCAGAAACCATTGCTAAGTTCCAACAAGAGCTTGCAGACATGGGCTACAAGTACCAATTCATCACGCTAGCAGGCATTCACAACATGTGGTTCAACATGTTTGAACTGGCACACGCTTACGCTCAAGGTGAAGGTATGCGTCATTATGTTGAGAAAGTTCAGCGTCCTGAATTCCAAGCAGCTGAAAAAGGCTATACGTTTGTTGCGCACCAACAAGAAGTAGGTACAGGTTACTTCGATAGAATGACCAATACTATCCAAGGTGGTAACTCTTCAGTGACAGCATTGACAGGTTCGACCGAAGAAGACCAATTCTAATTGGCAGAGAAACACTTCCTTAATCAGCGTCAGTAATGGCATTTTGAGCGGCAACCCTGCCGCTCTTTTTTCGTTTAACCGGTGTAAAAACGAAACTTACAACAAAGAGAATACGCTTGCGTACTACTCTTCCTGCTCGATTTCTTCAGGTTCCACTTCTTCTTGTAGTTCCAATAAGTTAATCGCAATCGTCACGAAGTCACTATCAGTAATAATGCCGACCAATCGACCTTTGGTGACAACAGGTAGACAGCCAACTTTATGCTTTTGCATATAGATAGCGCTCTCTTTGAGCCCCGCGATAGGCTCTGCCGTCATGATGTTGGTGTGCATCATTTCGTAGAGCGGTGTGTCTAAAGTAAAAGATTGTTCAGCCTCATCTGGGTGCAAGCTCGATTCTTGAGCAGCAAGAATGTCGCGTTGAGTCACCAAGCCTTGTAAGTGGTTATTGGCATCAACAACCGGAATGTGTCGAATATCAAGCGCATCCATCATGCTTTTTGCATCACGCAAGGTGTGCGTGCGCAGTAAGGTATGAGGATTACGAGTCATCATGTCTTCAACCTTGATCATAGAGACCTCCAGCGGCATTGTCCTTCTCTTAAATATAGAGAATATTTTTCTGTATATCTGGGAGCTAACTCGTTTTTCATCAATTAAATAGCACAATGCTGATGGGCTGCGTAATCTGTGTTTTATTGGTGTTTTTATTAATTTGAATAAGTCGGTTTGTGTGCGAGTCAGTTGGCATTTTTAGTTGATATTGAATGTGTTCCCAAGGTAATCCAATGAATTGAATCGCACATTTTTATTCGCTGGATTTTCCAAGATTCTTCTCTCGAAGAAGATACGTCCAGGCTTACCAAATTGAAGACAGCAACCTAGATGAAACGAACAACGTGTAACAAACTTATTGCGCTGGCAGTGGCGGCATTCAGTGTGCCATCAACACAGGCGATTGTGTTAGGAGATGAACAAACCGATCCTGTTGACCGCGTTACTTTGCGAGCAAGTAATATGGCAGAGTTTCCGCTGTGTGGTGGAACGATGCTGACAGAGCAATGGGTACTGACTGCGGCGCACTGTGTGGTGATGGGACAAGGAACCAATGAAGCAACCTACTATGTGACCCCGCCGGGTGAGCTGTCGGTGAATGCGAATGTGTATGAACTTAATTCTGCAGGGCTTGATAACTTCTATCCGGTGTCTCACGTTGTGGTTCATCCGGATTACACTCGGATTTCAAAAGCTGAGACCGACAGTAATGGCAACGTGAAACCTATCCAAACCGGTTTAGATTCAGACATCGCGTTGCTGTATCTCACGCGCCCAGTGGCAAACGCGAGCTTTGCTGACCTAGCGAGTAAAGTTGACATGGAGAGTATCGAAGCACGTTTGGTGGCGGATTGGAATGATAATTACCTGACCAATCAACGTGTCGAAAATGTGCAAGTGTTTGGATGGGGGACTACTCAGCCGGATGCTTCTGAACCTTCTAATACGCTCAAAACCACCATTAGCACATTTTTACCCATCGACAAATGTTATGAGCGTTTAGAAATTGGCAGCAGTTTTCCGGGGATCATTGATTCAAGAGACAACCAAACCAAAATTTGTACGCTACCAACACAAAACCATGTATTGGAGCCAGATAGCCATACTCAATATGGCAACTCTGCATGTAAAGGTGACAGTGGTGGCCCGTTGGTCGATGTGGCGACCGGCAAACAAATTGGTATTGTTAGTGGCGGCCCCCTTATTCTACCAACGTGTGGCTCTTTGACGATCCCAAGTTTCTACACCAAGGTGAGCCACTATTACGACTGGGTACAGTCTTACATCACTGCCGATGCGCCACCAAGTCGTTACATCATTGCGCCGAATTTTATCAAAAGTGCTAACAATGAAAGTGGTGACAATAAAGAGTGTCACGATGGCATTGCGACCAATAACTGTGATTTCAAAGGCTCAGATGATGAAGGTGGCAGTCTAGGGTTTTGGTTATTGGGTTTATTCGTGCCGTTATTCTTGTGGCGAAAGCGTGAGGTTTGATAGGGCGATTGGAATGCCAAACTAATAAGCAGCGGTATACGCTGCTTTGCTTTTTTCATGTTCTCTCTTTTGGGCTCAAATTAAAAATAGTGCCAAGTAATCGAGGCTTTTCACGTTTTATTACACTCTTCACCATGGCTTTTACTGCTATATTCTGGTGATTTGCTTGCTATTGCAGCATGTAAACATATACTAGTCTGCTGCGAAAAACTCGTCGCAATTTTATCGTCGCCTAGACGTGATTTGACCAATAGATAAGACAAGTAACATGCAAGTATCAGATTTCCATTTCGACCTTCCAGATGAACTCATCGCTCGCTACCCTCAACTAGAGCGTACCGCTAGCCGACTGCTGCAAATGGACGGCAATACCGGAGAGCTCATTGATGGCACATTTACTGATGTATTGGGCCAAGTTCAACCCGGTGACTTAGTGGTGTTTAATAATACACGTGTTATTCCTGCTCGTCTTTTTGGCCGCAAGGAATCGGGCGGTAAATTAGAAGTGCTAGTGGAGCGCATGTTGGATGAGAAAAGCATCCTCGCGCACGTTCGTTGCTCTAAATCACCAAAACCAGGTACAACCATTATTGTTGGCGAGAATGATGAATATTCAGCAGAAATGGTTGCACGCCATGATGCTTTATTTGAACTGAAATTTAGTTCTGATAAGACGGTACTAGAAATTCTGGAAGAAATCGGCCATATGCCGCTTCCTCCTTACATCGACCGTCCAGACGAAGATGCAGATAAAGAGCGTTACCAAACGGTATATAATCAAAAGCCAGGTGCGGTTGCGGCACCGACGGCGGGCCTTCACTTTGATGATGTTCTCTTGGAGAAAATCAAAGCGAAAGGTGCAGAGTTTGCTTACGTTACTTTGCACGTTGGGGCGGGTACATTCCAGCCAGTAAAAGTGGAAAATATCAACGATCACCACATGCATGCCGAGTACGTAGAAGTACCACAAGAAGTCGTCGACGCAATTAAAGCGACGAAAGCGCGTGGCGGACGAATTATTGCTGTTGGTACCACATCTGTGCGTTCACTTGAAAGTGCAGCGCAAGACGCATTGCAAAAAGGGACTGAGCTGGCCCCATTCTTTGGCGATACTGAAATCTTTATTTTCCCTGGTTACGAATATCAGCTAGTGGATTGCTTGATCACAAACTTCCACTTGCCTGAATCAACACTGATCATGTTGGTGAGTGCATTTGCTGGATACGAGAACACCATGAATGCTTACAAACATGCGGTGGAAAACAAATACCGTTTCTTCTCGTATGGCGATTCAATGTTCATCAAGAAGAAAACGGCGTAGTTAAAAATAGATTTACGAGTGCTAGCAGTAAGCTAGGAAATAAAGCATCCATTGCTTTGTCTCTCGCAAGGAAAAGCGACCGCTCCTTAAAGTAGGGTAGAGCCCTAAACACTCAGTCAGACTGTTTCTCTGACACCCGGAGGCATCGTGAAATTAAAATTCGATCTTAAGAAGAAAAACGGCAATGCACGTCGTGGTCAACTGACTTTCGAACGCGGCACTGTTCAAACTCCTGCGTTCATGCCAGTAGGTACTTACGGTACCGTTAAAGGTATGACACCAGAAGAAGTAAAAGGTACTGGTGCAGAAATTCTGCTAGGTAATACGTTCCACCTGTGGCTACGTCCTGGTCAAGAAGTGATGAAAATGCACGGTGACCTGCACGATTTTATGAACTGGCACGGTCCTATTCTTACTGATTCAGGCGGCTTCCAAGTATTCAGCCTTGGTAAGATGCGTACGATCACTGAAGAGGGTGTTCACTTTCGTAACCCAGTAAACGGTGACAAGATTTTCATGGACGCAGAAAAGTCGATGGAAATTCAAAAAGACCTGGGCTCTGACATCGTTATGATTTTTGACGAGTGTACGCCTTACCCAGCGACACACGATGAAGCGAAGAAATCGATGGAAATGTCATTACGCTGGGCACAGCGTTCACGTGACCACTTCGAGAAGCTAGAAAACCCGAACAACCTATTTGGTATTGTCCAAGGTGGTGTTTACGAAGATTTACGTGATGTGTCGGTAAAAGGTCTAACGGAAATCGGTTTTGACGGTTACGCGGTTGGTGGTTTGGCAGTAGGTGAGCCTAAAGAAGACATGCACCGTATTCTTGAGCATACTTGTCCTCAACTTCCTGAAGACAAACCTCGCTACTTGATGGGCGTAGGTAAGCCAGAAGACTTGGTTGAAGGTGTTCGTCGTGGTATCGACATGTTTGACTGTGTAATGCCAACGCGTAACGCACGTAATGGTCACTTATTTGTGACTGGTGGTGTGATCAAGATCCGTAATGCGAAACATAAAACGGATACAACACCATTGGATCCGCATTGTGACTGTTACACTTGTCAAAACTACAGCAAGTCGTACCTTCACCATTTAGAGCGTTGTAATGAAATCTTAGGCGCTCGCTTGAATACAATCCATAACCTGCGTTACTACCAACGTCTGATGGAAAGCATTCGTAAAGCAATTGATGAAGATCGCTTCGATGAATTTGTTACTGAGTTCTATGAGCGTCGTGGCCGTGAAGTGCCACCACTAGCAAAAGAGCAGTAATTGAAAAACTAAAAGAATTAAAGCCTTTGGCATGTCGCCAGAGGCTTTTGCTAATAAAGTAGGCTAACGCACGTTATTTTTGAGAGAGCGATCTCTATTAGTTACTCTCAGACTTGAATCTAAAATGCGAAAGCCCAATTTGTTTGATTATCAATAAAATATAATGAGGATGTTTTAATGTTTATTTCTCAGGCTCACGCAGCAGCAGAAGGCGCGCCAGCAGGCGGTGGTTTTGAAATGCTAATCATGCTTGGCATGTTCGCAGTGATCTTTTACTTCATGATTTATCGCCCACAAGCGAAACGCGTAAAAGAACACAAAAACCTAATGGCTTCTATGGGCAAAGGCGACGAAGTTTTAACTAGCGGTGGCCTAGTGGGTAAAATCACTAAGATTGCTGAAGACAATGACTACATTTCAATTGAGCTTAACGCGAACAATGAAGTAGTAATCAAGAAAGACTTCATCACTGCAGTGCTACCAAAAGGTACGCTTAAGTCTCTATAAAACAGCTAAAGGATCCTCGCTGTGCTAAACCGTTATCCATTATGGAAGTACTTGATGGTGCTTTTTGCCATCATCACCGCTGCGTTATACGCACTTCCAAATATCTACGGTGAAGATCCGGCTATTCAAGTTACAGGGGCGCGTGGCGCCTCTGTAGATATGTCAACGCTGGATGCTGTCACTACTGCTCTTAACAAAGAGCAACTTTCTCATAAATCCATTGCTCTCGAAGATGGATCAATTCTTGTTCGTTTTAACGACACTGACACACAAATCAGTGCTCGTGATGTCATCAGCGAAGCGCTAGGCAAAGACACAATTGTTGCACTTAACCTTGCACCTTCTACACCCGATTGGCTAGAAGCGATTGGCGCGTCACCATTGAAGCTAGGTCTTGACCTTCGCGGTGGTGTTCACTTCTTAATGGAAGTGGATATGGATGCAGCGATGGAAAAGCTTGTTGGTCAACAAGAAGAAGCTTTCCGTAGCGAACTTCGTGACGCCAAGATTCGTTACCGTGCAATCCGCCCTTCTGGAAAAGAAGCGGTAGAAGTGTTGTTGCGTAACGAAGAGCAATTAGCAGAAGCGAAAGCAACGCTAGAAAAGAATCACCCGGACATGATTTTTGTCGATTCTGATTCAAATGGCCGTTACGCTCTTACTGCCACCTTTACTGAGCAACGTTTACAAGAGATCCGTAACTATGCTGTTGAGCAAAACATTACGATTTTACGTAATCGTGTCAACGAACTAGGTGTTGCGGAACCATTGGTTCAACGTCAAGGTGCTAGTCGCATTGTGGTTGAACTGCCTGGTGTTCAAGACACTGCTCGTGCAAAAGAAATTCTCGGAGCTACGGCAACGCTTGAATTCCGTGAAGTTGATGATAAAGCTGACCTATCGGCAGCGGCAAATGGTCGTGCGCCAGCAGGTAGTGAAATCAAGATGGACCGTGATGGTCGCCCAGTTGTGCTTAAGAAGCGCGTTATTCTTGGCGGTCAAAGCATCACAGATGCAAGCTCAAGTGTTGATGAATATGGTCGTCCACAAGTTAACATCTCGCTAGACAGCGAAGGTGGTAATAAGATGTCTGCGTTCTCTAAGAAGAACATTGGTAAGCTAATGGCTACCGTGTTTGCAGAATACAAAGACAGTGGCCGTCGTACGCCTGAAGGCAAAGTTATTCTGGATAAGCATGAAGAAGTCATCAACCAAGCAACGATTCAATCGGCTCTTGGTCGTAACTTCCGTATCACAGGTATCGACTCTGCTGCAGAAGCACACAACCTAGCACTTCTACTACGTGCTGGTGCACTGATTGCACCTATCTCTATCGTTGAAGAACGTACCATTGGTCCATCAATGGGCCAGCAAAACATCGATATGGGTATCCAAGCATGTATCTGGGGTATGGTTGCCGTAATGCTATTTACGCTGCTTTACTACCGCGGCTTTGGTTTGATTGCAAACATCGCTCTAATGGCAAACTTGGTGCTTATCATTGGTGTTATGTCGATGATTCCAGGCGCTACCATGACGCTTCCAGGGATAGCCGGTATCGTGTTAACAGTCGGTATGGCGGTTGATGCGAACGTACTGATCTTCGAGCGTATCCGTGAAGAAATTCGTGATGGACGCAGTCCACAACAAGCAATTCACCAAGGTTACGCGAATGCATTCAGCACGATTGCTGATGCGAACATCACAACACTAATTACTGCAATCATTCTATTTGCGGTCGGTACAGGTGCGGTGAAAGGTTTCGCAGTTACTCTATCTATCGGTATCTTAACTTCAATGTTCACCGCCATTATTGGTACACGTTGTATCGTGAACCTGATCTACGGTGGCAAACGCGTTGATAAATTGTCGATCTAAGGCTGGGAATTAATATGTTTCAAATTCTAAAAGCAGAGAAGACGATCGGCTTTATGCGTTGGTCGAAAGTAGCATTCGTTTTTTCAATTATAATGATTGCTGCTTCTATCTTCACTTTGTCAACCAAGTGGCTTAATTGGGGTCTAGATTTCACTGGCGGTACGCTTATCGAGGTCGGTTTTGAACAGCCAGCAAACCTTGAAGAGATTCGTGCAGCACTAGATTCAAAAGGCTTTGGCGATGCGACAGTACAAAACTTCGGTAGTGCTCGTGAAGTCATGGTCCGTCTTCGTCCACGTGATGACGTTTCTGGTGAAACGCTAGGTAACCAAATCATTGGTGCTATCAAAGATGGTACTGGCGAAAGCGTAGAAATGCGTCGTATTGAGTTCGTAGGTCCCAATGTTGGTGATGAGCTAACAGAAGCTGGTGGTCTAGCGATCTTGGTATCGCTGATCTGTATTCTGCTTTATGTATCGATGCGATTTGAATGGCGTCTAGCGGCTGGTGCGGTAATGGCATTGGCTCACGATATAATAATCACGCTAGGTGTCTTCTCGTTTCTACAAATTGAAGTTGACCTGACCATCGTAGCTGCGCTACTGACGGTTGTGGGCTACTCACTCAACGATACCATCGTTGTATTTGACCGGATTCGTGAAAACTTCCGTAAGATGCGTAAGGGTGAACCTTCAGACATTATGGACGCCTCAATCACTCAGACGTTGAGCCGTACATTGATTACATCTGGTACGACTTTGTTCGTGGTAATTGCACTGTTCATGCAGGGTGGTGCTATGATTCACGGCTTTGCAACCGCACTTTTACTCGGTATCACTGTAGGTACTTACTCTTCTATCTACGTAGCATCAGCACTGGCTCTGAAACTGGGTATCCAGAAAGAGCACTTGATGCCACCTCAAGTAGAAAAAGAAGGTGCAGAGTTCGACGAGATGCCATAAGGCAGATTGAGAACCGAAAACAAAAACCGCTGAGCAATCAGCGGTTTTTTTATGCCTGATAGATTTGAAAGTTTCATTTTTTTTTGAGGTACTTCCAGCTTGAATTGTAGTTTTTTGATTGAGTTGAATATCGGAAGTATGTTCAACAATTTCGGGAGGAAATAATGTCAAGGCAAGCTGAAATAAAAGTACAGTTACTGAAGTTTGTAGAGATTTCTTACAAGCACAATAAAGGTGTTACCACCAAGCTAGTTACTGGAGGGAAAAGGTTCAAGTTAGCAGTTGATGAGTCAGGTAAAGTAACTTTATCTGGTGAGCTTGGATTTACTAAGTTTGAAGTTTCAAAAGAAATGGTTGAAGAGCTGGGCATAAAATTAAAAGCCGTTTCTGTTACTTTTAAAACTACTCGTGATGGTGTTTTGACATACAGTGGGAGTGTTTCTCTTTTTGGTGTTGTTTCCTTTGGAGTTACTGGGCAGGTAAATGTCCGTGAGCTTTTAGAGCAGTGCGAGTGGGGGCTTTGTAAGTACAGATTTAAGCCGAGTAAAATTGATCAAGCGCTCCGTGAAGCTGGGGTTTAGTTGGTTATGCTAAATAGAATTCTACCTATTCCGGTTTTACTAAGTGTTTCAACGCCCTGCATCGCAAGTCCACTCCACGATACTTACCTTGATATACGTAATAATTTATACAAGATGCAGTATATAGAGGTGGTAGAAGCTATGGCAGGACCAAATCTATCGATTGAAGAGCTGAACAGTATTAAGTCTCACCCAATAAAATTTGGTCATCAATTTCCATTTTTATCATCTATCCCATCAAGTTTGGTTACAGAGCTGTCTTACTTTGAAGAGTACAGTGAGGATGGAGGAGTTGGATGTCTTTCTGTAAACGGCTTTGGTGATGTATACCAGCCAGTCACGGTTTCGCTGCAGTTTTTAATGAAGGAACAAATATGGAAGGTTAAGCACGTAAAAATAGACCACTTATCTGACTACGACCGTTTCTACAAACAGGCTGATTGTTCGAAATAAAAAAGCCCCGCTCAATGAGCGGGGCTTTCTAAAGTCATCAGCGTGACGGGCTATATATGACTTTCAAATCTTACTTAAGGATCGCGCTGTTACCGTTTTCGCGGATGTGCTTAAGGATAGATTTTACGCCACGAGCGCTTGAAGCAACGATGTTACCAGACTTCATGTAGTCAGTGCCGCCAGCAAAGTCTGTTAGGATTGCGCCAGCTTCACGAGCAATAAGCTCACCTGCTGCCATATCCCAAGGTTTTAGGCCTAGCTCGAAGTAACCATCAACACGGCCAGCAGCCACGTAACAAAGGTCAAGAGCAGCAGAGCCGCTACGACGGAAATCAGCACATTCAGTGAATAGCGCACCAACGATCTTGATGTAAGACTCAGCGTGTTGTTTCTGCTTGAATGGGAAGCCTGTTGCTAGAACAGTACCTTGAAGGTCTTTTAGTTGAGCAACACGAATACGTGCACTGTTTAGTTGAGCGCCGGCACCGCGTTGTGCAGTGAATAGCTCGTTTTGCATTGGATCGTAAACACAAGCAACTTCAGTTTTGCCCTTAATACGAACAGCGATAGAAACCGCGAAAGTTGGGTAACCTTTTACAAAGTTAGTGGTGCCATCCAGTGGGTCGATGATCCATTGTACGTCTTTATCTTTACCTTCGATAAGACCTTGTTCTTCAGCAACGATACAGTGCTCAGGGTAAGACTGCTTGATAGTATCGATGATGATGTATTCTGCTTCTTTGTCTACGTTAGTGACAAAGTCATTAGTGCCTTTAAGAGTAGATTCTACTTTATCAGTGTTTTCTAATGATTTAGCAATATGATTGCCTGCCTTTCGCGCAGCGCGAATAGCAATGTTTAGCATTGGATGCATACGAATTTCCCAACGGATGTTAAAGAACAAATGAAAGCGGCGGCGAGTATACCAGAGATAATCAAAAAGGGAAGTGGTTATTTTTTACTCTAATTGCGGCCGACTGAGTGTACAGATCATACTGCGGACGAGAACAATAACCAAGAATGAGAAGAGAGGTCTGCTTGCCTCTAGGGTGTCTTAAAAAACTATGATAACATTCTGCGGTTTTAATTTAGGTAGCAAACACAGATGTTGGATCAAGTAAAAATTGTACTCGTAGGTACCTCTCATTCAGGCAATATTGGCTCAGCAGCTCGAGCAATGAAAGTGATGGGTTTAAACCAACTAGTATTAGTCGATCCACAATGTGAAGTGGATGAACAAACTCTTGCTTTAGCTGCGGGTGCTGGTGATATTGCTCAAAATGCAAAGATTGTCGGCACATTAGAAGAAGCGGTTGAAGATTGTGGCCTTGTTGTGGGTTCTAGCGCCCGCTCTCGTACATTAGAATGGCCAATGCTCGAGCCACGTGAATGCGGTGAGAAATTTGCAGTTGAAGGCCGAAAGCATCCGGTTGCGCTCGTGTTTGGCCGAGAAAGAACTGGTTTGACAAACGAAGAGTTACAAAAGTGCCACTACCATGTTTGTATTCCCGCTAATCCTGAGTACAGCTCGCTTAACCTAGCGATGGCTGTACAAACTCTCAGTTACGAAGTGCGAGTTGCACACTTGAACTTAGAGCAAAGCCAGTTTTCCCCAAATGAATCGGACGAATACCCGCGTCATCGAGAACTCGAAATGTTCTTCGAGCATCTTGAAAAGGTGATGGTTGAGACCCAGTTTATTAACAAAGAGCAACCTGGACAGGTGATGAATAAGTTGCGCCGTTTGTTCTCTCGTGCTCGACCAGAAACCCAAGAACTTAATATTCTACGAGGCGTTTTGACTTCGATAGAAAAGAAGTTCTGAGTGAATAATAACCACTTTAGATGTGAGGATGAATACCTGAGTAAAATGGTCAAATAAATACTTGACCAAATTACTCAGGTATGGAAAAATCTTAACCATTACAAACCATGTGGATACGGTGTGGTATGAAACTTACATCTAAAGGAAGATATGCGGTGACAGCCATGCTGGATGTGGCACTGCATTCGCAACAAAACCCTGTACCTCTGGCTGATATTTCAGAGCGTCAAGGGATCTCGCTCTCTTACTTAGAGCAGCTATTTTCAAAATTGCGTAAAGCAGGTCTCGTTGCCAGCGTTCGTGGTCCTGGTGGTGGTTACCGACTTGGTGCCGACGCTCACAGTATCGCTATTGGTACCGTGATTGCTGCCGTTGATGAGTCAGTAGATGCAACCAAATGCCAAGGTAAAGGAGATTGCCAAGGTGGAACACGTTGCCTTACTCACACGCTGTGGCGTGACCTAAGCTCTCGCATTAGTGACTTTTTGAATAACATCACTCTTGGTGAGTTGATGACAGACAATGAAGTACTCGAAATTTCTGATCGTCAGGACATTGATCTGGCGGTAACCCATGGGCTATCAAACAAAAATACAACCGCCGCGCCCATCGGTGTAAACGTCCGCTCTTAGCGGTCAGCTTTTTACATTGGAGTAGAGAATGAAACTGCCGATTTATCTTGATTATTCCGCTACATGTCCAGTTGATCCACGTGTTGCTGAAAAAATGGTTCAGTACATGACAATGGATGGCACATTTGGCAACCCAGCGTCACGTTCGCACCGTTACGGCTGGCAGGCAGAAGAAGCGGTCGATACTGCTCGTGAGCAAATTGCTGACCTTCTAAATGCAGATCCTCGCGAAATCGTATTTACATCTGGTGCGACAGAATCAGACAACCTTGCGATTAAAGGTGCAGCGCACTTTTACTCGAAGAAAGGCAAGCACGTAATCACTTGTAAAACAGAGCACAAAGCCGTTCTTGACCCATGTCGTCAACTTGAGCGTGAAGGCTTTGAAGTGACTTACCTTGAGCCAGAATCAAATGGCTTGATCGATCTAGAGAAGCTTAGAGCAGCCATGCGTGATGACACCGTGCTTGTGTCTATTATGCATGTAAACAACGAGATTGGTGTGGTTCAAGACATTACAGCGATCGGCGAACTGTGCCGTGAGCGTAAAATTGTTTTCCACGTGGACGCTGCGCAATCTGCAGGTAAATTACCAATCGACGTTCAAGAGATGAAAGTTGATCTAATTTCACTTTCTGCTCACAAAGTTTACGGTCCTAAAGGTATCGGTGCACTTTACGTACGTCGTAAGCCTCGTATTCGTCTTGAAGCGCAAATGCACGGTGGCGGTCATGAGCGTGGTTTCCGCTCTGGTACACTACCTACTCACCAAATCGTAGGCATGGGTGAAGCATTCCGCATTGCAAAAGAAGACATGCAAAAAGATTACGATCATGCTTTAGCGCTTCGTAACCGTCTTTTTGATGGCGTGAAAGACTTAGAAGCAGTGACGGTAAACGGTGACTTTGAGCAGCGTGTACCACACAACCTAAACATCAGTTTCGCATTCGTAGAAGGTGAATCACTACTAATGTCGCTTAAAGATCTAGCGGTATCTTCTGGTAGTGCTTGTACGTCTGCAAGCCTTGAGCCTTCTTACGTTCTTCGTGCCCTAGGCATGGATGACGAATTGGCTCACAGCTCGGTTCGTTTCTCGTTTGGTCGTTTCACGACTGAAGAAGAAATTGATTACGCAATTGAACAAATCCGCGTTGCAGTGACTAAGCTACGCGACATGTCTCCTCTATGGGATATGTACAAAGAAGGGATTGATTTGAGCACTGTTGAATGGGCTCACCATTAATCTCAGGGATTGAAATAGAGGATTCGAGGTAATTTATCATGGCATACAGCGAAAAAGTAATTGATCACTACGAGAACCCACGTAACGTTGGTTCATTCGATAAAGAAGATCCATCAGTAGGTAGCGGCATGGTTGGCGCTCCTGCGTGTGGTGACGTAATGAAGCTTCAAATCAAAGTGACACCTGAAGGTATCATCGAAGATGCGAAGTTCAAAACATACGGTTGTGGTAGTGCAATCGCATCAAGCTCACTAGTAACTGAGTGGGTAAAAGGTAAGTCAGTTGATGAAGCGGCAGCAATTAAAAACTCTGAGATTGCTGAAGAGCTAGAGCTTCCACCAGTGAAAGTTCACTGTTCTATTCTTGCTGAAGATGCAATCAAAGCAGCGGTTGCTGACTACAAGAAAAAACACCAAGAATAATTATCCCGTAATATAATGGGAGCTTTGACGCTCCCATTCCAATCGAAATTTAGACAGACTAAGGTGCAGTATGGCCATCACAATGACAGAATCAGCGGCAAGTCGCGTAAGAGCATTCCTAGATAACCGAGGCAAAGGTATCGGTTTACGTCTTGGAGTGAAGACGACTGGTTGTTCCGGCATGGCATACGTACTTGAGTTTGTTGATGAGCTCAATGAAGAAGACGAAGTATTTGAACTCTCTGGAGTGAAAATTATCATCGATCAAAAGAGCTTAGTGTACCTAGATGGTACTGAATTGGATTACGTGAAAGAAGGGTTGAATGAAGGTTTTGAATTCAACAACCCTAACGCGAAAAGTGAATGTGGTTGTGGTGAAAGCTTCAACGTCTAATTGATTGTCCTTCTGGGCAAACGAGTCCGGAAGGCTTTACTAGGACCCGAACTTAATGAATCACTTTGAATTATTTGGGCTACCAAGTCAGTTTAAGCTGGATGGTAGCCTTCTTTCTTCTCAGTTCCGAGAACTACAAAAACGCTTCCACCCGGATAACTTTGCAACGGGCTCAGAACGTGACCGTTTGATGGCGGTGCAAAAGGCGGCGCAAATCAACGATGCCTATCAAGTTCTGAAAAATCCTATTTCTCGCGCCGAGTATATCCTCGCAGAGCAAGGTGTTGAGATCCGAGGTGAACAGCAAACAATGCAAGATCCGATGTTCTTAATGGAGCAAATGGAACTGCGCGAAGAACTGGAAGAGATTGCTGACAGCTCCGATCCTGAATCGGCGCTTTTTGACTTCGACTCTAAGGTCAGCAAAATGTACAAACAGCATCTGGCAAGCGTCGAGCAAGAGCTTGATGATGGTCTATGGGCTGAAGCCGCAGACCGAGTTCGTAAGCTAAAATTCATTGCCAAACTAAAGAACGAAATTGAGCTAGTCGAAGACAAACTCCTCGGCTAGTAAGCGTGACAAGGACCTATCATGGCACTACTTCAAATCGCAGAACCGGGCCAAAGCTCGGCACCTCATGAGCATAAGTTAGCAGCGGGTATCGACTTAGGTACTACCAACTCTTTGGTTGCTTCTGTACGTAGCGGCGATGCAACTCCACTTGCGGACGAGCAGGGCCGTACTATTTTACCTTCAGTCGTTAATTACGCTGAGGAAACGTTAACGGTCGGCCACGAAGCCAAAGCCAAAGCAGAGTTTGAACCAGAGAACACGATTATCTCTGTAAAGCGTTTGATCGGTCGTTCATTAAAGGACATTCAGTCCCGTTACTCTTCACTTCCTTATCGTTTTAAAGAGAGTGAAAACGGCCTGCCAATTCTGCAAACACCTCAAGGTGACAAAAACCCGATTGAAGTATCTGCGGACATCCTAAAAGTATTGGGTAAGCGAGCTGAAGATACGTTAGGTGGTGAGTTAGCTGGTGTAGTTATTACCGTTCCTGCTTACTTTGATGACGCGCAACGTGCAGGTACAAAAGATGCGGCGAAATTAGCTGGTCTTCATGTTCTCCGTCTACTTAACGAACCAACCGCTGCGGCAATTGCTTATGGCCTAGACTCTGGTCAAGAAGGTGTGATTGCGGTTTACGATCTAGGTGGCGGTACTTTTGATATCTCTATCCTACGTTTATCGAAAGGCGTATTTGAAGTATTAGCAACAGGTGGCGATTCTGCATTAGGCGGTGACGACTTCGACCATCTATTTGCCGATTATTTAATGGAGCAAGCGGGTCTAGAAGCGCCGCTTTCTGCAGAAAAGAACCGTACACTGTTGAACATTGCTACTGAAGCTAAGATTGCTTTCTCTGAGCAAGACAGTGTTGACGTTGACGTTTTTGGTTGGAAAGGCACCGTGACTCGCGAGCAGTTCGAAGATCTGATTCGTCCGCTAGTGAAGAAAACCCTGATGTCTTGCCGCCGTGCGCTGAAAGATGCAGATGTAGATGCGGAAGATGTACTTGAAGTAGTAATGGTCGGTGGCTCAACACGCACATTGCTTGTACGAGAAATGGTTGGCGAATTCTTTGGCCGTACACCACTGACAAGCATTAACCCTGATGAAGTTGTTGCAATCGGCGCGGGTATCCAAGCAGACATTCTCGCGGGTAACAAGCCTGACTCTGAAATGTTGCTTCTTGATGTGATTCCACTGTCGCTCGGTATTGAAACCATGGGTGGTTTGGTCGAGAAGATCATCCCCCGCAACACTACGATTCCCGTTGCGCGTGCGCAAGAATTTACCACATTCAAAGATGGCCAAACGGCGATGAGTGTTCATGTGGTACAAGGTGAACGTGAAATGGTTGATGACTGTCGTTCGCTTGCTCGCTTCTCGTTAAAAGGTATTCCTCCGATGGCAGCGGGTGCGGCACATATTCGCGTGACTTACCAAGTTGACGCAGATGGCCTTCTTTCTGTTACGGCAATGGAGAAGAGCACTGGTGTTCAATCAGAGATTCAAGTAAAACCTTCTTACGGCTTAAGTGACAATGAAGTGGCGGATATGTTGCGTGATTCAATGACGCACGCAAAAGAAGACATGCAAGCTCGTGCCTTAGCTGAGCAGCGTGTTGAAGCCGACCGAGTGATAGAAGGTTTGATTGCAGCGATGCAAGCTGATGGTGATGACTTACTATCAGAACAAGAGAAACAAAACTTGATTAAAGCCATCGAAGCCTTGATTGAGCTGCGTAATGGTGATGATGCAGATGCGATAGAGCAAGGCATTAAAGATACCGATAAAGCGAGCCAAGATTTCGCATCACGCCGTATGGATAAATCGATTCGAGCTGCGTTGTCAGGTCAATCAGTAGACGATATATAAGAGATAAGTAGTTATGCCTAAGATTATTGTATTACCACACGACGATTTGTGCCCAGAAGGTGCAGTGTTGGAAGCAAACTCTGGTGACACCGTTCTAGACGTAGCGCTAAAAAACGGTATCGGTATTGAACATGCGTGTGAGAAGTCATGTGCGTGTACTACCTGCCACGTAATCATCCGTGAAGGTTTTGATTCACTAGAAGAAAGTGAAGAACTAGAAGACGACATGCTAGATAAAGCGTGGGGTCTAGAGCCTGAGTCACGCCTAGGGTGTCAGGCGAGAATTGCTGATGAAGACTTGGTGGTAGAAATTCCTAAATACACACTAAACCACGCTTCAGAAGATCACTAAAACTATCTTCCCAATATAGGGAAGAAGCAAAAGGAAGATGAGCAATGAAATGGACAGATTCTCGCGATATCGCGATTGAACTTTGTGACAAGTTTCCAGATGTCGATCCAAAAACAGTGCGTTTTACCGATCTTCATCAATGGATCATGGAGTTAGATGAGTTTGACGATGAGCCAAACCGTTCTAATGAAAAGATTCTAGAAGCCGTTATCATGTGCTGGATGGACGAAGCGGACTAAGTCTGTAAAACACAGCCTAGTTAACAATTCTTACTAAAAAAAGCGGACCTTTAGGTCCGTTTTTTTATCCAATTGACATTTTTGCCCTACATAATGCTAACATCCGTGAGTTATTAAAAAGAAGCAGCGTAGGCAACGCTGCTATAAGACAAGGAGAAACCATGTCTACACAGATGTCTGTATTTTTAAGTCAAGAGTCGGCAGCACCACATTGGGGTGAAAAAGCACTGCTTTCATTCGCTGAAAACGGCGCAACTATTCACTTAGGTGAAGGTCATGATCTCGGCGCAATTCAACGTGCAGCTCGTCAGCTAGATGGCCAAGGAATTCGTTCTATTTTTCTTTCTGGTGATAACTGGGATCTAGAGAGCGTATGGGCTTTCCACCAAGGGTTCCGTAACCCTAAAAAACATGGCTCAGTTGAGTGGGCAGCATTGTCTGATGAAGATCAAGCAGAGCTTCAAGCTCGTATTACTTCGACTGATTTTACCCGCGATATTATCAACAAAACGGCAGAAGAAGTTGCTCCTCGTCAGCTAGCGACAATGGCTGCTGAATTCATTAAATCTGTTGCGCCGAAAGGCACGGTGACAGCACGTATCGTCAAAGACAAAGACTTGTTGGCAGAAGGTTGGGAAGGTATTTACGCAGTAGGCCGTGGTTCTGAGCGTACTTCTGCGATGCTTCAGTTAGACTACAACCCAACTGGTGACGAAAACGCACCTGTATTCGCATGTCTTGTGGGTAAAGGCATCACCTTTGATTCCGGTGGTTACAGCTTGAAGCCTTCTAACTTCATGAGTGCAATGAAAGCAGATATGGGTGGCTCGGGTACTATCACTGGTGGCCTAGGGTTAGCTATCTTACGCGGTTTGAACAAGCGCGTAAAACTGATCTTGTGTTGTGCTGAGAACATGGTTTCTGGCCGTGCCCTTAAGCTTGGCGACATCATCACTTACAAAAACGGCAAAACCGTTGAGATTATGAATACCGACGCGGAAGGTCGCTTGGTGCTTGCAGACGGTCTTATCTACGCTAGTGAGCAACAGCCTGAGTTAATTATTGACTGCGCGACGCTAACAGGCGCAGCGAAGAATGCGTTAGGTAACGATTACCATGCGCTAATGAGCTTTGATGATGAGCTATCGCATCAAGCGCTTACGGCGGCAAACCAGGAAAAAGAAGGCTTGTGGCCGCTACCACTTGCTGATTTCCATCGAGAAATGCTGCCATCTAATTTTGCCGATTTATCGAATATCAGCTCTGGTGATTATTCTCCGGGTGCAAGTACTGCAGCTGCATTCTTGTCTTACTTCGTTGAGGACTACAAAAAAGGCTGGTTACATTTCGACTGTGCGGGTACGTATCGTAAAGCCGCTTCTGATAAATGGGCTGCGGGAGCAACGGGTATGGGTGTTCGTACACTTGCTCGTTTCCTCAATGAGCAAGCTGGAAAATAAGATTGATTGCAGCACTCTCTTGTTTGAGTGCTGCTCTTACCCAGTAAGTCACTTTAAAAGCACAACTATTATTACAAGTACAGAAAGGAAATTTTATGGCTCTAGAAAGAACATTTTCAATCATTAAGCCTGATGCTGTAGAGCGAAACCTAATTGGTGAAATCTACAATCGTATTGAAAAGGCTGGCCTACGTATCATCGCTGCCAAAATGGTTCACCTGACAGAAGATCAGGCAAGTGGCTTTTATGCAGAGCATGAAGGTAAAGAGTTTTTCCCTCCTCTAAAAGAGTTCATGACATCTGGTCCTATTATGGTTCAGGTATTGGAAGGTGAAAATGCGATTGCACGTTACCGCGAGCTAATGGGTAAAACCAACCCAGAGGAAGCGGCATGCGGCACTTTGCGTGCTGATTACGCACTCAGCATGCGTCACAATTCAGTTCATGGTTCCGATAGCCCTGAGTCTGCCGCTTGTGAAATTGAGTTTTTCTTCCCTGAATCAGAAGTTTTCTCTCGCTAACTCGTTCATGCATCACTTTTGCGTGATGATCTAGTTCGTAACAACCTCGGATTTGTCCGAGGTTTTTTATTCCGCGTTCTCCATTTCACCGGCGAGTTCATTCGTAATTATTCGCGAAGACGTTGGCTAATCTGAGCATCTTACAGGGGGGAAAGCTTAGTTAAGTGTGTTTGTTCTCACTGTTTTCTCTGTATCACTTCTACGCTTTTGCTGTCGGTTGTCTAATCATTATTCTCACCGCAAAGTCTGTTTAAAATTTAATCGTTTTTATTTTAATGCCTTAGCAAACTCAGGGTCTTACACCCCTTGTTGTAGCTGCATAAAGGCTGTACAATTCGCGCCCTTATTCTTGTTTCAGTCATTGAGAGGCAACATGACCACTGAAAAAATCAATCTACTCGACTTTGATCGCAAAGGCATGCGTCAGTTTTTCGCGGAAGAACTTGGCGAGAAAGCGTTTCGTGCCGATCAGGTTATGAAGTGGATCTACCATTTCGGTGTAGATGACTTCGAAAAAATGACAAACATCAACAAGAAGCTGCGCGAAAAGCTTTTACACAAGTGTGAAATTAAAGCACCAACTGTAGCAGAAGCCCAGCATTCTTCAGACGGCACGATCAAGTGGGCAATGAAGGTTGGTGATCAGGATGTAGAAACGGTTTACATTCCAGAAGATGATCGCGCAACGCTTTGTGTATCTTCTCAAGTAGGTTGTGCATTGGAATGTAAGTTCTGCTCAACAGCACAGCAGGGCTTTAACCGTAACTTGAAAGTTTCAGAGATCATCGGTCAGGTGTGGCGTGCTGCACGTGAAATTGGTCTTGAGAAAGAAACAGGCCGTCGCCCAATTACGAACGTCGTGATGATGGGCATGGGTGAGCCGCTTCTTAATATGAAGAACTTGATTCCTGCATTGGAGTTAATGCTGGATGACCTTGGCTTTGGTTTGTCGAAGCGTCGTGTAACCGTATCAACATCAGGTGTGGTTTCTGGTCTTGATCAGATGACGGGCAAAATCGACGTTGCGTTGGCGATCTCTCTTCATGCGCCAAACGATAAGCTGCGTAGTGAAATCATGCCAATTAACGATCGTTGGGATATTCAAGATTTCCTAGCATCCGTTCGTCGTTACATTGCTTCATCGAATGCAAACCGTGGCAAAGTAACAGTCGAGTACGTGTTGCTTGATCATGTGAACGATGACATGGACCATGCTCGTGAACTGGCTGAGCTGATGAAAGACACACCATGTAAGATTAACTTGATTCCGTTTAACCCGTACCCAGGTTCACCTTACAAGAAACCAAGTAACTCACGTATTGATCGCTTCCAAAAAACATTGATGCAATACGAGCACACAGTTACGGTTCGTAAAACACGTGGTGATGACATTGATGCCGCATGTGGTCAGTTGGTCGGTGATGTAATTGACCGAACTAAACGTACGGCAATGCTGAAAGCGTCACGCGGTGCCGATACCATTGAAGTGAAAGCTGTATAAACGACCGGAATTCAAAAATAGCCAGAGCCATTCGCTCTGGCTATTTTGTTTATTGTTTAGGACATTTTCGCCAAGATTTGGGACTATCACTCTTCAACCTAAGGTTATTTGGGTATAATTTCGAATTCCTTTGTCAAAGTTTGGACAAAAGCTTGAGCTATCTGTTAGTTTGAGTGTAAAGAGTTTTTGTCTTCGTTGCGCATTCGCTTATCATGATATGTAACACTAACGATGACACCGATAATTCTCAGCATTTTCTCACATACGTTTTGCTGATTTTTGCAAAACGGGTATTCGCACTCAGATCGCTGAGAGTTTCTTAAAATTATTATTTTTGGTTAACGCGTTTAGGCTAGCTATCTTTAAAGAGGCTTAAGAACAATAACGAAAATACATGACCACGTTAGCCACTAAAACAGATTAAATACCGCCATTATGACAGAACACGAAAATACGAATGAAGTGCCACTCTCTATTGAAGCTGGCACATTACTGAAAAACAAACGTGAATCCTTGGGAATGAGCCAAAAGCAAGTTGCCGATCGCCTGAGGCTTCGCATTTCTGTGATTGAAGATATTGAAAATAACCGATTTGAATCTCAACAAGTCGCGACATTTACGCGTGGTTACTTACGCTCTTACGCTAAATTCGTAGGTCTTGATGAGAAGGTGGTTTTGACGGCGTTAGAGCAGACTGCCGATGCTCAGCCTCAAGAGCAAGAAATTGAAATGCAAAGCTTCTCTCGTAAAACAAAAGACGAGAAGCACAATAGCCGTATTATGCTCCTTACTTGGGTTATCGGGCTGGTCATTATTGGCATCTCAGCGGCATGGTGGTGGCAAAACCAACAAGAGAATAGCCTAACTAAGGAAGTAACGGATTCAAGTGTTGAAGCGCCGCAGCCCACTGCTCAAGAATTAGCTGATATCGATTTGATGACGGCTGAAGAGTTAATCGCAAGCACTCCTGAAGAAGTTGCTTCAACTAATGAAGGCGTTGCTGAATCGACTGAAGCATCCGTTGAGCAAGGGGCGGATCCTTTGCTGACTGAAACTGAAAATACAACAAGCGTAGATTCTGAAGAACCTGTTGCCGTGATTGAAGCGGCGGAAGAGGAACAGCCTGCGCCAGTAGTACCTGAAGGCATGACACTTCTTACTATGAAGTTTAAAGCGGACTGTTGGATTCAAGTAAAAGACACCAATGGTAAAACGCTGGTAAGTGGTACTCATAAGCCAGGACAAGATGTAGAACTTACCGGAAAAGCGCCATTTAAAGTGATATTGGGCGCACCGGAAGGGGTTACAATGACATTTGCAAGTGAACCTGTCGACCTTTCTGGGTATACTTCAGGCAAAGTAGCTAGATTCACTCTACCGTTATAAAAAATTATGCAACACGAATCTCCAATTATTCGTCGTAAATCGACGCGTATTTATGTGGGTGATGTGCCAATTGGTGATGGTGCGCCAATTGCAGTACAGTCAATGACTAACACTCGCACGACTGACGTAGAAGCGACAGTCGCTCAAATCCGAGCACTAGAAAAAGTCGGCGCAGATATCGTTCGAGTTTCTGTACCTACGATGGACGCAGCAGAAGCTTTCAAACTGATTAAACAGCAAGTTTCTGTACCATTAGTGGCTGATATTCATTTCGACTATCGTATCGCGCTGAAAGTGGCGGAGTACGGAGTTGACTGTTTACGTATCAACCCAGGTAACATCGGCAATGAAGAGCGCATTCGCGCCGTTGTTGATTGCGCTCGTGATAAAAATATCCCGATCCGTATTGGTGTCAATGGTGGATCTTTGGAAAAAGACCTACAGATGAAATACGGTGAGCCTACGCCAGAAGCCTTGGTTGAATCGGCGATGCGTCACGTAGATCATCTCGATCGTCTTAACTTTGACCAATTTAAAGTTAGCGTGAAAGCTTCAGACGTTTTTCTTGCGGTGGATTCATATCGTCTGCTGGCGAAGAAAATCGATCAGCCTCTTCATTTAGGTATCACAGAGGCGGGTGGTGCTCGAGCTGGCGCTGTTAAGTCATCTGTTGGCTTAGGTATGCTGTTATCTGAAGGGATAGGCGATACGCTGCGTATCTCTTTGGCTGCCGATCCAGTTGAAGAAATCAAAGTCGGTTTCGACATCCTTAAATCTCTGCGCATTCGCTCTCGAGGCATCAACTTTATTGCGTGCCCAAGCTGCTCACGCCAAGAATTTGATGTGATTGGTACGGTGAATGCACTGGAGCAACGTTTAGAAGACATCATCACGCCAATGGATGTGTCTATCATCGGTTGTGTGGTAAACGGCCCTGGTGAAGCAGAAGTTTCTCACTTAGGTCTAGCAGGTAGTAACAAGAAGAGCGCATTCTACGAAGATGGTAAACGCCAGAAAGAGCGCTTTGATAACGATGACCTTGTGAATAAGCTAGAAGCTAAGATCCGTGCGAAAGCAGCTATGATGAATGGCGAAAACCGCATCGAAGTTAAAGTACAAGATTAATCTCAACGAGAATTACGGTAAGTATTGTGGCAAAAACAATTCAAGCAATTCGAGGCATGAACGATTGCCTCCCAACTCAGTCGCCACTGTGGCAAAAATTAGAAAACACAGTGAAAAATGTAATTAGCGCATACGGTTATAACGAAGTGCGCATGCCAATCGTTGAAGAAACAAACCTATTCAGCCGCGCTGTTGGTGAAGAAACAGACGTCGTTTCAAAAGAAATGTACACCTTTGATGACCGTAACGGCGACAGCCTAACACTTCGCCCTGAAGGTACGGCGGGTTGTGTACGTTCATGTATCCAAAACAGCCTGATCAACCGTGATGAACAGCGTCTGTGGTACATGGGACCTATGTTCCGCCATGAACGTCCGCAGAAAGGTCGTTACCGTCAATTCCACCAGTGTGGTGTTGAGGTGTTTGGTCTAAATGGTCCAGATGTTGATGCAGAGCTTATCATGATGACGGCGCGTCTATGGCGTGAGCTAGGTATCAATGAATATGTCCGTCTTGAGCTGAACTCTATCGGTTCTCAAGAAGACCGCGCAGACTACCGTACTGCACTGGTTGCATTCCTTGAGCAACATATTGATGTGCTAGATGAAGATTGTAAGCGTCGCATGCACACGAACCCACTGCGTGTTCTGGATACGAAGAACCCAGACGTTCAAGCTATTTTAGGTGATGCGCCTCGCCTTTCAGATTACTTAGGTGAAGAATCTAAAGCACACTTCGCAGGTCTATGTGAACTTTTAGACGCCGCAGGTATCAAATACACAGTTAACGAACGTCTAGTTCGTGGTCTGGATTACTACAATCGCACGGTATTTGAGTGGATCACTGAGAGCCTAGGTGCTCAAGGCACTGTATGTGGCGGTGGTCGTTACGATGGCCTTGTAGAGCAATTAGGTGGTAAACCAACACCAGCGGTTGGCTTTGCAATGGGCCTAGAGCGTCTAGTACTGATGCTAGAAACGTTGGAACTGACAGACGTTCGTCGCAGTGTTGACGTGTACGTAGTCACAGCGGGTGAAGGCACCATGATGGCAGGAATGAAGCTAGCAGAACAGCTTCGCGAGTCTGTTCCATGCGTTCGTGTGATGAATCACTTCGGTGGCGGTAACTTCAAGAAACAGTTTAAACGCGCAGACAAAGTTGGTGCTGTTGTAGCATTAGTTCTGGGTGAAAACGAAGTTGCGGATAATACCGTAGTACTGAAAGACTTAGCTGGTGGTGAGCAAGAGACTTACAACCAAGCAGAAGTTGCAGAAAAGATCGCAGCACTGATTTAAGTCTTTTAGTAATCTAACAAAATTACATCCTAGTTCGTAAGCTAAGGCTCCCAAATGTGGAGCCTTTAAACGAAATAGGAACAATGGCAGCTAAGCTGCCATTTACATGTTTTAAGAGGACAGGAAGTGGAACTTTACGATACTGAAGAACAACAAGTTGAAGCCATTAAAGACTGGTGGAAGGAAAACGGCAAAGCCGTCATCATCGGTGCGGTTGTTGGTTTAGGTGGTCTATTCGGCTGGCGTTACTACCAGGATTCTGTGATTCAGGCGAGTGAAGCAGCTTCTCAAAGCTACACGACAGCAATGAATGCTTTGCAAGACAAAGGCACTGATGCTCAAGCTGACGTGAAAGCTTTCATTGAGTCAAATGAAGTAAAAGAATATTCAGTATTGGCTGCGCTACAACTTGCTAAAGCACAAGTTGAAGCTCAAGACCTTTCTGCTGCATTGGAGCAACTGAAGTGGGCGCAAAGCAACACTCAAGATGCTGCGTTGTTACCATTGATTAGTTACCGCATTGCGCGTATTGAGACGGAAATGGGTAACTTCGACGCTGCAACGGCAGAGCTAAGTAACGTCACTGATACAGCATGGACAGGTCGTATTGCTGAACTTCGTGGCGATATTGCGATTCGCCAAGGTGACAAAGATGCTGCGTACGCTGCGTATACTGAAGCTCAGCAAGCGGCAGATGCAAGCCCGACACTACAAATGAAATTGGACGATCTGGCGAAATAAGGACCGCATTGGATGAAAAGAGTCTTTAAGAAAGCCTTGCTAGGGGCGTTAACAATGGGAGTACTTGCCGGTTGTGCAGGTGAGAAAGACACCATTGTAATGGCGCCACTACCTCAGGTAGACAGTCAGTTTACAACCAGTAGTGAGTGGAGCACGTCGGTTGGCGATGGTGTTGGTCATTACTTTTCAAAACTATCCCCTGTATTTGCGAATGATACATTGTTCGTGGCAAGTCGTGATGGCTTAGTAAAAGCGCTGGATCCTGAGAATGGTAAACAACGTTGGCAAACGGACCTAGAAGAAGATGTCATTGCTCGTCTCTCTGGTGGTATCACAGCGGCATACGGAAACCTTTACATTGGCTCTGAGAATGGTGAAGTCATCTCTCTTGACCAAGAAACAGGTGAAATTGTTTGGCGTGTAAAAGTTGGTGGTGAGGTACTGGCGAAGCCTGTTGCAGATTCAGGCCTTATTATCATCAATACTAGCCGAGGCATGTTGATTGCCCTTAATGAGAGTACAGGTGAGCAACGCTGGGCATTGAGTACAGAAGTGCCGAACTTAACTTTACGTGGCGACAGTACTCCGACTGCAATTGGCGGCGGTGTATTTTGGGGAACGGCAAATGGCCGACTCGCAGCTGCTATCGTTGAGCGTGGTCAGTTGATTTGGCAACAGCCTGTTGGTACGCCAAAAGGCGCGACAGAAATTGATCGTTTGGTTGACGTTGATTCATCGCCAATTGTGCTAGGCGGTACTCTTTTCACCATTGGATACAATGGCCAACTTATCGCTATTGACTTGCGTTCAGCGAACCCGATTTGGAAGCGTAATTACTCATCTGCGACAGACATTTCTACAGATGGTAGCCGCATCTTTGTGATAACGGAAAAAGATCATGTTGTTGCCGTTGATTCACGAAGCGGAACTGAGTTGTGGGAAAACAGCTTGCTTGAGCACCGACAACTTACAGCGCCAGTTATTGTTGGCAATTATCTCGTTGTCGGTGACACGCTTGGTTACCTTCACTGGATGGATCGTTCAACGGGCGAATTTGTTGCGCAGCAGTTTGTCGATGATAGTGGCTTGGCAGTTGGCCCGACGTTATTGTCGGATGGTTATGTGATTACAACTCGCAACGGCGATGTAAAGAAACTAACCATTAACGAATAATATCGTGATATAATTCACATTCGGCTCCTGGCTGGTGACAGCTAGGAGCCGTTTTGTTGTTTGAATTTATTAACCCTGACGTGGTTATAGGTAAAAATCTGGTTTGATTTGGCATCGAGCAAGTCGTTACCTATAACTACAGAAGAAAGATTATTGTAGAGGTTGTTATGGTACCTGTTGTAGCTCTAGTAGGGCGTCCGAACGTAGGTAAATCTACACTATTTAACCGATTGACTCGCACTCGTGACGCGTTGGTTGCGGACTTTCCAGGCCTAACGCGAGACCGTAAATATGGCCAGGCGAGACTTGGTGAAGAGCACGAATTCATTGTGATTGATACCGGTGGTATCGATGGCACAGAAGAAGGCGTGGAAACAAAGATGGCAGAACAGTCATTAGCCGCGATTGATGAGGCTGATGTTGTGTTGTTCCTTGTTGACGGTCGTGCTGGTCTGACACCTTCAGATGAAGCAATTGCTGCGCATCTGCGTAAAATTGAAAAGCCAGCGATGCTGGTAGTAAACAAAATCGATGGTATTGATGCCGATGCGGCGTGTGCTGATTTTTGGCAGCTCGGAGTGGATGATATGTACCAGATTGCGGCTGCTCATGGCCGTGGTGTGACCGCTTTGCTTGAGCGTGCTTTATCTCCATTCTTTGATGATCTATTAACAAGTGAATCTGAAGAAGGTGAGATTGAAGACCTGACTGGATTCGAAGACGAAGAGCCTCTTGTTGAAGATTACACTGAAGAAGACGCAGAAGCTGAATTCAAGCGCCTTCAAGAGCAGCCGATTAAGTTGGCGATCATCGGTCGTCCGAATGTAGGTAAATCGACACTGACTAACCGTATTCTGGGTGAAGAACGTGTGGTTGTATACGATATGCCAGGTACAACGCGCGATTCTATCTACATCCCGATGGAACGTGATGGACGCGAATACGTACTAATTGACACCGCAGGTGTTCGTCGTCGTGGTCGTATCAATGAAACGGTTGAAAAGTTCTCTGTTGTTAAGACGCTGAAAGCGGTAGAAGATGCAAACGTCGTTCTACTGGTGATTGATGCACGTGAAAATATTTCAGACCAAGACCTAAGCTTGCTTGGTTTTGCACTGAATGCTGGCCGCTCAATTGTCATCGCCGTTAACAAGTGGGATGGTCTAGACAGTGACGTGAAAGAAAGCGTGAAGAAAGAACTGGACCGCCGTCTAGGATTCGTCGATTTCGCGCGTATCCACTTTATCTCTGCGCTGCACGGTACTGGCGTTGGTCACTTGTTTGAATCTATCCAAGAAGCATATAACTCGGCGACAACGCGCGTGGGTACGTCAGTACTGACGCGTATCATGAAGATGGCAGTGGATGATCACCAGCCGCCAATGGTTCGTGGTCGTCGTATCAAACTCAAATACGCACACGCAGGTGGCTACAACCCACCGATCGTTGTTATCCACGGTAACATGGTTCGTGAATTGCCAGATTCGTATAAACGTTATCTGATGAACTACTTCCGTAAGTCTCTGGAAATTATGGGAACACCGATTCGCATTAACTTCCACAATAGTGATAACCCATACGAGAACCGTACGAATAAGCTTACGCTATCACAAGAGCGTAAACGTAAGCGTATGATGTCGATGGTGAAAAACCGCAATAAATAATGAAATTCGAATACCCAAGTTTCTACTTGGGTATTTTTTTATCAAAAGTAATCGTAAAAATGACTATCACAGCAACAAAGACTCGTTTTTGTCATCAAACATGGCAATTAGAAGCACAAATACAGCTCGTTCAATCTACGGAAAAAGTGACTTACGTTATTACAGATGTCACGCCGTTCCATCCCGTTAGTCACATATGGCCGGATCACCCTGCAGACAAAGGAACGTTGAAGGTGAATGGGGCTGAGCATGACGTAGTAGATTGCCAAGTTGGAGCAGTGGAGCAGGAGAGTGGTGCTTTGTATGTGGGTAGTGACATCCCTGTAAAGCGTGATGCTGAAGGTTGGGTGTTTGTCGTCGTGCATGTTTTATCACGTACGGAATCATTTGCAATTAATGACTTGGTAACATTAGCGGTAGATAAACACTATCAAAATGCTGTGAGTCGAGGCCACACTGCAGGACACTTAGCGTATTTGGCGTTGAATAAAGTACTATCGGAAGACTATTGGCGAAAAGACGCAGACCGCAAAGACCCACATGGTTATTATGACTTTAATAGCTATGCGCAAGTTACTAGTTATGTCACTCCAGACAAGTGCCTCGATACGTACCGTTTAGGCAAAACACTCCGTAAAAGAGGATTAAACAGTGCAGATATGCTGAATGACCTCCAGGCGATTGCAGAAAAAGTGAATGGCCAACTGGTTGAATGGCTTCAAAGAGATGCGATGATCACCATGGAATGCCACGGCGATAGATTAACGGATTCTCGCTATTGGAAGTGCGATTTAGGGGAAGGTCAATTAGCGGTAATCCCTTGTGGTGGAACGCATGCGAGCCATTTAAATGAGTTTGCTTTTATCCAAGTTAAACTCGTTGAGCTCGACGCTCAAACTATCGAAATGCACACCAATGTAAACACTGCTTTCTGAATAAGATCTTTTTATTAAATTCTAATTTTTCGTTTAATTAAATCCCTATAGGGTTTTTTATTCTGCCTTAAATTGGAATGCAGAATATGTAACTTATGCTTTCGGTGTGTGGTTATATAAATATTCTTTTAAGGGGTGATCGCTGATCAAGGAGTAAATATCAGACGATCAGTATAAGATCCTACGTATCAAGTATGATTATCGCCTCGTGAAACTTGTTAGGGCGGTGATGAAGATCAACATACTTGTTCGTTATTTTGAGTAGCATGCGTTACTCGAAATTGCTTAGTTTAGAGAGAGGAACGGGATATGCAGCAGAACATTTGCCCGACTTGCAATGTCGAACTGGAATGGACAGGACAATACCATTGTGAACAGTGTGAATCGGATTTTAAAAAAGTAGGTTTTTGCCCTGATTGTGAGGCGGAGCTGGAGAAGCTGCAAGCATGCGGTGCTGCGAGTTACTTTTGCAATGTGTGTAATGAACTCAAGTCAAAATCACGTGTCCGATTTGAGTTCCAGAAAATCAGTTAACCAGAGTTTGTATTCAGTTAACGGTAGAGCGAACGTCGCCTTCGGCTAATCGAGTAATCAATACATCTCCCGATTTTACATCTGAAGATTGAGTAATCACTTTACCTTGCTCAGTTTGAGTAATTGAGTAACCTCGTTTCAATGTCGCTAGTGGGCTGACGGTGTCTAACTTTTCTGCGGCAATCGCGAGTTGATGGCGCATAGTCAGTAATTTGCGATCCATTGCATCCATGAGCTTTTGCTCAACACGTTCTAGCTTCGACTTCTGCTCGGCAAGGCGTGTTACAGGAGAATTTAATTGCAGCCGATAATGTTGACGCTCGATTCGCTGTTGACGCAAGGCAATAAAACGACTCATCGCTCGCTTTAAGCGCATGTCCAACTCATCTAACTGTTGCGTCTGACGTTGCAAGCGATAGCTTGGGTGCTGTCTCTCTAGACGGTGCACTAATTGAGCAGATTGCTGCTTTTGTTGTGCTAGGTAGTAACGCATCGCGCTCGCTAACTTATGCTGGCGGGTAACTAAAGCTTGATCTTTGTGGCTGTTATCACGGCTTACTAGCTCAGCGGCTGCTGATGGAGTAGGCGCGCGTACGTCGGCGACAAAATCAGCTATTGTCACGTCAACTTCATGTCCAACGGCGCTAATAATAGGAATTTGGCTTGCTGCAATCGTGCGAGCTAATATCTCGTTGTTAAAGCACCATAAGTCTTCTAATGAACCACCACCTCGGCCCACAATTAGCACATCACATTCATCACGGCTGTTAGCGCGACCAATGGCTTGTGCAATTTGAATGGCTGCGTCCTCACCTTGTACCACTGTCGGATAAATCACAACAGGTAGGGAAGGATCACGACGTTTCAATACGTCTAAGATATCGTAAAGCGCGGCACCAGTTTTCGATGTGATGACGCCAACACGTTTAGGGTGCTCAGGCAAAGATTGCTTATTGATTTGCGCGAACAACCCTTCTGCTGCAAGCTTCATTTTCAGCTCTTCAAACTCTTGTTGAAGACGGCCATCACCTTCCGGTTGCATGCTTTCGATGATCAATTGGTAGTCACCGCGAGGCTCATAAAGAGACAGACGAGCTTTTACTAGGACTTGATTACCGTTAGCGGGTTTGAAAGTAATGCGGCGATTGTTACCACGAAACATGGCACATTTAACTTGAGCGCGAGAGTCTTTAAGAGTTAGGTACCAGTGACCAGAGACAGGAGCTGAAAAGTTGGATATCTCTCCGACGAGCCAAACGATCCCCATTTCGTTTTCAAGGAGTAAACGAACTTCTGCGTTGAGACGAGAAACAGTAAAGATGTTTTGATTGGTCTTGGAGAGCACAGCTAATCTCTTAGACGTGAGTATGGAAATTAGCGGCAATATAATACATAGCAAGGGGGTAATTGCAAGAAAAAAATTAAAAAATTTGTGGTCAAGCGATTGCGTTAACCGTATAATCCCTCCGCAATATCTAATCCAAATGTAGCTAGTTGCTAACGCAGGTTACCCTCATTATGCGAAACGATGAGATTGGATTGTTCTTTTTACTCCTCTAATTGTGAGATATTGCAAATGCTAAGAATTGCCAAAGAAGCGCTGACATTCGATGACGTACTACTTGTGCCAGCACACTCCACCGTTCTCCCAAACACAGCTGATCTTCGCACTCAGCTAACTAAGAACATCACCCTAAACATCCCAATGATTTCAGCGTCTATGGACACTGTTACTGAAGCTCGTCTAGCAATTGCGCTAGCGCAAGAGGGTGGCATTGGCTTTATCCACAAGAACATGTCTATTGAGCAGCAGGCAGCCGAAGTTCGTAAAGTTAAGAAGTTCGAAGCTGGTATGGTAACTGACGCGGTTACTGTAAACCCTGACGCGACCATCGCTGATGTTGTTGCACTCACTGAAAAGCATGGTTTTGCAGGTTTCCCTGTTGTCACTGAGAGCAATGAGCTTGTTGGTATTATCACTGGTCGTGACGTTCGTTTTGTGACGGACCTTTCTAAGAAAGTATCTTCAGTAATGACGCCAAAAGAGAAGTTGGCAGCAGTTAAAGAAGGTGCAACACGAGAAGAAGTGCAAGAGAAAATGCACGAAGCTCGTGTAGAGAAAGTATTGGTTGTGAATGATGAGTTCCAACTAACCGGTATGATTACTGCGAAAGACTTCCACAAAGCAGAACGTAAACCAAACGCATGTAAAGATGAGCGTGGTCGCCTACGTGTTGGCGCAGCCGTTGGTGCTGGCGCTGGTAACGAAGAGCGTGTTGCTGCTCTAGTTGAAGCAGGCGTTGACATTCTACTTATCGACTCTTCACACGGACATTCTGAAGGTGTTCTAAACCGCATTCGCGAAACACGTGCAGCTTACCCAGATCTAGACATCATCGGTGGTAACGTAGCAACAGGTGCTGGTGCTAAAGCACTAATCGAAGCTGGCGTAAGCGCAGTGAAAGTTGGTATCGGCCCTGGTTCTATCTGTACAACTCGTATTGTAACGGGTGTAGGAGTTCCACAAATCACTGCAATCGCAGATGCGGCAGAAGTGGCTAATGATTATGGTATTCCGGTTATTGCTGACGGTGGTATCCGTTTCTCAGGTGATATCTGTAAAGCAATCGTAGCTGGCGCATCATGTGTGATGGTTGGTTCTATGTTTGCTGGTACTGAAGAAGCGCCGGGTGAAGTAATTCTATACAATGGCCGTTCTTACAAGTCTTACCGCGGCATGGGTTCTCTTGGTGCTATGTCTCAAGGTTCTTCTGACCGTTACTTCCAGTCTGACAACGCAGCGGACAAGCTAGTACCAGAAGGTATTGAAGGTCGTATCGCATACAAAGGCCGTCTAAAAGAGATCGTACACCAACAAATGGGTGGTCTACGTTCAAGCATGGGTCTAACTGGTTCTGCAACTATCGAAGATATGCGTACGAAAGCTGAATTTGTACGTATCTCTGGTGCAGGTATGCAAGAGTCTCATGTACACGATGTTCAAATTACTAAGGAAGCGCCGAACTACCGTCTAGGGAACTAGAACTACCGTCTAGGGAACTAATTACCCAACGGAAACGTTTGCTTTTTCCTTGAAGCATTAAGAAGAGGCGAGTACACTCGCCTCGGTTTTAATCACTTAGCCTTAAAAAGACTGCTCAAAATGACTAAAAATATCCATGACCAACGTATTCTGATCTTGGACTTCGGTTCTCAGTACACTCAATTAGTAGCACGCCGCGTACGTGAAATCGGCGTTTACTGTGAACTATGGAGCTGGGATGTAGAAGAAGCGGATATTCGCGAATTCAACCCAGATGGCATTATCCTATCTGGCGGTCCAGAAAGCGTAACGGAAGAGAACTCTCCACGCGCGCCTCAATATGTGTTTGACTCTGGCGTTCCTCTACTTGGCGTATGTTACGGCATGCAAACTATGGCGGAACAACTAGGAGGCAAAGTAGCGGGCTCTAACGAACGTGAGTTTGGCTACGCTCAGGTTAAAGTTTCTGGTGAATGTGCTCTATTTAAAGACCTTGAAGCAACTCAAGACGTTTGGATGAGCCATGGCGACAAAGTAGTAGAGATCCCAGCCGATTTCGTAAAAGTTGGTGAGACAGACACTTGTCCTTACGCTGCGATGGCGAACGAAGAGAAGAAATACTACGGTGTTCAGTTCCACCCAGAAGTGACACACACAAAAGGTGGCCTACAAATGCTTGAGAACTTTGTTCTTGGAGTATGTGGCTGTGAGCGTCTATGGACTTCGGAATCTATCATCGAAGACGCGGTTGCTCGCATTAAAGAGCAAGTGGGTGACGACGAAGTTATCCTAGGTCTATCTGGTGGTGTTGATTCATCGGTAGTTGCGATGCTGGTTCACCGCGCAATCGGCGACAAGCTAACGTGTGTATTTGTTGATAACGGTCTACTTCGTCTAAACGAAGGTCAACAAGTAATGGATATGTTCGGCGACCAATTTGGTTTGAACATCATCAAAGTTGACGCTGAAGAACGCTTCCTAAAAGCACTTGAAGGCAAGTCTGACCCAGAAGAGAAGCGTAAGACTATCGGTCACGTATTCGTAGATGTATTCGATGAAGAGTCTAAGAAGCTGAAAAACGCGAAATGGCTAGCTCAAGGTACGATTTACCCTGATGTAATCGAGTCAGCTGCATCTAAGACTGGTAAAGCGCACGTGATCAAATCGCACCACAACGTGGGCGGTCTTCCAGATGACATGGAAATGGGTCTTGTTGAGCCACTACGTGAGCTGTTCAAAGATGAAGTTCGTAAGATTGGTCTAGAATTAGGCCTGCCTTACAACATGCTTTACCGCCACCCATTCCCAGGTCCTGGTCTAGGTGTTCGTGTTCTTGGTGAAATCAAGAAAGAGTACTGCGACTTGCTACGCCGTGCTGATGCTATCTTTATTGAAGAGCTTCACGCAGCTGATCTATACAACAAAGTATCTCAAGCGTTTACGGTATTCCTACCAGTACGTTCTGTTGGTGTAATGGGCGATGGCCGTAAATACGACTGGGTTGTATCACTGCGTGCAGTAGAAACTATCGACTTTATGACGGCACACTGGGCGCACCTACCATATGAGTTCCTTGGTAAGGTATCTAACCGTATTATCAACGAAGTTGATGGCATTTCTCGTGTTGTTTACGACATTTCTGGTAAGCCACCAGCGACTATCGAGTGGGAATAATTTTCCTCTAGACAGTTGAGTTTATAAGAACCAGCCTTCGGGCTGGTTTTTTTGTACTTCAAGTTTGTGAAGAGGTGGCTCAACTTTTTTGTGAGAGATATATACATGCGGTTAAATTAAATATATATTCATTTTAATTGTTTAATTATCATAAATGGTATTGCTATGGAACAGGCTGACGTTACCTCTCTCATTCCCATCCTTATTACTCTTTTCCTCGCGCTGACCACAAGAAATGTCGTTGTTGGTTTATTCGCCGGTGTGGTGAGTGGTGTCGCTATGCTTGAAGGGACATTTGTCGAAAAAGGGCCACTAGACTCGTTTAGTGCATTGATGAAAAGCTATCTACTGCCGCAATTAACTGACAGCTACAATGCGGGCGTCATTTTGCTCTTGGTCTTTATTGGTGGCTTTGTTGCCTTGATGGAGAAATCTGGCGGTGGTGTGGCGTTTGCTAAAAAGGTCACTCAATGGGTGGCGAGTAAGTGCCAAGCTCAACTGTCCGCATGGTTCGGTGGTGTGGTTATTTTCTTCTCTGACCTTGGTACACCACTGATTGTTGGCCCTGTTTTTCGCCCTTTATTTGATAAGTTAAAAGTATCACGCCAAAAATTAGCTTTTATTATCGACTCTACTTCCTCTCCCGTCGCAATCTTGATCCCTTTTATCGGATGGGGCGTTTACATCATGGGATTGATTCAAAAAGAGTTTACTGCCCTGAATGTCAGTATGAGTGATTGGGATGCTTTCATTGGTGCGATCCCGTATCAGTTTTACGCCTTTCTTGCGATCGCGATTGTGCCGATTGTCTCTTTCTTCAAATTAGATTTCGGACCGATGGCGAAGGCTGAACAACTAGCAGAGCAGGGCTCCGACTTTGGGAAAGTGCAGGAGTCCATGAATGTGTTTACGCATAAAAATGCAAAATCTAGTTTTGTATGGGCACCTTTGCTCGTTATGCTGGTGGTTCTATGTACCATCCTCGTGCCACACGGTTTTCCATTTCAAAAAGTAGCAGGCTCAACGTTCAGGGCTGCACTTTCTTCGGCATATTTCTTCGCAGCCTTTACTTTGATTGCGCTGATGGCGTTTTATGGCGTAAGAAAACTCTCTGATGGCATTCAGGTTTACCTAAAAGGGATGTCGAACATGATGTCTGTAGCCGTGATTTTGGTATTGGCTTGGGCACTTAGCTCGGTTGGGAAAGAATTAGGTGCAGCTGCATACATTGCTGAACAAGCTCAAGCCGGTTTCCCGTACTGGCTATTGCCAGCAGTCGCCTTTTTGCTTGCTGGTGTTATCTCATTCGCTACGGGATCATCTTGGGGGACGTTCGCCATCATGATGCCATTAGTGATCCCAACTGCCGTTGCGATTGATGCACCACTGTTGGTTTGTATTGGTGCGGTATTATCTGGTGGCTTGTTTGGCGATCACTGTTCTCCCATCTCTGAAACTACGATTTTGTCGTCGACAGGAGCGGGGTGTGAACAGTATGAGCACTTCCGTACACAATTGCCCTACGCATTACTCAATGGAATGATCGCATTAGGGTGTTTTCTTTTAGCTGGAATCAACGCCTCACCAGTGATTGTGCTTGCCGCAATTATTTCTCAGTGTGTGGTTTATTTTGTGCTGTCTAAACAAAAGTCAACCGCGAAGCTAGAGGTGGTTTCGGCAGAACAATAAAGAGAGAAACATCACAAAGCGGAGGCTCACAGGGTCTCCGCTTTTCTTTTGAGTCAAGGTAACATTTTTCTTGTGACAAAATGTGTGTGAGGACCTATTTATTCATTTTGTCTCGCAGAATCAACGTACTTGGCTCGGTGTTTCGTATATATGATCCACTATATGTCTAGTTATTCCTCGTATATTGTATTGTTGAAATCCGGAGACTAGACATGTTTGCACTCAAACATCTTCCTCTTGCATTGAGTTGTGTCTTAGCAGCACAAGTGAATGCGAGTATGAATATTCAGCCCGATCCGCAAAATCCGAATGGTTATGTTATTGCTCGTGGTGACGTTCAAGCCGTAGAGCAAAGCAAAACTTCTGATCCTATGTATGCCATTTGGTCACAAGCATTAGAGACACGCCCGAACTCAGTGGTTGAAGCGATTGTTCCAGGGGCGGCAACCAACCCAGAAAACGTGAAGCGTGTAGAGCGTGTATTCCCCGAAAGTGAGTGGGACTTCCTGACTCAAATGGCGGCACCTGAATACACTTACACGCGTTTCCTACGTGCAATTGGTAAGTTCCCTGCATTCTGTGGTGAGTACACAGACGGTCGTGATTCGGATGCAATTTGTAAAAAATCGATCGTGACAGCGTTTGCTCACTTTGCACAAGAAACCGGTGGCCATATTTCGATTGATAACGTATCGGATAATCCGCTAGGGTTGGAAGAGTGGCAGCAAGCTTTGGTGCATGTGCGAGAAATGGGATGGTCTGAAGGGCAAGAAGGTTACACAACAGGTTGTGGTCAAAATGACTGGCAAAACAAACGCTGGCCATGTGAGTCTGGACAAGGTTACTTTGGACGTGGTGCAAAGCAGCTTTCTTACCATTTTAACTATGGCGCGTTCTCTGAAGTGATGTTTGATGGCGATGCATCTGTATTGCTGAAAAATCCAGGCTTGGTTGCGGATTCGTGGCTGAACTTAGCATCGGCTATCTGGTTCTTCCTAACCCCACAAGCACCGAAACCTGCAATGCTACATGTGATTGACCGTACTTGGGTGCCTTCACAGCGTGAGCTTGATGCTGGCATTGGTTACGGCTTTGGTACCACCATCAACGTGATCAATGGTGGTATTGAGTGTGGTGAGCAAAACAAGGATAAAGGTCAACCTGTTAACCGTATTCGCTATTGGGAAGGTCTTGCCGCCCATTATCAAATTCCAATTGAAGCTGATGAAACAAACACTTGTTGGCAGCAGACGCCTTACGGCAGCTTAAATCTGAATGGTGCGACAGACGTGTTGTACACCAACTGGGATGGGAACTGGAAATACTACTCAGATCGTCCTGGAGGTCACTCATTTGAATGTGAGCTTGTTGGTTTCCAAACGGCTTATTCTGCGCTAGTTGCGGGTGATTATGAGAAATGTGTAACTAACTTCTACCAATCTCATGCGGGTTGGCCAGAAGTTCGTGTAGTTGACAAGTTAGATCCAGTGGATCCGGTCGATCCGCCTGTAGGTGGTGTGGCAGCTTGGGATTCTGGCAAAGTATATAACACGGGGGAACAAGTCTCTTACCAAGGTGCTGTTTACGAAGCGAAATGGTGGTCACAAGGTAATGAGCCAACGAAAGGAGACCCGTGGAAGCTGGTTTCAGGCACTCCTACGGAGCCGCCTACAACGGAACCTGAACCACCGGTGACTGAGCCAGAGCCGCCCGTCACAGAACCTGAGCCGCCAGTAACCGAGCCAGAACCACCAGTGACAGGCAATTTTATTCAGTGGGAGCCGGGTGTAACGCAAGTCGCTAACGGCGATAAAGTGACGTACCAAAACAAATGTTTTGTTGCGAAAAATGGCCCAGGAGTGTGGGAAAGCCCAACGCAAAGCAACTGGTTCTGGGACGAGATTTCTTGTCAGTGATTGAGTGAAAAACAACCTAACTATCTATAAAGACTCTGCTTTTTTGCAGGGTCTTTTTTTATATATGTAGTGGTTTATTTATGGAATCTAAGTTTTCAATAACAGCTTTTCTCTTTTGTTCTGGAGCCCATTAAAATTCGCGCGCATTTTTTATCAACATTTTTGAAAAAAGGTATTTGTACATGTCGACAAAACTGGCTAACCCAGCACCGCTAGGTCTAATGGGTTTCGGTATGACCACTATTCTGCTCAATATTCATAATGCAGGATTTTTCCCAATTGACTCTATGATCCTAGCGATGGGCATCTTTTACGGTGGCCTTAGCCAAGTAATCGTTGGCATCATGTGCTTTAAACGCGGTGATACATTCGGCACAACTGCGTTTACTTCTTACGGTCTATTTTGGCTAACATTGGTTGGTCTAATCGTAATGCCTCACATGGGTCTTCCTGCAAGCCCTGCAAGCTTTATGGGTTGGTACCTAGCGCTTTGGGGCATCTTCACTGGTTTCATGTTCATTGGTTCTCTATGTTACCCAACAGCGAAGCAAGTGGTATTTGGTTCTCTAACTATCCTGTTCTTCTTGCTTGCTGCTCGTGATTTCACTGGTAGCGAAGTGATCGGTGCTATCGCTGGCTTCGAGGGTATCTTCTGTGGCGCAAGTGCAATTTACTTCGCAATGGCGCAAGTACTGAACAACGAATTTGGTCGTGAAGTGTTACCTGTGGGTAAAGCAAAAATCGCTCGTAAAGTTGAAGCGGTTATCGCCTAAGCTGTTACTCATAAAGAAGAAAGGGGGATTAACCATTGGTTAATCCCCCTTTTTTATGTCCTTAATCGGACCACTGCTTTTTCTTATTTATGTGATAACGCTATGTTGATGGTTGCTCAACAGTTTCTGCGCTATTGCTGTCTGCCGTTGGTGCTTTACCCGTTTTACGTCGGTACTTATCTTCCCAGTAATCTGCGCCTTTAATGCCCAGTGCAACAGGGTTAAATGTAAAATCGGTCACACCACGTTTTTGTTGCTCTTCGTAGTCGTTCAGTGCTTTGAGTGCAGGCTTCGACATAAAGAAGATGATCAAAATACCGATGATGTTTAGCCACGCCATCAGTCCTACACCTACATCACCCATCGCCCATGCTAAGTTGGCGGTTTTCACGGTTCCGTAGAACACGGATGAAATAATGATGACTTTCAGAATAAACATCAGTCCATTTACTTTGAACGTACGACGAATGTAAGCAATGTTCGTTTCTGCAATGTAGTAGTAAGCCAGAATGGTCGTAAACGCGAAGAAGAATAGAGCGATTGCGATGAATGGTTTACCCACGCCAGGTAGTGCGCTTTCGATCGCCATCTGTGTAAACACAGGGCCATTTGCACCAATATCCGCTGGTAGGTTTTGAACCAGGAATGTACCTTCAATCGCACCATTTACGTTGTACGCGCCAGTGATAAGAATCATGAACGCGGTTGCTGAACACACAAGTAGTGTATCGATGTAAATAGAGAAAGATTGAACAAGACCTTGCTGAGCAGGGTGATCAACACTCGCTGCTGCTGCTGCGTGAGGACCAGTACCTTGACCTGCTTCGTTGGAGTAGACACCACGTTTTACACCCCAGCCAATTGCTGCACCAACGCCTGCCATTGGTGTGAACGCGTCACCAATAATCATGCCGAAAATGCGCGGAACCTCACCAATGTTTAGAAGGATGATGACAAACGCAGTAATGATGTAAGCTAACGCCATAAATGGCACAACGACTTGGGTAAAGTTCGCGATACGCTTTACACCACCAAAAATGATGAAGGCCAAAATGACACAAACAACCGTACCAGTGAAAATTTTAGCAAAACTGAAGGTACCAATAGCGGTTTCAATCATGTCACCTGAGCCAAATGCGGCTTCTACTGCGTTACCGATACTGTTCGATTGAACGCCAGGAAGTAGAACACCACAAGCAAAGATGGTCGCGATAGCAAAGATCCAAGCGTACCACTTTTGTCCCATTGCTTTCTCAATATAGTAAGCAGGGCCACCACGGAACTCGCCTTCGTCTTCTTCTTTATAAATTTGTGCAAGTGTTGATTCTGCGTATGCGGTTGCAGCGCCAAAGAAGGCCACGACCCACATCCAGAATACGGCGCCTGGGCCACCGAAACCGATAGCAGCGGCAACACCAGCAATGTTACCTGTACCTACACGGCCAGACAGTGAAACGGCAAGTGCCTGAAATGATGATATCCCTTTTGTTGAACTCTTCCCAGAAAGTAATAAGCGCCACATCTCAAAGAAGTGACGAATTTGTACAAAACGCGTCATGATTGAATAGAACAAACCTGCGCCAAGGCACAAATAGATCAGTACCGGGCTCCAAATAATTCCATTCAGAAAATCAACTAATGACTGCATGAGTATTTTCCCTGTTAGTTGTGTTTGTGGTTGTTTTTCACACAATACATTACCCTTTATGTAATGCAATTGTTAACTTTTTTAGCTACAAATCCTTTGTAGCGTGATGATGAACACAGAATGGAGAGTAGTTGTTAAAATTTGGTTCTTGTTGCTTATTTGCTCCTTTTAGGTAGAAGATTTGCCTGATGATTAATTATGCAGCACATTGTCATTTAAATGTGCTGCGATTTTGATGAGTTAAAAATGCCAGTGGTTATGCATTTTGTGGAGTAAGTGTCTGCCTGTTTTTTGTTCAGTCATGTCCTCAGGAGTAACGACAAAGGTTAAGCTCCGCATTATCCATCACTTTTGCTTTTTCACCTTTCATTACGCTTGCTAGCAATTGACCTGAACCACAAGCCATCGTCCAGCCCAGAGTTCCGTGTCCGGTGTTAGTAAAAAGGTTATCGTATTTAGTCGCGCCGATAATTGGTGTGCCATCAGGCGTCATTGGCCTAAAGCCGCTCCAAAACTCAGCTTGGCTGAAGTCACCACAACGAGGAAAAAGATCACGGATGACCATTTCGATGGTGTTTTTGCGCTTTTGTGGAAGGGAAGCATCAAACCCTGCTAATTCTGCGGTGCCAGCTACGCGAATTCGGTCATCAAATCGAGTCATAGCGACTTTATAGGTTTCATCCATCACAGTAGATCGAGGAGAGAAGTGTTCATCTTCCATCGGGATGGTGAGTGAATAGCCTTTGACAGGGTAGACCGGAATATCAATATCGAGTTGCTTGAGTAGCGCTGTAGAGTAGCTTCCAGAGGCCACCACATATTGGTCTGCTTTAAATTGTCCTCGGTTCGTTTGGACACCTATGATCTTTTTGCCTACTGTAACCCAATTGCTTACTTCAGTATCGAATTCAAATCGGACACCGTGTGCCTTAGCAAGCTCCGTTAGTTGTTGGCAAAATTGATGGCAATCGCCCGTTTCGTCATCAGGTAGATGCAAGCCACCAACCAGTTTGTCTTTCACAAGTGCAAGCCCTGGCTCTTGTTCAATACATTGTTCGACGTCCATTAGCTTAAATCGGGTTCCGCTTTGTTCAAGGAGCTGCATGTCCTTTTCAATGGCTTGCAGCTGTTGATGTGTTCGGAATACTTGCAAGGTCCCAAACTGACGTCCTTGATACTCAATGGCGTGTTCTTGGCGTAACTGTTCTAAGCAAACACGGCTGTGGTTAGCGATCGAAAGCATGCGAGCCTTGTTAACTTGATAGCGAGGTAGGGTGCAGTTCGCGACCATTTTACTCGCCCAGCGGATCATGTCGGCATTCAGAGTGGGTTTGATTTTAAGTGGAGCATGCTCCTCCATTAACCACTTAATGGCTTTAACAGGAACACCAGGCGCAGCCCAAGGCGAAGAATAGCCATATGAAATCTGCCCGGCATTGGCGAAGCTCGTTTCCATGGCACTGCTTGGTTGGCGGTCAATGACGGTAACTTGATAGCCTGCTTGAGATAAATACCAAGCAGAGGTTAAGCCGATAACGCCGCTGCCTAATACGATGACTTCCATTGATGCACTCCACACATTTATCAGAGTGCTCAGTTTCTTTTCTTTACCTTTTGTTAACAATCGATATAAATTACACACAGCGTTTAGAAAAACTATAGGCTCAAGGATGAAAAGTAATCTGATAAGTGGTTTGTGTTTATTTAGCCAAGTCGCGGAGTACAACAGCTTTACTGGTGCTGCAAGACATTTACACCTCACCACTGGTGCCATAAGCCAACAAATTATTCATTTGGAAGCGTTATTAGGTTTTACTTTATTTGAACGCCATTCTCGCGGTATTCGTTTAACCGTAAAAGGCACTCAGTTACACCAAGCGACGCAGTTTCACTTTTCGGAACTGAGCAAATTGCTTGATGAGCTCAAAGTAGAAAAGCAAACCAATGAAATTCGTTTGAAGTTGACGCCTTCTTTTGCTTTCAAATGGTTAGTCCCAAAGCTCGAAAGCTTCCATCATGATAATCCGGATATCCAAGTACAAATCTTTGCGGAAGGTGCGCTGGTAAATAGTGAGATAAAAGACTATGACGTCGCAATTGACTATGGTCTTCATCCTTATAGAAATGCTAGCGCGGAGCTGATTTTGGATGAGCATCTGCTACCGGTGATGAGTCCAAAATACCTTGAGGATCATGGCTGGCTAAAAACGTTGTTTGGTGAGCAAAAAAACTCAATGCCAGTGAAGCAATGGCAAGAGGCGACGCTACTACACGATGCGATGCCATGGGAAAAAGCGACGCGTGACTATGAGTGGCTATATTGGGCGTCAGCGATGGGGTTGGATTTTAAAACCGATATCGGACACTTTTTTAATCGAACGGATATGGCAATGTCTGCAGCCGAAGCAGGCGTTGGGATTGCGATGGCACGAATGGCACTGATTGAGGATGAATTGACGACAGAGCGTTTGGTTTCTCCATTCAAACCGATTCCTGCTAATGCAGGGTATTACTTGATCATGAACACACGTACGAATGCGACAGAAACGTTTCGTCACTGGTTACTTGGACAGTTGAAATAGCGTTTTATCTCTGTGATTCATCCCTACGTTATTTGTTGAAAAGTTGGGCAATATAAGTTTTATAAGCAAGGTAAGTGCTTTGCTTGCCGCTATTTGAGTGATGAAAGACAGGGAAGAACATGAAAGACGAAACGCTATCCATCCATTTTGGTTACGAAACTGACCCTACCACTAAATCTGTCGCGACGCCGATTTATCAAACAGTCGCGTACGAGTTTGATAACGCGCAGCACGGCGCTGATCTGTTTAACTTGGAAGTGCCGGGTAATATCTACACTCGCATCATGAATCCGACTAATGACGTGCTGGAAAAACGCATGGCAGCGTTAGAAGGCGGCATTGCTGGATTGGTCGTGAGTGCGGGGAGTGCAGCGATTAACTATGCGATTCTGACGTTAGCGCAAGCGGGCGATAACATCGTTTCTACGCCGCAACTTTATGGCGGTACTTATACCTTGTTTGCGCACATGCTCCCAAATCAAGGTATTCAGGTGAAGTTTGCTAAAGATGACAAGCCAGAAAGTTTGGCCGAATTAATTGATGAAAATACCAAAGCGGTGTACTGCGAGAGCATTGGGAACCCTGCGGGCAATATCATCGATTTAGAACGTGTGGCGGAGCTTGCTCATGCACAAGGCGTACCTGTGATTGTGGATAACACCGTCGCGACGCCAGTGCTGTGCAAACCCATCGAGTTCGGTGCGGATATCGTAGTTCACTCTCTCACTAAATACGTTGGTGGGCATGGCACCACATTAGGTGGCGTGATTGTGGATTCCGGTAAATTCCCTTGGGCACAGCACAAAGACCGCTTTCCTGTTTTCAACCAACCAGAACCTTCTTACCACGGCGTGGTGTATACCGAAGCGTTTGGTGAGGCGGCATTTATCGGGCGTGCGCGTACCGTACCACTGCGTAATACCGGAGCCGCATTATCACCGATGAATGCATTTATGCTTATGCAAGGGTTAGAAACCTTACCGCTGCGTATGGAGCGCCATACCGAGAACACACTCAAAGTGGCTGAATTCTTGGAACAGAATGACAAAGTCTGTTGGGTAAGTTATGCCGGATTGCCAAGTTCTGAACACTTCCATCTCGCCGAAAAATACATGAAAGGTAAGCCTTCTGCAATTTTGTCGTTTGGTTTAAAAGATGGTTATGACGCTGGTGTGCGTTTTTATGATGCTTTGAAAATCTTTAAGCGTTTGGTGAACATTGGCGATGCAAAATCATTGGCTTGCCATCCTGCATCGACGACTCATCGTCAATTGAGCGAAGCAGAACAAAAACAAGCTGGTGTGTCTCCAGAGATGATTCGTTTATCGGTGGGTATTGAACATATTGACGATATTCTAGCCGATTTAGAACAGGCACTAAACTCGTAAAACGATTCTGTTTTTAGCTTTGGGTTACCCATAGGCCAGCCTTTAAAAAAGCTGGCCTATTTTTATTTTATTGTTTAAATATCAAGGGTTTTGGTGTTTTTGGTTTGTGGCATTCCAAAAGCTCATAGAGGGTGAGATTTATTCTCTTGTCACGTTTGGGTTTGTTCCTGATGATGTGTGCAAGTATTACACATTGGAAGGGACTCAAATGTCTTACGTATTTCACCGTCATTGCCATGCCACGCTACCAATCATCGATAGAGGTGAAGGTGTTTATCTATTCGATAAGCATGGAAAGCAGTATCTCGATGCTTGTGGTGGTGCTGCGGTATCAAACCTTGGCCACAGTCATCACGCCGTTAAAAAAGCCATGTTGGAACAGATCGAGCGAGTGCCATTTGCTCATACTGGATTTTTTACTAGTGACAACAGTGAGCGCCTAGCAGAATTGATTTGTCAGCACATGCCTGAACAGTTCAACCATGTGTATTTAGTCAGTGGAGGATCAGAAGCGGTGGAGTCGGCACTAAAAATGGCGCGGCAGTATTTCGTGGAATCAGGTAAGCCAGAGAAAAAGCAATTCATCGCGCGTCAGCAAAGTTATCACGGTAATACCTTGGGGGCTCTGGCTGTCGGAGGTAATGAATGGCGACGTGAACCGTTCAAACCCATCTTACACCCGAGCCATCATATCGCCCCTTGCTATGCTTATCGTTATCAGCAGAGTCATGAGTCGGAATTGGATTACTCATTGCGAGCGGCGAATGAGCTAGAGGCAAAAATTCTTGAGTTGGGGGCTGATAATGTCATGGCTTTTGTCGCTGAGCCCATTGTGGGAGCCACCGCTGGAGCTGTGCCTGCCACACAAGGTTACTTCAAGCGTATTCGCGAAATATGCGACCAGTACGATGTGTTATTGATCTTGGATGAAGTCATGTGTGGCGTTGGACGCAGTGGCAGTTTTTTTGCGTTTGAGCAAGAAGAGGCAGAACCCGATCTGGTGTGTATGGCTAAAGGGCTTGGTGCGGGTTATCAACCTATTGGCGCGGTGGTTGCGAATGATCGAGTCTATCAAGCTATTGCTGATGGAAGCGGTTTTTTCCAACATGGTCATACTTTTATGGCGCACCCTGTGGCGTGCGCTGCTGCCGTGGCGACCATTCAAACCATCTTCCAAGATAATTTGTTAACGGCGGTGAATCGGCAAAGTGCTTTGCTGCGTAATGAGCTTACTTCTGCATTGGCCCATTTACCGTACATTGGCGACATTCGTGGTAAAGGTTTGTTTTTTGGCATTGAGCTGGTGGCGGATCAAGAAAGCAAGGCGCCTCTGAGTAAAGCCACATTGGCAGACAAACACATCAAACAGCGAGCAATGGAAAATGGCTTAATGTGCTATCCAATGGGCGGAACGATTGATGGCGTTAATGGGCACCATATCTTGCTTGCGCCGCCATTCATTATTCAGCCTCACCATATTGATGAGCTAGTTGGCAAACTCTCATTAACGCTAAAAGAGGTAGCGAAGGAATGGAATTAGAAAATCGATGTATACGAGAGCCTATCGCTATTATCGTGGCCCCAAACGGTGCAAGAAAAACTAAGCACGATCACGCCAGCTTACCCATGACAAAAGACGAACTGGTTGCAGAGGCTATCGCTTGTCAAACGGCAGGGGCTGCCATGATCCATTTACATGCTAGAGACGCCAACGGACGTCATTCATTAGACATCGACGACAACATGGCAATTTACCATGCCGTGAAAGAAGCGGTGGGACAAAACATGATGGTACAGCTCACCACAGAGGCGGTGGGCTTGTATTCTCCGCCACAACAGATGGCGTTAGTTAAAGCTGTGAAACCAGAAGCGGCTTCTTTTGCATTGAGGGAGTTAATCCCTGATCGCGCAAGTGAGAAAGAAGGGCATGCCTTTTTCCATTGGGTGGCAGAACACAACATCGTGAGCCAAATTATTCTCTACGATGCAACCGACATTGAACGTTATTTCCAACTGCGTGATGCGGGCGTGTTACCTAAAACGCATCAGCATGCATTAGTGGTGTTAGGGCGTTATCACCAAGCTCAACAGTCTTCGCCATGGGATTTACGAGGTTTGAATTTGGCGCGTTTTGTCGAGGAAGAAATTCGATGTGCCATTTGTGCTTTTGGCGCGCGAGAGCAAGACTGTTTAGCGAGTGCGATGTTACTTGGATTCGATGTGAGAGTGGGGTTTGAGAATAACCACGTCGATGTGGCAGGCGAATTAGCAATCAGTAACGCGGCTCAGGTGGAAGCTCTACGCGATGTGGCGCATCGCTTTGCTATTCCTTTACACAGTGCGCAAAGTTTGCGTTCAGCTTTGAAGTAAATCTGCTCGCGGAAAAGAAAAAAAGAAGAAAGGAAAGTAAAAAGGCTCCATCGGAGCCTTTTCGGTATTTGTCGTTAGTTCTCAGTTTGCGCTACAGGTTGACGAGCGGGATGTTTGATAAACACCGCGACAACAGCCGCTATCGCTAATGCAAAACAGTAGTAAGAATTGGCAACTACTTCAAGTGGCGATAGGTTGAATACGGAACCTAGCAGCAGTACTTGAGCACCGTAAGGCAACACGCCTTGCACCACGCATGAGAAAATGTCTAACAAGCTTGCTGAGCGGCGAGGAGAGACATTATTCTCTTCCGCCAGTTGGCGAGCAACGCTGCCCGATACAATGATGGCTACGGTGTTGTTTGCCGTACAGCCATTGACCATTGATACCAAACCTGCAATACCTAGCTCGCTTGCACGACTGTTCGCATGCTTAGAGTGACTAGAGCCAAACGCGTGGATAAGGCTACTAACGAAATTTGTTAGAAAAGCAAGACCACCTTGGCGACGCATCAGTTCACTCAAACCACCAATCAGCATGGATAACAAGAAGATCTCTTGCATGTTACCAAAGCCTTTGTATACGTCTTGGGCTAGATTAGTTAGTCCGTAATTGTCAATCGATGCCAAGCTCACGCCGCCAGCCAAAAGAATGCCAATCGACAGAACCACAAACACATTCACACCAGATACCGCTAGGATCAAAATAGTGATGTACGGCAAGACTTTTAGCCACTCAATATCGCCAGTTTCAGGCACTTGAGTCGCGGTACTGTTGAAAGCGAACACTGCAATCGCGATCAACGCCGCAGGTAAAGCAATACGAATGTTCTCTTTAAACTTGTCTTTCATCTCACAACCTTGAGAGCGTGTCGCCGCGATGGTGGTGTCAGAGATGATAGAAAGGTTATCACCAAACATAGCGCCGCTCAGCACAACGCCTGCGGTTAACGGTAAGCTCATTCCTGCTGATTCAGCAATCCCCAACGCTACGGGGGCAACGGCTGCGATGGTACCCATCGAAGTCCCCATTGCTGTTGCGATAAAAGCAGAAATCAGAAAAATGCCCGGTAAAATCATGCTGGTTGGAATAGCGGATAAACCAAGGTTCACTGTTGCATCAACACCACCAGAGGCTTTTGCTACCGCAGCAAAGGCACCTGCAAGCAGATAGATCATACACATTGCGATGATGTCTGGGTGGCCAACACCACGCATGAAGTGTTCGATTGAGCGGTTAAGTTTCTCTTTACTTAAAAGAAACGCAATGATGATGGCTGGTAATACCGCGATGGGTGCAGGCAGCTGGTAGAAGGCAAATTCCACGCCTTGCAAAGATAAGTAAGTGCCTACGCCAATAAATAGTGCAAGGAATACAATTAATGGGATCAGTGCGACCGCAGACGGTGCAACTGTTTTAGTAGTTTGTTGGGAACCGGACATGTAAACGACAATGTTAATGATAAGAGAGAAGAGCAGACTAATATCACATTTCTACATTGTCAACGTCTAGACGTCTAAATGGCTGTTTAAATTTTGCACGTAAAGAAAAAGATAAAAGCTCGTGTTGCGTATCTCACTGATACCACGAGCTTTAGTTATGCGCTAATGAAGAGACTGTCGTTATTGCATTGATTTGGCTTTTTTGCGTTTAACAATACCTAAAACCATCCACGTAAATAAGACAGCAGCAAATGCCCATACCAGATATTTGTATTCGGTGTACAGGTTGCTCAACACGCTTAAATGTTCAAATGCAAAGTGAGTTGACAAGCTGAATACCAATACCCAAACCGTCGCCGCGAGGGCGTTACCGAGCAAAAACTCTCTACGTGGCATTTTCGCGATACCGCATGCAAGAGGCATAAATTGCTTCATTCCTTCAATAAAGCGGCTGACCACCAAGCACGTAGGGCCGTATTTCTGGATAGTCAATTGAAGCGTTTGCATCTTCGGGCTGGAAATGTAGCCTTTTTTATCTAACCACCCCTCAAAGTAATAACCGATTAAGTAGCCACAGGTATTACCAAAAAAGCAGCTCAGCCACGATACCATCATTACCATACTTAGGTTCATGACTTGTTCTGACGAGAGCAAAGATGCCGCGATCATCAGTGATTGACCAGGCATCGGGATACCTATCCCTTCTAGAAATATACTGACAATCAGCGCAACGTAGCCGTATTGCTCAAGCAAAGGCTTCATTGACATGAGAAGTTCGTTAATATGTTCCAAAAGCTTTCCCCTAATAAAAGCGGAACGAAGTTGGAGTGATACTCCGAATGTCCTATTGGGTCAATTCTTGTTTCTCACCGTTGAGAAAAACTGACATGCCTCTGATAATTGCGCAGAATCAACCTGCAGCTGGCTTTACTCGCCGCCACGCTCTTTGGTAGCGGCGAACTAGGGAGATCCTTATGACTCTTTGGCTTTGGTGAATGCGCCATACAAATCAAGGCGGCGATGACGTAAGTTGGTGACAGAGCCTTCGGTATTAAGCTGTTTCAACTTAGTCAAATCAACATCAGCGAAGATTATCATTTCGGTGTTGGCGCTTGCTTCTGTCAAGGTCGCATCGTGTGGGAAATAGATATCCGACGGTGAGAATACGGCAGATTGTGCGTACTGGATATCGACATTATCAACACGAGGTAAGTTGCCGACACTGCCCCCAATTGCAACGTAGCATTCGTTTTCGATGGCTCGTGATTGGGAACAGATTCGTACTCGTTGGTAGCCATTTTTTGTGTCTGTCCAGAAAGGAACGAACACAATTTGTGCGCCTTGCTCGGCGAGCATTCTTCCCAACTCTGGGAACTCGCTGTCATAACAAATCAGTATGCCGACTTTGCCTGCATCGGTTTCGAACACCTGAACATTGTCACCACCGTCGATCACCCAGTCTTTTTGCTCATGGGGCGTGATGTGAATCTTATATTGAGCGTTTATTTCACCATCTCGTTGCAGTAAGTAGGCCACATTATACAACTTGCCATCTTCGATGACGGGCATACTGCCAGCAATAATGTTGATGTTGTAGGTGACTGCCATCTGCGAGAAGCGGTTTTTGATCTCTTCTGTAAAGCTAGCCAAAAAGCGAATTGCTTCGACGGAATTTTGGTCGTTTTGCAAGCCCATCAGCGGCGCGTTAAAGAATTCAGGGAATAGGGCGAAATCGGCTTTGTAGTTCGCAAGAGAAGAAATGAAGAACTCAGCCTGATCGAGCAAGTCCTCTAAGTCATTCATGGCGCGCATTTGCCACTGCACAACACCAATACGAATCAGCGTTTTTTCTACATCATGTACGGATTGAATATCCTCTTCGTAGAAGAAGTTATCCCACTCCAGCAGAGTTGCGTAGCCTTTAGAAGCACTATCCTCTGGCAAGTAACCGCGCATAATACGTTTTACATCGAAGTCGTTTGCAAGCTGAAAAGACAAAATAGGATCGTGAAGCTCACGGCGTTTTATTTTGTCGATGTACTCTGCAACGCTCAGTTCATCTGCGTATTGGTGGTAATTAGGAATGCGACCACCGGCTAAAATTGCTTTGAAGTTCTTACTACGGCAAAGCTCTTTACGCGCATCATACAAACGTCGACCTAAACGTAGCCCTCGATAGTCCGGGTGGACAAATACATCGAGACCATACATGGCGTCACCGGTCACTTGGTTTTGGATGACGTTGTTCTCGGTGATGATGTCGGTGTACAGGTGAGGAAGTGAAAATCGGTTGTAGTCCACTTTGATTGTTAGCGCTGCGCCGACAATTTTTCCGTTATCCTCAATACAGATTTGTCCATCAGGAAACTGATGAATAAGATCCATGATGGTCAGGCGTGGCCATGAGCCACCAACATCAGGAAAAACAAGGTCCATTAATTCCGCGAGCTCTGGGTAATCGGTCGGCTCAATGGTGCGTAAAGAGAGTCTTGGCGTGTTGCTGTCCATATCCTACTATCCATTTATCCTTTTTAAATAGTATGGATGAGAATGCCATAAATTTGAGCAGACAGATACCGAAGTCTTTGAGTTGTTTTGGTTTACCTAAACGAGTTTAAAGAAACAACATTAACTTAGCTTGCTCTTCAGCCATTCGTGAAATGCCACTACTTTTTTAGCTGAAAGTCGATAATTTGGAATCATCACGTAATAACCATAACCGCTCTGTAAAGAGAGGTTGAGAACATGCTGAATGTCCCCTCTTAAAATCGAATACTGCGCCATAAAATCGGGAAGCAAGGCGAGCCCTTTTCCCATTCTGACAGCTTCGCAAGCTAGGTAAAAATGTTCGACGCCTACAGGTTGATAGGTAACGGGAGATTCTACAGTGTAGACAGCTTTAAATTGCTCCCATAGCTGAGGGCGAGTGATTTGAGGTATAAAAGGATAATTGCTAACAGCGTGCACACTCTCAATTGCAGGAGCATTTGTGCAACCGACTAATAACAATGTTTCTTCGCACAGTAAGTTGCTGTATTCATAATGTGTGGATAATGGAAGGCAGCGAATATGTAAGTCACTTTCGTTGCTCGAATCTTTGACGTTCCCATCCCCGGTACAGACTCTTACTCGGATGTTAGGATGTTGCTGGTGGAAGTCATCAATATTAGGTATCAACCAAAGGCTGGCAAAAGAAGGGGTTACGTCCACGGTGAGTAATTCTTGCTTTGAATCTGACTGGATTAAGTTGGCAGTTGCATGCTGAATAAGCTCCAAAGCTTCTGTGACTTGCGGCAGATAACGCTTGCCCTCTTCGGTTAACTCAATACCACTCGCCCCTCTTTGTATTAAAGGTAAACCCACCAATTGCTCCAGCGATGCGATTTGTTTGCTTACTGCGCTTTGCGTAATACATAGGGCATCCGCTGCTTTAGAGAAACTGAGGTAATTAGAGACCGCGACAAACGTCCTTAATGCTCGAATAGAAGGGTATTCACTGCCTTTTAACATACTTCTGTTCCATTAAACTCTGCTTAGGCAAAGAGTAGAATATTCACGGCTTGAAGCAAAGTAAGATGCAACGTATGTGTGATTAGCTTCCTTTCTTATAAAAACTAGCTAAGCGTTTTTTGACGGATTAATCTACAAGAGTATTTTAGATGTTTATTTAATTTCTTTGAAAAATCTACAAATTAACAAGAATCTTTTTCACATCAGAGATTAACCCCAATTTAGTATTGTTTATATAAAGTAAACAGACAGCTCTTTTTTTCTATTTTTGTTCGGCGATCTTTAGAGGATTGTCAGTATTCTATAAAATTAAATATATTTTTCATTAATTTAAAGTTGGCATTGCATTTGCTCTTTACTATTCGAACCTTCAATGGAACTTATATTAGGAGAACGAAATGAAAAGCAATGTTGTTACTTTGATTAGCCTTTTTTCTTTAGCAACGTTTAGTACTTTATCACATGCTGCGGACTCCAACGATCATGGTGTATATGTTGGCGCCAACTACGGTTACTTAAAAGTTGATGGACAAGATGACTTTGATGATGACAGCGATGTTATTCAAGGTTTAGTTGGTTACCGTTTTAATCCTTACTTAGCGTTGGAAGGTGGTTACATTGATTTCGGTAGCTATGGTAATAACCTAGCAAATGCCGAAACAGACGGCTATACAGCGGCTATAAAAGTTACCGCTCCCATTGCTGATCGTGTCGACCTTTACGCAAAAGGCGGTCAAATGTGGTACTCGACGGATTACAACGTTGCGGGCTTCCAAGGCAACAAAGATGATGAAGGTGTATTCGCTGGTGCTGGTGTCGGTTTTAAAGTTACTGATAACTTCTTAGTTAACGCAGAATATATGTGGTACGACGTAGAACTCAATGCGGAGAATGTCGCGAACGGTGCAAACACGGAAACAGACTTTAACCAAGCATCACTAGGTGTGGAATATAGATTTTAATATTGTTAACAACTCTAAGCCCTAATAAAAAGCGAAGCCTAAATAGCTTCGCTTTTTCTGAACTCAATCTAGTTGAGGATAATAGAGCGTTTTTTAGAATAATTGTTCGTGCCTTTTACTGTCACTCTACTATATTTAGAGCATTTCTAACATGACTATCTAACCTTCTTACTAGTCTCGAAAAACAAAGTTTTATCACTCTATAAGTAATACTCGATAGGTCGATCGCTGCGCTACCTGACATTACATTCATGTGACCTAAAATACCGCGAACGTGTTCTGTATACTCGTTTTTTAGTTTTGAGATGTACGCCATAGCTTTAGCTAGTTGATCCCAAGCAGTAAGGCCTACAGTTGCTATTTGTTGTATTATATGACCCAGACCTGAAATTCTTAATAAGGTCAAAATTGAAGAGACTATTTTACTTACCCAACCATCAGTCATCCGAGCATTATATCTATTGTTGAAGTCAAGAAATACGTTGCGTTCTAGGTAAGCTTGAGATTTGGGTTGTAGTGCCGACCACTCATTACTTGTAGCGGTATTGACATAACCCGGAACAGATTTTTTTCCTAGTCCATGAGCGCAGAAGTAGATGCCAGAACTTCCATCTAGCCGATACTCAATACCACCGTGAGTAAATGGCCAAAGAGGAGACATAGGAACTGGATCTGCGCCATGAGTGCAGCGATAGGAAGAATCTAACTCCCTTCTTGCGTATGGTTTAAAGCCAACTTTTGGTGCGCCAAAAGTATATAGGTGTACGCTATAGCCGTACTGACTCTTCACCCAATCTGCCGCTAATGAAGCAAGAGCACCACCTAAACTATGACCTACACAGTGTATTGCCTTCGGTGCTTTCATGTTCTTTTTCGAATAACCAGCGATGTATGCTGCAAGTTGTGGCTTTATCGTATTGAAGAGATTTACAAAACCTGCATGTACCCTGTAACCGGATGAGGTACCTGATATCCCAATGTTTCCATCGGTCATAATGTCGCCGATGTTTACTTGAGTGCCACGGAAGGAAAATACCAAAGTATCGGCAAACTCGCCCTTACCTCGACCTATCGCTACAAAATCTGATGTCATTCCACCAAATCCCATAAAGCCACTTGTCGTTCCTTTTTTGACATCATTCCTTAGATCAAATGTAAAAAACTTTGCTATATAACCACTAACGTTACGAACATTAGTTGCGAATACAGAATAGGGGATTTCTGCGATTCTAGATGATAGTTTTGGTGAGAGTGATTGCATTCTTTAATTTCCATATAAGTCAGAGTCAATATATCCAAATAAATCACATTGACTATTTACGTAGTAGTCATCGTTTTCGTCATCATCAATTGAAAAAGCAAAGTACTTAAGAGGGTTTGCTGCATCACAGACTAGATTAGCCATATTGTTTTTTACGTAATCCTCTATTTCATAGCCATCGAACGAACCTTCCCAAATAATAACGCTTTCATCAATATCTAGTTCTGTGGTTAAAACAATAGTTACATAATGTTCAATAAGCGGGATCTTAACGCTCTCTTTGTTCTCATACACAGGAGAAAATTCAAACCGACCATTGCTGTCAGTAAATGTTGATAAGTCTATTGATTTTCCTGAAGCGCTTAAACCAATATTAAGACTAACCTTTTGGTTATTAATCGGCTTCCCTTTTTTTGTTATCACACCATTGATTTGTGGTGTGTATTGGTTAACTTTATCGTTATTCAATATACTCTCTCCAAAACTCATATTAATGCTCAACAATATGATTGTAATAAATCCAAATAAGTAATTTCTCACATCGACTTTTTTCATTTTAAAAATCTATAAATCTATATGTATTGTGTGTTTTTACAATATTTAATTTTAACTATGTGATTCATATTGCATTGCTCTGTAACTTGTGAATTTGAAAATTACATTTTTAGATTTATGTTTATCTATTTGACCGATTTTTATTAGCATTAATAAAGTTTAAATCTGGAACACTCAGTCTGCGCTAATCTTAGGTAGTTATATTGTATTGGATTTTTGAGGCTTTCATCAGGTAATGTGAAAGCAAAATAAACGAGAGCTACCGAATGATAAAAACTCTATAAATACTAGGTTTCAGACAATGAAATCGTATTGAAAACAGTTAATTATTCGCTTTGTCAAGAGGTATTTTTATTGCTTTACATCGTAATGCTAGATTGACTTGATAATTTATTTTTCCGCCAATTGTGATAACCAAGAGCAAAAGAAAAGGCTTATTTAGTATCTTTTGATGGTTAGTGATAAACCCAAATTGTTCTACTTTAACCCATCATAATTCTATAACTTAGATTTAGCACTCGTAGTTGTTGATACCCCAAAAACTTAGAACACTTTAAATCGAAGAACATATAGACACACTTTTGTCCTTGGATGAGTTCTTCTGAACTTCCGTGTAGTTTTGGTGGTGTATTTATGAGCGTATCGTCTGTTACTTAATACTCAACGAGTTTTTAAATCGGCGTACGTTCAGAGTTATGCAGTAATGCTCGTGAAAAGTTATCAGGTAGCATGAGTGCGTGAGAAAAGAAGACAATGTGGATAGTGGATAGTGGGTTGTTGATACAAAAAAGGCCACCCGAGGGTGGCCTTTTCCATACGTTTGGTGGAGCTGGCGGGAGTTGAACCCGCGTCCGAAAACCGTTCATCATTGGTACTACATGCTTAGTCGATCTTTAATTTCGCCATCCACCTGCGAACCGACACGCTAATGAATGACTAGCCTGAATTAAAATTCGCCGTTCATCTCTCAGGCGGGAGAATCCGGGCTAGCGCGTTTGGGTTTGATCCCTCGTTGATCCCCGTCTTACGTGCGGAAGCTAGGGCGAGAGAGCTCTTAGCAGGTTATTAAGCTGCTAGTGCGTAGTTTTCGTCGTTTGCGACTATTTTTTTGCGGTTTGTTAACGAGGCCTACCGCACCTCGGCATGCACCTCAGACTTCTGAATTCCCGTCGAATCCTAAATCAGCCCCAGGTAATATTCGCATAGTAACAGAAAAGCATTGGCTGTCCAGTACTATGCGTTTAAGTGGTCAAGATTAACGCAGCGCGCTCTTCATTACGCGCGCTTTTTCTCTTGCCCAGTCTTTTTCTTTTAGATCCGTACGTTTATCGTGCAGCTTTTTACCTTTTGCTACGCCAATTTTTAGTTTCACCCAAGAGCGAGACCAGTACAGTGAGAGGGCCGTTAATGTCATACCTTCACGGTTTACACGTCCGAATAGGTTATCTAGCTCACGACGACTCATTAGTAGTTTACGCACACGTGTAGGGTTCGCCACAACGTGTGTCGATGCCTGATTTAAAGGAGTGATTGTCATGCCACTCACAAAGGCTTCACCGTCACGCATAAATACGTAACTTTCAGAAATATTGGCTTTACCTTGGCGAAGGGCTTTCACTTCCCAACCTTGGAGCTCCAAGCCAGCTTCGATTTCATCATCGATGAAATACTCGTGGCGAGCTTTTTTATTCAGCGCGATAGTATTGCTACCCGCTTTTTGTTTCGTTTTTTTCTTTGCCATAATAGCGTCATTATACGGGTTGGATATCGGATAGGAAATCCTTTTATTTGCGCAATCGTGGAATAAAAGTAAAATTGGCGAGTAGCTTTAAATCTGTACATGTATCGATAGGAGTATGTATGAAGCAAGTCAGCCGTTCTGCGCTTGTGTCTTTTAGCGCCGAACAGATGTTCAATCTGGTTAATGATGTTGCTAAATACCCTGAATTTCTGCCTGGTTGCTCGGGCTCTAGAATCATTGAGTCTTCGGGGAATGGTATGGTGGCTTCTGTCGATGTGGCGAAGGCTGGAATCAGCAAAACGTTTACGACTTCAAATGAGTTGATCCCCGGTCAGGCAATTATGATGAACTTGGTGGATGGCCCGTTTAAGACGTTGCGTGGTGGTTGGATTTTTACCGCGCTAGATGAGCAAGCTTGCAAGGTTGAACTAAAGCTTGAGTTTGAATTCTCAAGTAAAATGATTGAGATGGCCTTCGGTAAGATTTTTAACGAGCTTACTAGTAATATGGTAAATGCATTTACTAAACGCGCAAAACAGGTCTACGAGTGTTATGAGTATTGAGTCAGATATGATTCACGTTGAGGTTGTCTATGCTCTTCCTCATGAACAGCGTGTATTTAACTTAGTGGTAAATAATCACGCAACGGTAGAAGAGATCATTCGACAATCCGGTGTATTGGAGTTGTACCCTGAAATTGATTTGTCCAAGAACAAAGTGGGTGTGTTTAGTCGTAACGTGAAGTTGGATGTGACCGTTCGAGATCGAGACCGAATAGAGATTTATCGTCCGTTACTCGCCGATCCGAAAGAGATTCGCCGTAAACGGGCGGAGCAGGCTAAAGCCGAGGGAAGTGCAGACCCAGTCACCGGTGGCAAGCCTAGTTCTGTACGTAAAAATAAGCAGGATTAATATAAACCCAATAGCTCATGTGAGTTACTCAAAGTTTGACTAACGTGATTTCTATATAATAAAAAACCTCCCAAACGGGAGGTTTTTTGCAAAAGTCAGTTTACTGAATTTGCTCGTAAAATGCGTCACTTTTTGGAAAGTCACCACTGATGTCTGCGAGCGTGCCTTGGTCATTAAAGTTTACAATCAGATCTTTCTGTACTGGTTCGCCATGGCCAGGAGTATGATGATAGATGTAATACCAAGTGTTTGGATAGCCGTTTTCAATAAGCATTGGCGACCCTAATACGAAGCGAACCTGTGCTTTAGTCATCCCAAACTTTAATTTATCAACCGCACTTTGTTCTACATAGTTGCCTTGGTTGATATCAATACGATAAACCAGTTTTTCCAATACCGAACATCCTGTCAGCAATGTCATTGCTAATGGTACGGCAACTAACCACTTCTTTAATTGCATAATAATTTCTTAGTAACCTTTAAAATACTGCGCTGATAATAAACAAGCTCGACGCAGATGTAAAAAGCTATGCGTCGTATGGTAGACAATCTGACAACGAATTTTGAGTTGAGTTGCATTTATTCACCGATATTAGGCGGTAAATGTCACCACATGACGTATTAGTTAGGTGACGAAGAGCACATTTCAATCGGAGGTAGGGTGATGGACGCTTTCAGCGGTGAGCCAAGCCTAGTGACTCGTTAGTCGGTTTTGGCGAATTCGCGTAATGCATCACCTGAAAAACGATAATACTCTTTTTCATGAATTAGTGTTGCACCAATTGAGCGGTAAAACTGACCTGCGGTAGGGTTACTACTTTCAGCTGTCCAGTCCAACCTTTGGCATCCACACTTGATCGCCAAAGATGCCAGATACTTCATTAACTTGAGACCAACCCCTTTTCCTCGAACCTTCGAAGATACGAACAGATCTTTTAAGTACATCTGCCCTGAGAGTTTTGGGGCAGGGAACATGACGGTATAAGATGCAAAGCCTACGACGTCATCATTATCGTAAACCGCAATGATATTAACACCAGAATGTTCAGAGAAGACTTGGCTCTTTAGATAATGGACCAGATCGTGTTTTGATGAAGCTTTTTCTTTGAAGTAGTAATGTTCTAACTCAATAAAAATAGGGATGAGATCTAAGCAGTTGGTTTTGTGTATTGCTCTGATATCCATATCTCATCCCTTGTCGATCTATTAAGCGGCGATAAGCAGTTCTTTTGCGTTTGCCAACGTTGAGTCGGTTATTTGACTACCACCAAGTAAGCGAGCTAATTCTGCCACACGTTGTTGTTCATCTAATGCGTGCATTTGGGTTTCGGTTTGGCCTGCTTTGGTTTGCTTAGCAACAAACATTTGTTGATGGCCGCATCCGGCAACTTGAGGGAGGTGAGTGACACACAATACTTGAGTAGATTCGCCAAGCTTGCGTAGCATTTTGCCCACTACGGCAGCTGTTGGGCCACTAATACCTACATCCACTTCATCGAAGATTAAACTTGGTGTATCTACTTTCTGAGCGGTGATCACTTGGATCGCTAGAGAGATACGTGATAGCTCACCGCCTGACGCAACTTTTGCTATAGGTTGCAATGGTTGTCCCGGGTTGGTCGATACTAAGAAGCACACGCTGTCCATGCCAAGCGGCGATGGGTGCGTGTTGTCATTGCTAACTTCGATACTGAATACTGCTTTCTCCATGCTCAATTCGTGCATGCTTTGTGTGATCAGTTTGTTCAGTTCTTTTGCGTAACGGCTGCGTGATTTGTGCAGTTTTTCTGCTTGTGTTAGAAAGCTTTGGTACTTGTGTTCTACTTCTTGAGCAAGCTCATCTAAACGTTCATCGGAGCAATCTAACGCTTCTACTTGGGCCAGAAGATCTTGATGATGTTGGTATAGTTCTTCTGGCATTACGTGGTGTTTACGAGCTACAGACATCACTTTAGAAAAACGTTCTTCTACATAAGCCATACGAGCAGGATCAACATCGATGCCATCTAAGTAGCTGCGTAATTCATTCTTCGTTTCTTCAAGTTGAATCATCGCTTCTGACAGCATGTTAGGTAGCTCAGATAGCTTTTCATCTAATTCGGCTAATTGAATTAGGGAGTGATTGGCCGATTGCAAAATACCAAGCGCATTGACTTCTTCACCTTCGTAAATAAGTTCGATGGCTTGCTGACAGGTAGTGGCGAGTTCACCACTGTTGGATAGTCGTTTGTGCTCTTGCTCGAGCTCTGCAAATTCTTCTTCACCTAGCGATAACTCATTCAGTTCTTTGATTTGGTATTCAAGCAACTGTTTTTGCGCCTGGTTTTGCTGGCTATTTTCTTTTAGCTGCTTGAGGTTATTATCCGCCTGACGCCAATGCTGGTAAGCACTTCGTGTGCTTTTTAGTAGGTTTAAATGCCCAGCATATTGGTCGAGCATGGCCATTTGGTGCTCACTTTTCATCAATTGATGATGAGCGTGCTGCCCATGGATATTGATAAGTAGCTGCCCTAGAGATTTGAGTTGTGATAGTGGAACAGGGCTGCCATTAATGAAGGCTCTTGAGCGGCCTTCTTTTGTGATAATACGACGCAAAATACACTCACTGCCATCTAGCAGATCGTTATCTTCTAACCAACGTGTTGCATGTAAGTTGTTGTCCAATAAAAAAGCGGCGCTAACTTCGGTTTTCTCTTCACCTTGTCGCACCATGCCGGCATCGGCTCGTCCGCCTAAGCAGAGCCCTAAAGCATCGATAGCAATGGATTTACCCGCGCCTGTTTCACCTGTAATGGTGGTCATGCCCTTAGAAAGCTCGAGTTGTAAAGACTTAACAATCGCAAAATTATTAACACTTAGATGAGCCAGCATTTTATTTACCTGTATAACTGAACAATACTGTATAAGAGAACAGTATATACTGTTTCTTTATACAGTAAAGTCAGGTAAGGAAAATTTTCTTTGTAGGCTGTTTTTTTGTGATGAAGTGGGAAAAATGAGCCGATGTGATTACAACGACTCATTAAAATTGAACAGGTTACGGACGAGTTGGGTTAATCGTTAATGGTTCTAGTGTGACGACTGCATTCACACCTGCACCTGGGTGATCCACGTATGAAGTGTCTTGCATTAGAGTGTAGTAAACGTCGACGAAGTCATCATCATTCGTGAGTACACCATCGGGGATAGTGTCGATGATCTTGTTCGTGATTTGCGGAATAATCGCATAAGCCTGAACTTCTGGATCTGGAATCGCTTTCAATACTTCTTCGGCAACTTGAACAAGGAGTTTTGCCAATTGTTTATAGTCTGTGCCGTCATCTTGCTCCATGAGCACAATGTCTGCCGCACCCCAGCGGTAACGAGACCAGTGAATAATGATCTGATTTGGATAGTAATCTTGGTTATCGTAGTCTAAGTATGGAAGCTCCACCAAATCGAGAGTAGGTTCATCACGACTTGGATTGACGCCCGTTACGATAGCGTAGATTTCTGCCTTGCCAGAGATCCAAGGTTCTTTGTCATCGGCTAGACGGATCTTTTTCAACTGCGTGGTTTGAATTGGAGCCGCTTCGCCCACTGCGCTACTTGACAATAACGGTGTATTTTGGCGTTGTTCATCAGCAATATATGGTTGAACTAAAGCTGGTTGACCGAGTTTTTTCATCTCAGCTTGCATAGCTTGCAAGCCTGCTTTTAGCTCTGCAGAGCTATTGTTATCAACGACAAGTACAGGTACTTCAGGGAGCTGGTAAACATCGAGTTGATGGATGTTGCCATAAACATCAAATGCTTCGATGTATTGCCAATTCTCATCATCACCACTTGGTTCAAACGCAAATAATGGCTCGACCTCGCCACTTTGCCATGCTGTTATCATGGCTTCATTTGCCAAGCGAACTTCTAACAACTGATCTGAGTATTCAGAAATACCTTTCCAGCTACGAATTTGAGTGTCAGCTTGTACAAGCTGGCGGCTGAACTCTGAGTTAGGGTTTTGCTTAACAAATGCTGATACAGACACGTTAGTCTGTTGTGGAGTAATATCTCTTCTCAACATGGGTTCAATGGCAGCATAGTTCTCACTCAATTGTTGAGCTAGGGCACGCTTCGTCTTAGTGATATCTTCCGCTTTTGCGTTGGATACACTGTTGACTTGCGTTTCCTCTGATTGGCAGCCAATAAGTGCTAATGTACTGAGAACAGACAGAATGATGGTTTTCTTCATAATATGTCCTTTATTGATTGTATGAAATAGAGTTAATACTCTATTCATGGTGAGAATATCACCGGACATAGATCATTGAATTTGCTTTTCTATCTTTTGTGTAAAGTTTGCCCACAGGATCAAAATTTATAAGCTTCTCTTTAATGATGACAAATATCGTGTCGCCTCACTACTTTGTGTCTATTTCTTGTCTAAGAAAGCCAAAAGCCAGTAGCAATTAAGCTGCTGGCTTTTTTATTGAAGTTATTGCCCTGAGTAACAAGTGTTAGAACAATTTACTAGACCAGCCAAGCTTATTCCGTAAGACGTGATAGTAGCTGTAGTCTTTTGGATGGATGAGCTTTAGTACATTTGGACTTTGATAGATGTGAATTTCGTCGCCAGGGGTAACTGGAAGTGAGACTTGTCCATCACAGCTAACTTCTTGTGTTCCACGGTTTTCTGGTGATACCACCAATTTAATTCGACGTTTTCCATCAACCACCAAAGGTCGACTCGACAATGTATGAGGGAACATTGGCACGAGTGAAATGGCATTCAAGCTAGGAGAAAGAATTGGGCCGCCGCCAGAAAGTGAATATGCCGTCGAGCCAGTCGGAGTGGAGACAATCAAACCGTCGGCCCGTAAAGAGAAGGCGAAGCTTTCATCAATATACACTTCAAATTCAATCATATGAGCAATTTGCCCTGGGTGAAGTACGGCTTCGTTTAGCGCAGCGTTATGGCTCTTTATTTGTCCGTGGCGGTGTACTTCCGCCTCTAAAAGAAAACGTTCCTCTTCAATATACTCACCGTCGAGTACCGCTTGCAGAGACGCTTGGAAGTCGTCTGGGTTCAAGTCAGTTAAGAAGCCCAAATTTCCACGGTTCACGCCTATAACTGGCACATCAAATCGGGATAAAATTCTTGCCGCACCTAACATGTTGCCATCGCCACCAACCACAATGGCTAGATCGGCATTTTTTCCTAGTTCAACTAAGCTAGCAAACTGACTCTGTGGGATATCATCCAGTATTGCGGCAAGGCGATCGTCAATGAATACTTTATAGCCCTCAGAGGTCAACCATTGGTACAACTCTTTATGAGTTTGAATTGCTTGTTGATCTCTTGGTTTTCCGATAATCGCGATCACGTTACATGGATTTTTCATAGCATTTCCGCATTAAAGAGGCTTGAATCAGGAATCTTCATCCCCATAATAATGGCAAGTCACCTAAATATGCGAATTTTTATGTGGTTAAAGCCCGCAAAAACGCGCATGGCTTTAAGGGCATTATGTTGAATTCTGGAGATATCATGAGCAACGAAGAAAACAAAGTTACAGAAGAAGAGCTTGATCAAATCATCGAAGAGGCTGAAAAAGTAGAAGCTGAAGCACAAGAAGTTGAAGCTGAGCTTGAAGAGCTTGGTGATGAGACAGACGCTAAGATTGCTCAACTAGAAGCGGCACTATTGTCTAGCGAGGCAAAAGTAAAAGAGCAACAAGATGCGGTGTTGCGTTCTAAAGCTGAAGTAGAAAACATGCGTCGTCGCACTGAGCAAGAGATCGATAAAGCACGTAAGTTTGCGTTGAACAAGTTTGCAGAAGAGCTGCTTCCTGTTATTGATAACCTAGAGCGTGCAATTCAAGCGGCAGATACAGAGAATGAAACTGTGAAGCCGTTCCTAGAAGGCGTTGAACTAACCCATAAAACGTTTGTAGACGTTGTAGCGAAATTTGGCTTGAAAGCAATCAACCCTGAAGGTGAAGCATTCAATCCAGAGTTCCATCAAGCGATGTCGATTCAGGAGAGCCCTGATCATGAATCAAACACTGTTATGTTTGTTATGCAAAAAGGTTACGAACTAAACGGCCGTGTGATTCGTCCGGCAATGGTAATGGTTGCTAAGTAACTTTAACTCCCTGTTTTTTAAATATAAAAGCGCCCATCATTTTTGATGGGCGCTTTTTTGTTTTAAACATAAATGACTGCATCGAACTTCGTTGTATATCGATAAATGAAAATTTGATCCCCTTCATATTTTTTCCTATTGGTTAATTATTTTCCTATAGGAGATTTTCTCTCATCTCGCTGCGTGTTTATTAACGGGAAGGGCTATAAGTGATTGTAATCATTCGCTGCGTGAATGTTTGTTCTGCATAGGAATGTAAATATAGTCATTTTTTCTAAAACAATTTCGTTAACAAAAATGTAAATTATCACTTTATTTTGTAACTTTGGTGTGTATGATTTGCGACTAATGCTTTAAAAGTAAGCATATATAACTACAAAAATGTAAATAGCAAACACAACATATCGGAGATTTATAATGGATAAATCGCTTTCTAGTAAGATTTTTATAGGCTTGTTTGCCGGCCTTGTGCTGGGGACAGCAATTCAGTACTTATTTAGCGGTATTGCGATTTTTGATACATACCTACTTGGAGCTGCAGAAGGTGTTGGCGGCATGTTCGTCTCACTGATCAAATTGCTTGTTGTTCCTTTAGTTTACGTTTCAATCGTATGCGGCATTGTTGACTTGAAAGACATCAGTGCATTTGGTCGTCTTGGTGGAAAAACTTTTACCCTTTACATTCTTAACACCATCATTGCGATTACGGCGGCTTTGACTGTCGGCTTGATCTTCCAGCCAGGAGCGGGCGCTAATCTAGCAGGAACGGTATCTGAGGCTGTACAGCTGACAACGACAGAGACGCCGGACATTTTCTCTTTAGTTGTTAACATTGTTCCTAGCAATCCTGTACAAGCGTTTGCTAGCGGCGACATGCTGCAAATCATCTTTATGGCAATTTTGACGGGGCTTGCAATTCAAGCTTTGGATTCTCGTGGTGGCCCAGCTATTCGCACATTCAAAATGGCAAATGAAATCATGATGAAATTGGTTGGATTAGTGATGAGTCTTGCACCATATGGTGTGTTCGCACTAATGATTCAACTAGGTGCAACGCTAAACGCCAATACATTAATGTCCGTTGCCGGTTACGTGGCTTTGGTGGTTGCGATGTTGGTGTTCTGGATCTTCTTCTTCTACCCAATGGCAGTGAGTATTGCGACAGGAACTTCTCCAAAGACTTTCCTACGTGCAACTCGTGAGCAGATTCTTTTCTCTCTATCTACCGCGAGCTCAAACGCGACTATCCCGGTAACGATGCGCACACTGACAGAAAAGCTTCAGGTCTCTAAATCGGTTGCTGGCTTCGGTGTACCACTGGGCGCAACGATGAATATGTCTGGTGTGTCTATCTATATTGCTCTAGCAACGATGTTTGTTGCGAACGCTTTTGGCCAGCCAATTAACACCGCAGACATCTTCACACTTGGCTTAACTATTCTTCTGTTATCTATTGGTGCTGGCGGCGTTCCTGGGGGCGGCGTGGTAATGGTAGGTGTTTTGCTTCACCAGCTAGGCTTACCACCTGAAGGTTTGGCAATCATTGCAGCGGTCGACCGTATTAATGATATGTTCTGTACATCATCTAACGTTGTCGGCGACACGGCAGTGAACACCATTGTTGCAAAAACAGAAGGTGAGATAGGTAAAGAAGAAGGTGTTGATGCTGAGCCTGCTCAAGCGAACGCCTAATACCTTGAATCATTTATTTTAACCCTAATATTGAAGCGAGCTCTTATGAGCTCGTTTTTTATTTAGGAAGAGTCGGGCATAAATAAATTTATCTGGGAAATGACGTTTTGTTGCGCTACAGCAGTGTGACGAGTTCCCAACTAATCAGAAAGAAACACATAAATTTCGAAAAAAGACGCTTTTTTTTAATTCTGCCCTTGAAAAGCATTTTGCCGCCCTTATCTATGTGGCATAGAGAAGCAAACATTGATTATTTTTGTTTGTGAGCAAGGGTTGAAACCCGATTCTCCTCCCCCCACATTGGGGTTATAACCAAACGAAAATAGAATTTATTCGGAGATAGCCAGATGGGTAAAATCATTGGTATTGACTTAGGTACTACTAACTCATGTGTTGCTGTATTAGACGGCGACAAACCACGTGTAATTGAAAACGCAGAGGGCGAACGTACTACTGCATCGGTTATTGCTTACACTGACGGTGAGACGCTAGTAGGTCAACCAGCGAAACGTCAAGCAGTAACTAACCCAGAAAACACGCTATTTGCAATTAAGCGTCTAATCGGTCGTCGTTTTGAAGACGAAGAAGTTCAGCGTGACATCGAAATCATGCCTTACAAAATCGTTAAGGCTGACAACGGTGATGCTTGGGTAGAAGCGAAAGGCCAAAAAATGGCAGCTCCTCAGGTTTCTGCTGAAGTTCTTAAGAAAATGAAGAAAACTGCTGAAGACTTCCTTGGTGAGGAAGTAACTGGCGCAGTTATCACAGTACCTGCTTACTTTAACGATGCTCAGCGTCAAGCGACAAAAGATGCTGGCCGTATCGCAGGTCTAGAAGTTAAACGTATCATCAACGAACCAACAGCAGCTGCGCTAGCTTACGGTCTTGATAAGAAAGGCGGCGATCGCACTATCGCGGTATACGACCTTGGTGGTGGTACATTCGATATTTCAATCATCGAAATCGATGAAGTTGAAGGCGAGAAAACATTCGAAGTTCTAGCAACTAACGGTGATACTCACCTAGGTGGTGAAGACTTTGATAACCGTCTAATCAACTACTTGGTTGATGAGTTCAACAAAGAGCAAGGCATCAACCTTAAAAACGACCCACTAGCAATGCAGCGTGTTAAAGAAGCAGCAGAGAAAGCGAAAATCGAGCTTTCTTCTACTTCTCAAACAGACGTAAACCTACCTTACGTTACTGCAGATGCAACTGGTCCTAAGCACATGAACATTAAAGTGACTCGTGCAAAACTAGAATCTCTAGTTGAAGACCTAGTACAACGCTCTCTTGAGCCATTAAAAGTAGCTCTAGCTGACGCTGACCTATCAGTAAACGACATCACTGACGTAATCCTAGTTGGTGGTCAGACTCGTATGCCAATGGTTCAAGCGAAAGTTGCTGAGTTCTTTGGTAAAGAAGCGCGCCGTGACGTAAACCCTGACGAAGCAGTAGCAATGGGTGCTGCAGTTCAAGGTGGTGTACTTGCTGGTGACGTTAAAGACGTACTACTACTAGACGTAACTCCACTGTCTCTAGGTATCGAGACAATGGGTGGCGTGATGACTAAGTTAGTTGAGAAGAACACAACTATCCCAACTAAAGCGAACCAAGTTTTCTCTACAGCGGAAGACAACCAGAGCGCGGTAACTATCCACGTTCTACAAGGTGAGCGTAAGCAAGCGATGTACAACAAGTCTCTAGGCCAATTTAACCTAGAAGGCATCCAGCCTGCACCACGTGGTATGCCACAAATCGAGGTTACTTTTGACCTTGATGCGGATGGTATCCTACACGTGTCTGCGAAAGACAAGCAGACTGGTAAAGAGCAGAAGATCACTATCCAAGCTTCTGGCGGTCTAAGCGATGAAGACATCGAGAAAATGGTTCAAGAAGCAGAAGCTAACAAAGAAGCGGACAAGAAGTTCGAAGAGCTAGCGACTGCACGTAACCAAGCTGACCAAATGATTCACGGTACTCGTAAGCAAGTAGAAGAAGCTGGTGAAGCGCTACCTGCAGAAGAGAAAGAGAAGATTGAAGCAGCAATTTCTGAGCTAGAAACAGCACGTAAAGGCGAAGACAAAGAAGCTATCGATGCTAAAGTTCAAGCACTAATGACTGCTTCTCAAAAGCTGATGGAAATCGCCCAACAACAAGCTCAAGCGCAGCAAGCACAAGGTGCTGACGCAGGTGCACAGTCTAAAGAAGACGACGTTGTAGATGCTGAGTTCGAAGAAGTTAAAGACGACAAGAAATAATATTTCTTAACCAGATGGCTGCTTAGCCATCTGGGGTCGATAAGACTTCGTGTGCGGGCGTTTGGGGCAACTCTTACGCCCGTCTGTTTGTAAACGCTGTCTTTCTAGTTAAGTATGTTGCAGACAAGTGCACTTACCTAGAACGATACAAACACCAAGCGGTGAATCGATGCCGTTTGTAGTAATTAACTGGTGACGAAGAACATGTCAAAACGTGATTTTTACGAAGTATTAGGCGTAAGCCGTGATGCCTCAGAGCGCGATATCAAAAAGGCGTATAAGCGTCTAGCGATGAAATTCCACCCAGACCGAAACCAGGGTGATGATTCTGCGGCGGACAAGTTTAAAGAAGTAAAAGAAGCGTACGAAGTTCTGACCGACCCTCAAAAGAAAGCGGCGTACGACCAATACGGTCATGCTGCTTTTGAACAAGGCGGCGGTGGTTTCGGTGGCGGCGGCTTTGGCGGCGGCGGTGCTGATTTCGGCGACATCTTTGGCGATGTATTCGGTGACATCTTTGGTGGTGGTCGTCGTGGCGGTGGTGGCCACCGTGCCCAGCGAGGTGCTGACCTACGTTACAACATGGAATTGACGCTAGAAGAAGCGGTTCGTGGTGTAACGAAGGAGATCGAAGTACCGACACTAGTACACTGTGATACTTGTGATGGTAGTGGCGCGAAGAAAGGTTCATCTGCTGAAACATGTGGTACCTGTCATGGTCATGGTCAAGTACAGATGCGCCAAGGCTTCTTCGCAGTGCAGCAAACCTGTCCTACCTGTCACGGTAAAGGTAAAATCATTAAAGACCCTTGTAATGAGTGTCATGGTCAAGGTCGTAAGCAGAAAACAAAAACACTTAATGTTAAGATCCCTGCAGGTGTTGATACTGGCGACCGTATTCGTCTATCTGGCGAAGGTGAAGCGGGAGAAATGGGAGCACCTGCTGGCGACTTGTATGTACAAGTGCACGTGAAAGAGCACCATATCTTCGAGCGTGATGGCAACAACCTATACTGTGAAGTACCAGTAAGCTTTGCGATGGCAGCTCTAGGTGGTGAAGTTGAAGTACCAACCCTAGATGGTCGCGTAAGCCTAAAAGTGCCTTCAGAAACGCAAACAGGTCGTATGTTCCGTATGCGTGGTAAAGGTGTGAAAGGCGTTCGCGGTGGCGGTGTTGGTGATCTTATTGTTAAGTTGGTTGTTGAAACACCAGTAAACCTAAGCTCACGCCAAAAAGAACTGCTCAAAGAGTTTGAAGAGTCTTGTGGTGGTGAAGCGGCGACAAAGCACAAGCCTAAATCAGAAGGCTTTTTCAACGGTGTGAAAAAGTTCTTTGATGATTTAACCAGCTAAGACGTTAGTGAAAAGCACAAATACAAAGGCCTGCTAAAATGCAGGCCTTTTTGCATCTCGGTGTTCTTCCTAATTCCAGCAATCACTTGGTTCTTCGACATTTGTTGACGTTAAAGTAATCGTTTTAGAACCAGTCAAGCACTCGTCGTCGTCTTGTCCCAGAGACGATTTTGCTGTTGCTGTAATGGTATAGGCCGTACTTGCAGAGCTCGCAATATCGAAAGAAAATCTATTTGTGTCTGAGTCACATAGAGTGCATGTGCCTCCAGAGAGAATATGACTCCAGTCGTACCCACCATCATAAGATGTCTCTAGCTCTAGCTGAATTCGACTAAGATCGCTCAAGGCAACCGTCCTATGAGACTTGATTCCATGATTAGTGTAAGAGGGGTAGGCGACTGCAGCAATGATCCCGACAATCACGACAGCTATCAGTAATTCGATCAATGTCATCCCTCTCAATCCTTTTTTGTAGCCGTTACAACGAGAAATTCGAATCATCACGAGTAGTTTCCTTTTCACTTTTCCGCCTATTTTTGGCAGGTGATAGCATCTGTGCAAGATGAATTACGGCCCTTTTGCCGTTTACATAGGAATTTGGGAAATGCCTCGCGGGTTTACGTTGTTGGAGCTTCTTATTACTGTTGCTGTACTGAGTATTATATTGGCGTTTGCAGCTCCAAGCTTTAGCCGTGTTTCACAAACTGTGCAAATGCAGCGATTGGCAACTGAATTAGCTGGTTTTCTAAGCCAAAGTAAGTCCGAGGCGGTAATGAGAAATCAAAAGTTATATATACATTTCTCCATGGCTAAAAACGTTGTTGTCAGTCAAGGGGCATGGTCTCTACAGTTAACTGACTCAGCTAGCGGCTCAGGGGGAGTAATCTTAAACCTTTCCGGCTCTGCCTACTCTGAATTATCTTTGAAGCACAGCTACGATAATCAAAAAATAAGCTTCGATGAGGTCCGTGGACGACCCCAAGGAGGAAATATAGAGTTTTTCCCAACCAATGCTCAAAACATAAAACTACAAGCAAAGCTCTCCAACCCTCCCGGAAGGATTAAAATTTGTAGTAACTCTGGAGCTAAGTTATATGATTACCGTCAGTGCTAACAAACGTTATCAAATAGGTAGCTCTTTAATCGAATTGATGATTAGTTCTTTAATTGGATTAATTGTCCTTAGTGTAGTGGGCTCTATATTCTTGAGTTTACAAAAAACAGCAAAGGAAAAAAGCTTAGAGCTAAATTTATTGCAAGGTCTGAATATCACTTTATCTGTTATGAAAGAAGATATTCAAAGAGCAGGTTATGATGGTGGGAACGGTAGTTCACTCAAATTATCCGGAGCTACAGGAACCATAATGCTGAGCGGCGCCTCTTCTGTAGGGCTTGTGTATTTTAAAGAGGACTCAGCTGCCAATGAAGACTATCGAAATATTAAGTATGAGAAGAGAGATACTCGGTTTTTTATATGTGAAAAAGGCGTTGTGTCTCAAACACAAATATTATCTTTTGATGGTGTAGATTTTTGTCGTTCTCTATTTGATGATGATATTTTCCAAGTTACCCAATTCACCGTTAGTTCAGAAACAGTGACTAATGGAGGAAATGTAAGTTCGGTCACGAGCGTTAAGTTAGGTTTGAAAACGATTGATGGAGCCTTTAGTGAAGTTGCGGAGTTTTCTATCAAACAAAGGAATTGGCAATGACATCTAAATATAGCTATTCCGGTTATACCACTTTGCTTGTGACTTCTATACTTTTATTACTTGCTTTAATTGCATCATTAGCATCATCCAAAGGTGTATTTTTTCAAATAAAAGTTGCGCAAAACGAAATAAAATCTCGACAAGCACATTGGTTAGCGGAAGGAGGTGTTGAATGTGCATGGGCGCAATTTAGAGTTAATAATATTGTACCTGCCGTAATAACAGATTGTGGCTCAGGGCTTTGGACTATTCCGAATTTTACGAGTACTTCCAATGGGTATTTGGTTACTTCTAATGTTGGATTTACAAGCATTAGTAAGGAGATTATTTTGGGAGGTAACTTGAGTTATGGTGCAATGCAGTCTAGTGCCGACATTTATTTTCATTCTAGTGCAACGTTCTCTACTCCAGACCCAGGGGAATTGAGCAGCGATGGGTGGGAGTGTATTGCGTTAAGGTATAAAAAGCGCTTTTACTCCTCTTCAGTTGATAATAAAGGCGTAATTCATGGAGAGTCTCCCTATGCCGATTTTAACAACCCTACAAATAAAGATTGTGCAAACACGACGGCAAACCGTCATCTCTCATCTAGTGTTGGCGGGGTTGGTGCTGGTGATGATTTTACTCAAGATACAGATTTAAAGCCATTTGAATCCTTCTTTGGAGTAAAGGCTGAAGAGCATAACGATGTCCGAGATAATGGTGTATTTCATGTTATGACGGGCTCAGTGGCTGATGGTATACCTAATTGTGGTGCTGCTTTAACAGCAGAAATTCAGTCAGGGAAGCATCATTTATGGGTGGAAGGGAGCTGTGAAATCAAGCAATCGGAATACAATGATTTAGTGAATGCTACATCATCGACCAATGGCGTAACAGTGCTCATTCATGATGGTCTTTTCTCCGTGATGGGACCACCGAGCTCCGGCGCTACATCAAATAAGTTTAAAGGGGTCTTGTTTCATTTCAATCATGATTATACCCCGACAACAGCGGATTGGGTTGGGTTCGAAGCCAATGCTCACCTAAATCATGTGCCAAGTGTTGTAGAAGACTCATACAGGACAATAGCTTCTTATTATCAGCATGGTTCTTTTACGGTATCTGGTGGTCAATATTTTGATAGTGAAGATCAGGCAGCGGTTTTCTTCGATTCTTTGGACTTTAGATACAATAAAGATGTGATAGACAATTCAAGGAATGCGCATGCAATTCCTAGATGGAAAAAAGGCTCTTGGAATGATCTCTAAACAAAAAGGTTTTAACCTTCTTGAAGTTCTAATTTCTTTTCTGCTTATCGGTGTTGGGGCTCTAGGTTTAACTAAGCTAAACGTGTATCTAGAACGTGAATCTGAATATGCCATAAAAAGTATTGAAGCACTTCGTCTAGCAGAAAACCAGCTCGAATGGTTCCGGACGCGTGGTGCTTCTGCGGCGATGTCTACCATCACACCTGCAAATTTTGCTTCTATTGCAACAGGCTCTTCTGTTACTGGATCTTATGTCGTCGAGTGGGAAGTTCCAGCTGCCACGGTTTCAGGAACACTGAAAACTATCACCATTACCTCTAGCTGGAAGGATAGAATCGGCGAGATGCGATCAGTTCAGCTTAAAACGATGATCTCACAATACAGTGAATTCGAAAACTAAGTTCAATTGCATACATGGGCTGAGACAAATGCGGGTGTAATTCCTGCTTGATACCGGATTTGTCACGGTTAATAAATGGTTTTTGAACTGTTAATTGAGTTGATGTGCTACTGTTTTTATTATGTTTAATTGAAGTGGTGTTTTTGCAAAATATGTCTCCAATTATGAAAAAAAATCTAGAACCTTGTGCTTTCTCCATTAGTGTTTACTAGAATACTCGTTGGATAGTAGGTCGTTATAATTATTCAAATAGGCCTTGGCACCAACATCATTCACTATGGAGTTACCATGAGTAACCAAGCTGTAAATAAGGCACCATCATCGAAGCCGAGCGGGATGGAGCGCTTTTTAAACTTTATCGAGAGGACAGGTAACAAAATTCCTGATCCTGCGATTTTGTTCTTCTGGGCATTGATCATTACTTGGGCGGCGTCAGCACTTTTGTCGAATGTATCATTCGATCTTCCAAACCCTCGAACGGGCGAAGCTCTTACTATCACCAACTTACTTACGGGCGAAGCGCTAGCAAGTTTCCTTGCTAACATGGTGACGACGTTTACTGGCTTTGCGCCACTGGGTATCGTACTTGTCGCAATGCTAGGTGTGGGTGTTGCAGATTCTTCGGGCTTTATTACGACGGGTCTTAAGAAGATGCTGAACTTCACGCCAGCTAAGCTTCTTACTCCAATGCTTATTTTGGTTGCCATTGTATCGCATACTGCGGCAGATGCAGGCTATGTTCTGGTTATTCCTCTTGGCGGTATTATCTTCCATGCGGCAGGTCGTCACCCTTTAGCAGGTATTGCGGCAGCATTTGCAGGTGTATCTGGTGGCTTCTCTGCAAACTTTATCCCTTCAGGTATCGATCCGCTATTGGCTGGCTTTACGCAAACTGCGGCGCAGGTTCTTGATCCTGAATATGTGGTTAACCCATTAGCGAACATCTTCTTCACTGGCCTATCCTCTATCATTATTGTGGGGATTGGTTGGTACGTGACAGAGAAAATCATCGAGCCTCGTTTATCAAAAATGCCAATTGATGATGATGCGGAAACCGCGCCAAACCTAGGTTCATTTACTGAACTGGAATCAAAAGCATTCCGTTATGCAGGTTGGGCAATGATGGCGGGTATTGCTTTACTTGTTGCAGCGTTAATTCCAGAAACATCAGCACTTCGCTCGCCTGAAGGTGAAATTACTGCCTTCTCAGCACCGATAATGAAGTCTATCGTGCCGTTGATCTTTATTCTGTTTATCATTCCTGGTTACGTTTACGGTAAAGTGTCTGGAACGTTCAAGACCAGCAACGACATTATCAAAGCGATGGCTGATACTATGTCAACCATGGGCGCATACATTGTTATGTCATTCTTCTGTGCTCAGTTCCTATCTGCATTTGCTCAGTCAAACATCGGTACGATGCTAGCGTTGTATGGCGCAGAAGGCTTAAAAGCGATGAACCTACCAGGTGAAGTGACCATCATCGGTATGATCCTTCTAACCGCGTCTGTAAACCTACTTATTGGTTCGGCATCGGCAAAATGGGCTTTAATTGGTCCAATCCTAGTGCCAATGCTAATGGCGGTTGGTATCTCGCCTGAGCTGTCTCAGGCGGCTTACCGTGTGGGTGACTCTGTATCGAACATCATTTCGCCTCTAATGGTATTTTTCCCTCTTGTTGTGGTTTACTGTCAGCGTTATGTGAAGTCGGCTGGTATCGGTACGCTTGCGTCACTAATGATGCCATTCTCGATCGCAATGCTGATCGGTTGGTCTATCTTCCTAGTTGCTTATTGGATGGTAGGTATCCCGCTAGGCATTCAAGCTCCTTACACTTACACAATGTAAAAACGTGTAGGGTGTGAAAGCCACTAATTGGCAGCCGAAAAGCGCAGGTCTTCGATCGGCGCTTTTTTGTTCTCGCACAACAAACATCGATAGGTCTTGTAACTAGGTTTTTTGGGGTTGCAGACTTTGTCCCGTGATGTGTTGCTGTAGTGAAACCGAAGTTGGTGATAAAATTCCTGACTTCAATCGTTTTTTGTTTCTTTGGAGCCTCCTTTGTCTAACCATCCGTTTTCCCCTCAAGATGAATTGTTTATGCGCAGAGCGATGGAGCTTGCTGAGCAAGCAGAAGCTGAGGGGGAAGTACCTGTTGGCGCAGTGCTTGTCAAAGATGGTGAAATTATCGCTGAGGGGTGGAATCGCTCTATTGGTACTAATGACGCTACCGCACATGCTGAGATCCAAACGCTGCGTAAAGCAGGCCAAAAGCTAGAAAATTACCGCCTTCTGGATACGACGTTATATGTAACACTTGAGCCATGCCCAATGTGTGCCGGAGCCTTATTGCATAGCCGCGTTAAGCGGGTTGTTTTTGGAGCGCCAGATTTAAAAGCTGGAGCAGCAGGAACAGTGCTTAATTTGTTTGAAAGCCAAGCCGCTTACCATTACGCCTTAGTTGAAAAGGGGCTGCTAGAAGATGAGTGCCGTACTCAGCTACAAGCGTTTTTTAAGCGCCGCCGAAAGGAAATTAAAGCGAAGAAGCAAGCACAAAAAGCATTAGAAAATGGAGAGAGCGAACAAGGTAGTAGGAGTAGTGAGAGCTAGCAAACACCTACAACGTGGTAGATGTTTGCTTGGACGCACTAGTGATTGACTAAATGTACAAAAACACGATTACGTGAACTTACTTTCTTTTTCATACATGTCAGTTTACGTTTACGTCGGATAGCAGCTACTGTGTTATTTAAACGCTTTGACTGCACTCTACGTCTTCTCATATTCAAAACCTCCTGCAGACAAGACTTATACCAGTAAAGTGCGGCTCATCGATGCTTGGCAATAGGCTCGATAATCGCACTAAACATTGTATGGTTTAAACGTTCTTCATTTGACTTCTGCATTGCACAGAGCCAGCAAACAATTTCAATACGATGCTTAATAATAGGAGTGACGTTATTTCGGCAGAGTGTAGCCGAAAGCGCCGCTTCATCAAGTGAGCTAAACCATGTGGTTGTAAAGTAATCTGTTACAAAGCAATCAGTTTTACTAACGATGAAGAAAAGGCGACCAACCAAAGGAATGGTTGAGTGTGGTTGGTGTCACTCAGAATATTGGAGTCTAGATAAGTTTTCGTTAGGACTCAACAAAAATGACGAGCTTCATAGGCTCGTCATTTTTTAGTTTACCGCGGGTTTATTCTTCAATGCTTTCTTGTTCGGTGTCTTCTTCAACCGTGACGTCAGAAGCGCCAGAGACTTGTTCTACGACGGTCTCTACTGCGCCCGATATCAAAATGTCGGGGTTGAGCGGCGGAATCACTTGTAAGTCATCGCTATTCTCATCAATCGCTGGCTGTTGGCTGACATGACCAATGATGGATTGGTAGTAACGTCGAATATTTTCTACGTAATTACGCGCTTCATCGCCTCTGGCGTACCCATAGCGAGTTTGGCTGTAATAGCGCTTCTGACGCAGTAAAGGCAGCCTATCTTTTACATCGGCCCAAGCGTTCGGATCGCCACCTTGTGCTTTGGTGAGTCGTCGTGCGTCCATCATGTGGCCGTAACCAATATTGTATGAAGCTAACGCAAACCATATTTTTTCATGCTCGTTAATGCTATCAGGCACGCGACTTACAATACGACGTAAGTACTCGACACCACCACGAACAGATTGCTCAGGGTCTAAACGGTTTGTTACCCCGACGCTTTTCGCTGTTGGCAGAGTAAGCATCATCATCCCCCTAACACCCGTTGGCGATTTTGCTGTTGGTTTCCAGTGTGACTCTTGATAAGCCAATGCTGCAATTAATCGCCAGTCGAACTCTTCGCTGTATTTTTGGAATAAAGGTGCCCATTTAGGCAATTTGTCATCCAGAGCTCGAATGAATGCGCGAGTATCAACGTAGTCAAATGCTTCAATATGACCAATGTACTTTTCTTCGAGAGTGGACAGTTCTCCTGATTGTTTGATGTTACCGAAAAACTCTATCAGCATCGCATACAAGCTTTCGTCTTCAGAACGTCGAGTAAACCAAGACACTGGTTGATCTTCTGTAAGTTCAAACGCGAGCGCAAGATCGGGGTAAAGGCGTTGAGCTAGGGAAAGTTCTACCGAATCAGTCACAGTAAAACGTAACTCACCCGTCGATACGTATTTGAGTAAGTCTCTCGTGTCAGCATCACCAACAATTTCAAACTGAAGTTCTGGATACTGCTTCTTTAACGCTGTTAGGGTCGGAACATATTGCGATTGTTCAACGATCTTTAATGTTTGAGCGCCTGCATTTGTATCTTCGTCGGACTCGTCGTCTTTCGAGGCTTGGTATTCAATGAGTTGTTCGATATCTCGTGGTCGAAGTTGCCCTTTTTTATATACCACTTGTTGGCTTACATAATAATAGGCCGGGCCTGGTCTAAATCGTTTGACTGCTTGTGACGTTTGATTTAAACCCGTAGCGATGATATCGATATCTCCTTTCTTAAGAGCAGGAAAAAGCTCAGCCTGGCGAAAGGCTGGTTTAATCTCGAGTTTGACGCCGAGCTGTTCCGCAAACTGACGCGCCAATTCGTAATCCAACCCTGCGGGACCATCGGGACCTATGTAGTAGGAAAGCTGATTGTTTAGCGTGCCAACACGAAGCACACCACGTTCTTGAATTTTTTCAAATTCACTTTTGGGCTCCGACTCAATCTGGCAAGCTGAGAGCAAAAGAACAGAAACTAAAATTAGAGCACTGCGCTTGAGCCGGTTGAAGTGACTTATTTGCATTAATAGGTACATCTTGGAAAATTTCTATTTGCCTTTATATCAAAGCGAGCTCATGGGGCAAAGTGAATCACACACTTATAACGTGACATTGTGTGTTTTATCGACATTTTAGTTGTAATTCAAATTTGACAAAAAAAATGACGCAAACGGTTGCTTTTGGTGTTACATCACAAAAACAATTACTATATAATGCGCTCGCAATGACGAGGTGGAATCGGCATAGGTTCGACAGGGCTTATTTTAAGTGTCTGAATTTATTCCAATATCACCTTAATCAATTGCATAAGAGACCTAAGCACATGAGAATTTTGCGTGGCTCCCCAGCTCTTTCTGAGTTTCGTGTTAATAAACTACTGGAACTTTGTCGTGAACAAGATCTGCCTGTAACTGGCATTTATGCCGAGTTTATGCACTTTGCCGATCTAAAGTCAGACCTTGATGACCAAGAGTTAGAAAAACTTGAAAAGTTACTAACTTACGGCCCAACCATCGAAGAGCATGAGCCTGAAGGTCTTCTACTTCTTGTCACGCCTCGTCCTGGCACTATCTCGCCTTGGTCTTCTAAATCTACCGATATCGCTGTTAACTGTGGTCTGGATAAAGTGAAACGTCTAGAGCGTGGTACGGCTTATTATGTCGAATCTTCAGTTGTTCTATCAGAAGCTCAAGCTGACGCTGTTAAAGCGTTAATTCACGACCGTATGATGGAAACAGTATTCACAGAATTTGAAGCCGCATCAGCATTATTTACTGTTGCAGAGCCTAAGCCTGTCGCACATGTTGATATCTTAGCTGGCGGTCGTCTTGCGCTTGAAGAGGCAAACGTTTCCCTTGGCTTGGCACTCGCAGAAGATGAAATTGATTACTTGGTAGAGAACTTTACTAAGCTTGGGCGTAACCCAAACGACATTGAATTGATGATGTTTGCTCAGGCGAACTCAGAGCATTGTCGCCACAAAATTTTTAACGCAGATTGGACTATCGACGGGGTAGATCAACCTAAGTCTTTGTTCAAAATGATCAAAAACACTTTTGAAACGACACCTGACTATGTGCTGTCTGCATACAAAGACAACGCAGCCGTTATGACAGGTTCTAAAGCGGGGCGTTTCTTCCCTGACCCTAAATCTCGTCAATACACGTACCACCATGAAGATACGCACATCTTGATGAAGGTAGAAACGCACAACCACCCAACGGCAATCTCTCCGTGGCCGGGCGCATCGACTGGCTCAGGCGGTGAAATTCGTGACGAAGGCGCGACGGGTATCGGCGGTAAGCCAAAAGCGGGTCTGGTTGGTTTTACAACCTCTAACTTACGTATTCCTGGTTTTGAACAGCCATGGGAAACCGACTTCGGCAAGCCGGGTCGTATTGTGAATGCGTTAGACATCATGCTTGAAGGTCCTCTTGGCGGCGCGGCATTCAACAACGAATTTGGTCGTCCAAATCTATTGGGTTACTTCCGTACTTACGAAGAAAAAGTCACTTCTCATGCGGGTGAAGAAATTCGTGGTTACCACAAACCAATCATGATTGCTGGTGGTATGGGTAACATCCGCGATGAACACGTACAGAAGAAAGAGATTCCAGTGGGTGCGAGCCTCATCGTACTTGGTGGTCCGGCAATGAACATCGGTCTTGGTGGTGGCGCGGCGTCCTCAATGGCATCTGGTCAGTCAGCAGAAGATCTGGACTTTGCTTCAGTACAGCGTGAAAACCCAGAGATGGAACGTCGCTGTCAGGAAGTGATCGACCGTTGTTGGCAGTTAGGCGACGACAACCCAATCGCATTTATCCACGATGTGGGTGCAGGCGGTATCTCTAACGCATTGCCTGAACTTGTCGACGACGGTGAGCGTGGCGGTAAGTTCCAATTACGCGATGTACCAAACGATGAGCCAGGCATGAGCCCACTGGAAATCTGGTGTAACGAATCACAGGAACGTTACGTTCTAGCGGTAGCGCCAGAAAACATGGAAGCATTCGACGCAATCTGTAAGCGTGAACGCGCACCGTATGCAGTGGTGGGTGTAGCAACAGAAGAGCGTCATCTAACGCTAGAAGATTCTCACTTTGACAATACGCCGATCGATATGCCGATGGATATCCTGCTTGGTAAGCCACCGAAGATGCACCGTGACGCAACCACACTAAAAGTGGAAAGCCCTGCCATTGTTCGTGATGGTATTGAGCTTAATGAAGCGGTGGATCGCGTACTTCGTCTTCCTGCTGTTGCAGAAAAAACATTCCTAATTACTATCGGTGACCGAACAGTAACGGGTCTGGTTGCTCGTGATCAAATGGTTGGTCCTTGGCAGGTACCAGTAGCAAACTGTGCAGTAACAGCGGCAAGCTACGACACTTACCATGGCGAAGCAATGTCGATGGGTGAGCGCACGCCAGTGGCATTACTAGACTTTGGAGCATCGGCTCGCCTAGCCGTTGGTGAGTCACTAACGAACATTGCGGCAACAGACATCGGTGATATTAAACACATTAAACTGTCTGCGAACTGGATGTCTCCAGCGGGTCACCCAGGTGAAGATGCGGGTCTTTACGAAGCAGTGAAAGCGGTTGGTGAAGAATTGTGTCCTGCGTTAGGTTTGACTATCCCAGTTGGTAAAGACTCCATGTCGATGAAAACCAAGTGGGAAGAAAACGGCGAGAGCAAAGAAGTCACTTCTCCACTGTCGTTAGTTATCACGGCATTTGGTCGTGTGGAAGACGTACGTAAGACCGTGACTCCACAACTACGCACTGACAAAGGAAAGACTTCTCTAGTTCTTGTTGACTTGGGTAACGGCAAAAACCGCTTAGGTGCGACAGCATTGGCACAAGTATACAAACAGCTGGGTGACAAACCTGCTGACGTAGATAATGCAGAGCAGCTAAAAGGCTTCTTTGATGCAATGCAAGCGTTAGTACGTGATGACAAGCTAGTGGCTTACCACGATAAAGGCGACGGCGGTCTTTTTGTTACACTGGCTGAGATGGCGTTCGCGGGTCACTGTGGCGTAAAAGCGAACATCGCAGAGCTGGGTGATGATGCGCTAGCCGTTCTATTTAACGAAGAGCTAGGTGCGGTTGTTCAAGTTAAGAATGATGATCTAGATTCAGTTCTATCTACTCTGGCGGCAAACGGCTTAGAGGCATGCTCACATGTGATTGGTTCTGTTGAAGCTTCAGACGACTTTGTTATCACTTCTGGTGATGCAGTTGTGCTTGAACGTTCACGTACCGAACTACGCGTTATCTGGGCTGAAACAACGCATAAGATGCAAAGTCTACGTGATAACCCAGCGTGTGCAGACCAAGAGCACGAAGCTAAGAAAGACAACTCTGACCCAGGTCTAAACGTTAAGCTCAGCTTCGACGTAAATGAAGACGTTGCAGCACCGTACATTGCGAAAGGTGCTAAACCTAAGATGGCAATTCTACGTGAGCAGGGCGTTAACTCCCACGTCGAAATGGCAGCAGCGTTTGACAGAGCTGGTTTTGAAGCAACCGACATCCATATGAGCGATATCCTAACAGGCCAAGCGGTACTGGATGAATACCATGGCCTAGTAGCTTGTGGTGGCTTCTCTTACGGCGACGTACTAGGTGCGGGTGAAGGTTGGGCTAAGTCTATCCTGTTTAACGCACAAGCTCGTGAACAGTTCCAAGCCTTCTTCAACCGTGAAGAGACGTTCTCTTTAGGTGTATGTAACGGTTGTCAGATGCTATCAAACCTGAAAGAGCTGATCCCAGGTGCAGACTTGTGGCCACGTTTTGTGCGCAACGAATCTGAGCGTTTTGAAGCGCGCTTTAGTCTAGTTGAAGTTCAGAAATCTGATTCTGTATTCTTCGACGGAATGGCTGGTTCGCGCATGCCAATCGCGGTTTCCCACGGTGAAGGGCGTGTAGAAGTACGTGATGCAGAGCACCTAGCAGCGATTGAAGCATCAGGTACGGTTGCGGTTCGTTACGTGGATAACCTCGGTAACCCAACACAACAATACCCGAACAACCCGAATGGTTCGCCAAATGCGATTACCGGTTTAACAACAGCAGACGGTCGCGTAACTATCATGATGCCTCACCCAGAGCGCGTATTCCGCACAGTTGCAAATTCTTGGGCTCCGGAAGGTTGGGGTGAAAATGGCGCTTGGATGCGTATGTTCCAAAATGCCCGTAAGAATATCGGTTAATTAACCAAAGGTTAATCTAGCTTAAGTAAAGCGTTGGTTGAGAGACCAGCGCTTTCTTTTTTCTTATCACTCTTTTTTCTTCGTCGCTCTTTCTAGTGACTTGGCGAAACGTTGCTTTGTTCTGCCTCTTCTTTGTCATCTATTATCTAGCGTAAAAAACTTGCAGCGTTTAGATTACTTTTATGCTCTAATACCGCGCTTACCAAGGGATGGTGTTAAACAGCTCAGCTTAGATGGAGTTATCAAGTTGACCGAATCCCTGATTGATCCCTAAATCCCTTAGGAAATGAAAGAAATGTCTAAGAATCCAAAATTTGCTATCCGCGTCACTGAAAAACGTAACGGCTGGAGCGCAGAAATCACTCGCCAAGTGACATCTCGTAAGACTGTAGTATCAAAGCGTGAAACAGGCTTTGACAGCGAAGAGAAAGCACAAGCTTGGGCTGAACAAGAACTGGCTGGATTTATCCAAAACCAAGTGGTTCGTAACGAGCGTAAAGCAGCGCAACGTCAAGAGCGTGAAGCAGAACAACTAGCGGCAAAAGTTCGTAAAGAAGAAGCCCGCAAAGCACGTGAAACCGAAGTAGACACTGACGAAGAATAAGTTTAAATCGGTGAGATGGTGACGTTACCCATCAAACAAATAGTGAAAATGCCCTGAGTTTTGTCTCAGGGCATTTTTTATTTATATCGGCTAAAAACAATCCGACGATACGGACAAGCTAAACGTGCCGTCTTCAGGGGCTGCAAATTGTTTATTGCCAGGAAGAAGGTGAGGGTTATTAGCATAAGTGCGATGTGTCGATTTGACCTTTGCAGAATGTCTTTCCGGTAAATCAAAGTGTTGTAAGCCGTCAGATAGATCGTTTGCTTCACCGTAGTCGAAATGTGTTGCGACGTCTTTGGGCTGCTTGGCGTAACGACAGTGATCCGGCTTACCATCTTCGTGCCAAGTTAAAGAGTTAGTTTTTGCATCTAGATTCAGGTTATTTGCTGTTGGCTGTGCGTAAAAATCTTCTGAAACTTGGTGCTTGCTTTGCTCTTGTAAGTAGTCTGCAATGTTCTCAGAAGCTTGCGCTAGGCTACCTACAGGGAAGAAGCAAATCAGAAGAAGCCGTGTTTTTAGATTGTTCATAATGTGTATACAAGCAAAAGGAAATGATAATACTGATAAATAAAACGGCGTGCAATTATAGCCATTGGATACGATATAACAGGGCAGTTAATGTCTGCCCTGCATCTTTTAGGTATGGTTAGTATTGATAAGTGAGGTGCAGTTTGACTTCACGACCAGGCGAAGGCACGCCATTAGATAGGTATGCTTCGTAGTAACGATCGGTTAAGTTTTTCACAACCGCGCCAACGCTCAAGCCTTCGACTTGTTGTATCTCCCAAACCACGTAAGCGTTTTGTAGCGTGTATTGCTCACTTGGCGATTTCACTTTTAAATTGTTACCGCTTGCCTTGGTTTTGGTTTGCGCATCATACCAACGGACTTCCCAGCCCGTACGTAAACCAGGAATCCATTCGTAACCTAAACCCAGATTAATGTTTAATGGCGGTACATCAGGATGATCATCATCTGAACCTGTAGAGTCAGATAGGCTACCTTTGTTTTTGCCGCGAATGTAACTTGCTGAGAAATTACTGTAGAAATCTTCAATCCGGTATTGTGAAATTAGCTCAAAGCCATAGTTTTTAAAGCCATCTAGGTTTGTATTCCAGCTTTGTAACTCAGTAGTATTTTTGTCGAGGTTTTCGCCCGTTCGTATATCAACTGTGTCGCTAACATCGTTATAGAACATAGTTAACTCTGTTGCGAGGTTATCGCGAGAGTTCACCAGCCCTTCCGTTAAGTTGATAACGCTTGCTTGATAAGCATGGATACGAGACACGTCCAGATTCAAAGCAGTAGCCGTAGCGGTAGCTCGCGCATATTGCACTGAGTAGATGTTATCAACGGTTGGTGCTTTTAAAGCGTAGGCGTAGGAGGCGTTTAAACGCGTATTATTGCTCGCATCAAAGTCGATATCCAAACGTGGGCTAAAGCCTTTATGCGTCGTTTCACCGTAGTTATGTCCGGCAGCTGGATCATTATAATCCGGCGCTGCGTTCCCTTTTCCTTCACTCTTGATGTATTCGTAACGCAGAGAAGGTGTGATTGTTAGGCGGTCTGTTGCTTGATAGTGATCAGCAATGTAAGCGGCATAAATTGACTGCGTGCCAGATGGTTCGTAGTAAGGGGTGTACCAACCGTAATTTTTTGCTTCATTACTGTCGTATGATGCGTTGAATACTAACGAGTCTCTATCGGTTTTTTGATATTGAAGCCCAGTGATTAGAGTGTGGTCTCCGAATTGTGCTTGGTTAAACACATCAACGTAGTCACGCTCGTAACTCAGCCATGACTCATGACCGTAACTGCCAACAGAAACGAACATTTTCTCGAATGCTACGTCAGGGCGAACCCAATGACGATCGTTTTCGGAACGTGCCATTTTGATATTGAAATCAATATACGGGTTAGTCGGCATGTAGTGGTAAGAGATGGTCGTGGTGTTGTCCGTGTATTTGTTATCGACGGTGTAAGCGTATTGGGCTTTTTCTAATGAGCCGTATTTCTTGATATTGTATTCGGTGATGTTAGGCATTTTTCCGCGGCGGTTAGCCCAAGGTTTACGACCTTCATCTTTGTAGCGAGTGTGGCTAATTTCAAACTCGTGATCGTTGTTTTCATAACCGACCTTTACGAGCATGTTTTCTTGCTCATAACCTGAGTAATCCAGCGTTTCACCACCTCCGACTTTAATGTCATCAGAATCTTTTACCGAGCCATTCGCTAGAAAATAAAAACCAGTATCGTTTTTACCATAGAGTGTTAGCGTGTAGGCGTTCTCATCGCCGTTGGTGTTGTATGCACTTGAGATGCGAGCACCAAAGTTTCTGTCGCCGTACAGGAGATCATCGACACTTTTGGTTTTAATGCGAATGGAGCCACCAAACTTCCCGTTGAGTGCTCGATAGTCGTGCGCGCCCTTGATAATTTCTGCTTCGCCAATTAAGAACGGATCAAAAAAGAAGGTACCGTAGCGGTATTGTTGAAAGCCAATTGGAGCGCCATCGACAAACACGGCGATATCGCTTGGATCATCAAAACCACGAATGTTAATACGTTCGCCACCAGAACGACCGCCACCATCTATTGATGCACCGGGAACGGCATCGATCATTGAGGCAAAATTAGAGTACTGTTGCTCTTCAATCTCTGACCAATTAATGGTGGTTTGCGCAGGCTCAGCAATGGTAATAGGTTTGGCATAACGAACGCCTATGACTTCAAGCTCTTCATTTGGCGCTGTCTCGGCATATGAATAAAGAGGGAAGAGCAAAGCCAGTGAAATGAGATTTACTTTGAATGGATGACTTTTTAATCGTTTCATATTGATGATTTATAGTGTTTTTTATGAAGCTGGGATTATAAGAACATTATTACGATTAATAAATGATAATGAGATTAATTATCAAATGTGTTTTTGCGACGGATTGTAAAGTTTTTTATCCATTCTTGGAAACTACGATAAGTATCGTTAGCGTACGTAAAACAAAAAGCCCAGCATCATGGACGCTGAGCTTATTGGCTTTAAACAAGATAGTGCGAGCACTGTTGCTCCTTTTGAGCTAATCAGGCGCCTACTTGGTAGGAATTACTGAGTTTCTAACGGTATCTGTCCGGTTGTCAGCGGCTCGGCATCGAATTCAGTGAGGCCTTCAATATAGCTTTCGACTGCTTGCTCTAAAGCATTATCACCTTGGTTAAAATAGGCAAGGTGGAAAATTGCATCGCCTTCGTTCACCAATGGTAATGTTTGTTGACCGATAACTAAACCACGCTTCGGGGCTTTTAGTTCTATCTCATCATGACCAAGAGGAGAGCTAATATAAGCGAGCGTTTCACCCTGTTCTACTTTGTCTCCCAGATTAACGACAGTACGCAAAATGCCGTTACCTGACGCGCGAACCCAGCTGGTGGACTTCGCTATGATAGGCTCAGGCAGCTTTTTCCTGCTCGCACGCAACATACCAATGGCTTGCATTACGCGCCGAACCCCGAGTACACCAGCGCTTATCGAAAGTGGATCAAAACGCAATGCTTCGCCAGCCTCGTAGGTGAGCACTGGAATATCGCATTTTTCTGCTTCACTGCGTAAAGAGCCATCACGCAATGCTGAATCAACAATCACTGGCGTTGCAAATGCTTGAGCAATACGCAGAGTTTCTGGGTTGCTTAAGTTTGCGCGGATCTGTGGCAAGTTCGTGCGATGAATTGCCCCTGTGTGTAGATCCAAAATGTAGTCACAACGCTTGGCAATGTTGTTAAAGAACCCGTGTGCCATACGAGATGCAAGTGCGCCTTTTTCACTGCCAGGAAAGCAACGGTTGAGATCTCGTCGGTCGGGCAAGTAACGAGATTTATGGATGAAACCAAAAACGTTAACGATAGGTACTGCAATGACAGTGCCTTTCAGTTTTTGTGGATCCAGTTGGTTAATGATCTGACGAACGATTTCTACGCCATTAAGCTCATCACCATGGATAGCAGCATTCACCATTAACACTGGTCCTTCTTGTTTCCCATGGATGATTTCCACAGGAATAGATAAAGGCGAATGTGTATATAGCTTCGCTGCTTCAAATTCGATCTCTAATCGTTGCCCTGGTTGTATTTGATGTCCTAAGAGCTCAAACACTTTGCTTTTTTTACTTCTGGCCATAAACCATCTCTGTCAAATGCGTCATCAGCAATGTAACAATTGCTGCAAAATCGCACTAATCATTCTCATTAAGGACACGACAAATTACTTTAATCGTCATGCGTGAAATTTTGGTATGTGTGAAGTTTTTGTTTTCAATATGATCTTTTCTATCAGTTTAATACATAACAAGACATAGAGAAGAGAGCGCAATAATAGCCTTAAAAAATGTGACTGTACTAAAAATAATACTGTTCATGAGGACAAAAAAACGGACTTTTAACCCTACTTTTTATCCGATAATATCCGCGCCGAATTTGAGGTTTCACACTTTCTAACTAGAGGTTTTGATGAAAAAGGCAATTGCTAAAATTGGTGCATTGACTGCGGTAGCAGTTTCACTTTCAGGTTGCGTAGGTAGTAATGCCGTGACAGGTTATGTCATGGGGTTTAACTTGAAAGCTGTTGACAACCGTTACGCTCGAGGTGGCCTAAATATGCTTTTAGCGCCTGTTTATGGTGTCGCGATCGCAGCGGATTATATCGTGTTTAACTCTCTAGAATTTTGGACGGGTAAGAACCCGTTAAATGGTAAGCCACATATCTTCGATACAAAGGTAGATACTTACATTGATGTCAATCACCAGTTAGATAAATCGTTAACGACGGCACCAATTGCACCATTAGCGTATAACCGTGTCATTGAGCAGGGGCGAATGCAGCAAATCGATGAGAACACTGTTCAAATGGATATTACTTACAGCAACGGTGAAAAGGCGACACTCATGGGTGTACGCGATGGTGAGTTTGTTACTTACTACATTGATGGTGAAGTTGCTGCACAAACCTCAATGGATGAGTTAGCCGCTTACGCGCAAAACCGTGTGTAGTTGGGTTCAACTAAACCAAAAAAAGGGTGCCGTATGGCACCCTTTGTCGTTTTTCGTGATTGAATTATGCTTTCTCTGGAATCGCTTCTAAAAGCGCGACCATCTGTTCCCAGTACAACTGAACAGTATCAATCTTCACTTTCTCATCTGGAGAGTGAGGGAATTTTATTGTTGGACCGAAAGAAACCATATCCATGTGTGGGTATGGTTCTTTAAATAGGCCACACTCAAGACCAGCATGGATGACCATGATGTTCGGCTTATGACCGTAAATGCCTTCATACATATCACGGAAAATTGCCATGATCTCGGAATCTGCATCTGGCTTCCAGCCAGGGTAAGCGCCTGAGAACTGAATTTGTGCGCCAGCTAGCTCAGTAATCGAGCGCAGCATGCTTTCCACTTGGCTACGGCCAGAGTCAATGAGAGAACGAATCAAGCAAAGCACGGTGACTTTATTTTCTTCTGTGCTGATCACACCAACGTTTAGAGAAGTTTCAACAACGCCTTCCACCTCATCACTCATACGGATTACACCGTTTGGACAAGCGTTAAGTGCCGCAATGAATCGTTGCTGATCGGCGATTGAAAATACTTGCGCGTCAGTCGTGATCACTTCATTAAAGGTTACGATACCTGTTTCGATTTTACCCAATTCAGTTTTAAGCAGCTCAGTGTAGTGGTTGAACAGCTCAGCAAGCTTGTCTTGGTTTTCGACAGGAAGCGCGACAGTAACAAACGCTTCGCGAGGGATTGCATTACGTAAGCTACCGCCACGGAATTCGACTAAACGTAAATCAAGCTCTTGAGCATGACCGGCAAGGAAACGACCAAGTAATTTGTTGGCATTACCGCGACCTGTGTGAATGTCACAACCTGAGTGACCACCTTTTAGGCCTTTCAGCGTCAGTTGGCGTGTTACAAAACCTGCAGGCGTTGATTCTCGAGAAATATCGAAAGTCATGGTGCCATCAACGCCACCTGCACAACCCATGTAGACTTCGCCTTCTTGCTCAGAGTCTGTATTTAGAAGAATCTCACCCTCTAACCAACCAGCTTCAAGGCCAAATGCGCCAGTCATGCCTGCTTCTTCATCAATCGTCAGCAGAACTTCGAGTGGACCGTGCTTAATATCTTTAGATGCCAATACAGCAAGGCAAGAAGCCATACCAATACCGTTATCTGCACCAAGCGTCGTGCCTTTCGCAGTTACCCATTCGCCATCGATGTAAGGTTGGATTGGATCTTTGGTGAAGTCGTGTTCAGTGTCTTCGTTTTTCTGCGGCACCATGTCGATGTGTGCTTGAAGTACAACAGCCTTCTTATTTTCCATTCCTGGTGTCGCGGGCTTTTTGATGAACACGTTACCGGTTGGATCACGGCGAACGTCAAAGCCTTGCTCTGTTGCCCAGTTGATAATGTACTGTGCTAATGCTTCTTCATGTTTCGATGGATGAGGGATAGAACAAATCTTATCGAAAAACTGCCAAAGTGGAGCAGGTGATAAGGTACTGATCTCAGAATGGAACTCAGACACGGAGGACTCCTTTTGATGTGCTTTGCCAAATATATACCGTAAAAATGTTGTCAAGGTAGCATTAAATGCTAGACGATTTGGCCTTCAAATTGCCGTTAGCATACCACCAGATATGGAGTACGAGTAGTCGCGATCACAAGGATTTCTCTCAGAACTGTCACAGTTTGTGAATACAATAACAAGCACTATGTGTTCTCTATCATACATTCTGAAAGTGGCTTTATTTTTTAATTCATAAAATTGTAATTTAATTACATATAAACTTTGATAAAGGTCAATTTATGTATTTTTTGTGATTCCAATCACTAAAATGCTTGTAATTAAATTTCTTGGTGGTATATTTGTAACCAGCTTCTGAGAGAAGAATGAAATGCTCAAAGGATGAGTCCGTTTTATCGCCTCCAAGGAACCGAGAAATCAACGAATGTTTAATTGATTTAAAAGGTGATAGTTATGAAAGGTTTACCAAGTACAATGTTCTGGAATAGCAAGTCTGTTTACACCGGTAACTTTGTATACCCAACAAGCTTTGGCTACTAAGTGAAGTCAACGCATGTGACTCGAACAGTTTGTTCACCCCTATAAATTGGAATTTTTTTTCAGTGATAGTGCTGACATGATTCACCGCCACCCAAATTGGGTGGCGTTTTTTTATCTCTATTTTCTCTTCCTGACTCACTTATTGCCATCAAAGCCTTCTTCTATTCCCCATTCTTCGGTTTTATCGACTTTTCCATCAAATCTGTTAGATACCATGTTTAAAATGGGCCATTTTCATCTGAAAGTTTAGTACATTGCTCAGTTTTTATTCTCTTTTAGAGAACTGTGTTATCTGGGTTACCTATTGTTTTATAAGAATATATTTCTTTACTTGCTTTGATAGATTAGAGAATGTGTTTCATATCCAAAGAAAAAAAACGCATTAGAGTGAAGATTCTATCTAGAATTTGCTATTTGATAACTTTATAATTCCCGCCAATCGATTACGCAACCGTTTACTTTTTACCTTTACAGGATTCGATCATGCTCGAGAGGCTTTTTAAACTCAGTGAAAATGGCACAAATGTGCGCACTGAGATCATTGCAGGTGTTACGACCTTCCTAACTATGGCTTACATTATTTTTGTAAACCCAGCGATCCTGTCGGATACCGGTATGGACCGTGGCGCCATTTTTGTCGCGACTTGTCTTGCTGCCGCAATCGGCTGTTTTATCATGGGATTTGTTGCCAATTACCCAATCGCACAGGCACCAGGAATGGGCCTGAACGCATTTTTTACTTACTCTGTTGTATTGGGAATGGGTTATACGTGGCAAGTTGCGTTGGCGGCTGTATTTGTTTCTGGCCTTCTGTTCATTCTTTTAAGCGTATTTAAGATCCGTGAGTGGATTATTAACTCGATCCCGCATTCTCTACGAACAGGTATTTCAGCTGGTATTGGTCTTTTCTTAGCGTTTATCGCATTAAAAAATGCAGGTATCGTCGTTGATAACCCAGCGACATTAGTTTCTATGGGAGAGATCACATCATTGCCATCTGTATTGGCCGCGATTGGCTTCTTTCTTACGATTGCACTGGTTCACCGTGGTGTGAAAGGTGCGGTGATGATCGCCATTCTTGGCGTTACAGCGCTTGGTCTTCTATTTGGTGATGTGCAGTGGGGCGGTATTATGTCAACGCCACCAAGCATTGCGCCAACTTTCATGCAACTGGATTTCTCTGGTTTGTTTGAAGTAGGCATGATTTCCGTCGTATTTGCTTTCCTATTTGTCGATTTATTTGACACCGCAGGGACGCTCGTTGGCGTTTCTCAAAAAGCTGGTCTAACTGATGAGAATGGTAACATCCCTCGTTTAAACAAAGCGTTACTTGCAGACTCAACAGCAACGTCAGTAGGTGCATTACTTGGTACCTCCAACACGACATCTTATATTGAAAGCGTTTCTGGTGTAGCTGCGGGTGGGCGTACTGGTCTAACAGCCGTGGTTGTTGGTGTACTCTTCCTACTTGCTCTATTGTTCTCACCACTTGCGGGCATGATCCCTGCTTATGCAACGTCAGGTGCGCTATTCTATGTGGCGATCTTGATGCTGTCTGGGCTAGTAAGCATTGATTGGCGTGACCTAACTGAAGCGTCCCCAGTTGTTGTGACTTGTTTAGTTATGCCGCTAACATTCTCGATTGCAGAAGGTATCACGTTAGGCTTTATCGCATACGCGGCGATCAAGTTATTCAGCGGTAAGGGCCGTGAAGTGTCGATGAGTGTATGGGTGATGTCAGCCATCTTCATCGTTAAATACCTCGTCGGTTAATTTCTCGAGCAAAAAGCCAGTGTGGATTTATTCACGCTGGCTTTTTCTTTTTTTACGTTGTTCACAGAAGACGGTTTTTCTGCGGAATAGGCAGAGAATTTTGATATCACCGTTGGTATTAGCGGTGTGTTTCGGTAGAATAATCGTTTGCGCAGCTTGAAATCCTCGTCTCCAAACATTTTGGAGAAGTTAGTGAGCATTCCGCTTTTGAGTGACTTCGCTAGATTTTGAGGATGCATATTTTCAAATTATTAGGTTATTACAATGAGTAAAAAATTCATTATCACTTGGGATGCAATGCAGACTTACTGCCGTGAACTGGCTGAAAAACAAATGCCAGCTGAGCAATGGAAAGGAATTTGGGCGGTAAGCCGCGGCGGTTTGGTTCCTGGCGCTATTTTGGCTCGTGAACTGGGTATTCGTTACGTTGATACAATCTGTATTTCAAGCTACGACCATGATCATCAGCGCGACATGACGGTACTAAAAGCACCTGAAGGTGATGGCGAAGGTTACCTAATCGTTGAAGACCTAGTAGACAGTGGTGATACAGCGCGCAAACTACGTGAGATGTATCCAAAAGCGAAAATGATCGCTGTGTGTGCGAAACCATCAGGCAAAGAGCTGCTGGATGATTACGTTGTAGATATTGCTCAAGACACTTGGATCGAGCAGCCTTGGGATATGTCAATCCAGTATGCTGAGCCAGTAAACCGCAAGCAAAAATAAGCGCGGTTAAAGAATATTGAGAAATGCCCCTTTATAGGGGCATTTTTTTTATTATGATATTAAATCATGCTAATAGCCTAGGGTTCTTCCTATGTCTGAAGACGTCAGTAAAAATCTTTCCGAAACTTTGTTCGTGAAACATAAGCAAGCAAAAGAAACCTCCGCACTTACCCAGTACATGCCGACCAGTAAAAAAATACTTGATGAACGAGAAGCGCAGGGTGATCGTGCTTGGTATCGTCATTTGCGTCGCTTGCAATGGGCTTGGCAAGGATTGTCTCCGATCGAAATGGAAGGCGTACTGTCCAAAATTGCTTCATCTTCTCACTCGCGAACCAATGATGATTGGTTAGACACTGTAATGGGTTATCACAGTGGTAACTGGACATTTGAGTGGATCAAGCTTGGTATGGATCATCAGAAGCGAGCAAATGAAATGCAAGGAGAAGAGGCAGCGGATGAACTCTTCACTGCTTCTTTGTGTTTTAGTATTGCAGGCTACCCACATTTAAAAAATGACAACTTGGCATCGCAAGCTCAAGTTCTGGCAAACAAAGCGTATTCTGACGGCGCAGAAAAAACTAAGTACACCATCAAGCAAATTGAAGTGCCTTACCAAAATCGCAAAATCATCGCGAACCTCCATTTACCAAGAACGGATAAACAGTTGCCTGTGGTCATGGTGAGCGCTGGTTTGGATACTCTACAAACCGACATGTGGCGTTTGTTCCGTAATCGTCTTGCACCGCGAGATATTGCGATGTTAACCGTAGACATGCCTTCAGTAGGGCATAGCTCTCATTGGCCCTTGACCGAGAATTCAAGTTGCCTACATCAAGCAGTATTGAATGAGCTTTACTCGCTACCTTGGGTTGATCATCACAAAGTGGGGTTAGTTGGGTTTCGTTTTGGTGGTAATGCCATGATCAGACTCTCTTTTGTCGAGCAGGAAAAGATCAAAGCTTGTGTCGCTTTAGGCGCACCCGTACATGATATTTTTACTTCCCCTCAGAAGTTACAAAAAATGCCGAAGATGTATTTAGATCTTTTGGCTTCCCGTTTGGGGAAAAATGCGGTTGATATTAATAGCATGGCTGGTCAGATGATGGCGTGGTCATTGAAGGTTCAGGGCTTCCTGAGCAGTCGAAAAACCAAAGTGCCTATTTTGGCTTTGAGTCTTGAGGGCGATCCAGTGTCGCCACACAGTGATAATCAACTTGTTGCTCTATTTAGCCAGTATGGTAGAGCGAAAAAAATCAGTTCCAAAACAATTACAAAAGGATATGAGCAATCCCTCGATTTAGCCATAAAGTGGCTAGAAGATGAATTATTAGGGTGACAATTCTCCTAAATTAGTTAAGAGTGATATATCTGAGCAAAAAATAAGCTCATGATAATTAAAAATAATAATCATTCTTGGGTGTTTACTTTTAACTATGAAAACGGAGATTCATATGTCAGAGACGACTCAGGGCCCGACTCACTTTCGCTTGATGTCTAAGTTGAAGGCGATAGGGCCTTACCTGCGCGAACCACAATCGCAAGAAGGGCGCTATTATTTTGATTGTTTATCTGTATGTGTAGACGACAAAAAATCGCCTGAGAAGCGTGAATTTTGGGGCTGGTGGATGGATTTGGAATCCATCGAGGGAGGCTTTACTGCTAAATATCATATTGGCAAGTACAACAAAGAAGGGCAATGGGTATCTGAAGCCCTTCCCAAAAAAGTGGTAGAGGAAGTGTATCTAACGCAGAGCACATTCCATCAAAAGCTGGTTGATACTTTAGAAGAACACTTCAAATTAGAAGTCGAATATCACACGGAGTCTTTCGATTTCGCTTAATTTGGTTGTTTTCATTTAATACCAAACAAAAAGGTGCGAAAACGCACCTTTTCTCTTGTTAATTCCCTATTTGATTGTTAAAACATCCTCTCTTTATTTGTTTTTCACTTCAGAAGACATCATGACAACGAATCAACAAAATGCAGTTGTTTCACAACCACAAACTGTCGTTGTGAAACTGGGTACAAGTGTGCTGACAGGCGGCACTCTGGCACTCGACCGTGCACACATGGTTGAGTTAGCACGCCAGTGTGCTGAGCTTAAAAAACAAGGCCATTCAATCGTAATGGTTTCGTCTGGTGCTATTGCAGCAGGCCGTGAGCATCTTGGTTACCCCGCATTGCCCAACGAGATGGCGAGTAAGCAGTTACTTGCCGCGGTGGGGCAGAGCCGCTTGATTCAAACATGGGAGTCTTTGTTTGGTATTTATGGTATCAAGATCGGCCAAATGTTACTAACCCGTGCCGATTTAGAAGATCGTGAGCGATTCCTTAACGCGCGTGACACTATTAATGCGCTCGTTGCGAACGATATTGTTCCTATCGTAAACGAAAATGATGCCGTTGCGACTAGCGAGATTAAAGTTGGCGATAACGACAACCTTTCCGCTTTGGTAGGCATTTTATGTGGTGCAGATAAGCTCTTGCTTTTAACGGACCAAAAAGGTCTGTTTACTGCTGACCCTCGTAAAGATCCGAACGCAGAGCTTATCAAGGAAGTAAAAACCATCGACGACACGCTGCGTAAAATCGCAGGTGGAAGCGGTACAACATTGGGTACTGGTGGTATGGCAACGAAGCTGCAAGCCGCAGACATCGCTCGCCGCGCAGGTATCGAGGTTATTATTGCTGCTGGTAGTGCGCCGAATGTTATCTTTGACTCTTTAAGTGCTGAACCTCAGGGCACGCGCTTCCTACCTTGCGCTGAAGCCTTAGAGAACCGTAAACGCTGGATTCTAGCGGGACCTGCGGCATCGGGCGACATCGTTATTGATGATGGTGCAGTCAATGCTGTGGTCGGCAAGGGGAGTAGCCTACTTGCTAAAGGGGTCATCAAAGTTAGTGGTGACTTCGCACGAGGCGAAGTGGCGCGTGTAACAAACGCTCACGGTAAGTTGGTGGCTCGTGGCATCAGCGCCTACTCAAGTGATGACCTAATTAAAATTACGGGCAAACACAGTAAAGATATCATCTCTATTTTGGGGCATGATTATGGCTCTGAGGTGATTCACCGCGATGATCTGGTCGTCATTCAGGAATAGAATTAGAGGGAAGCAAAGTGGATTTAACGAATATGGGTAAAGCTGCTAAAGATGCAGCTTTCGAATTAGCGACAGCGTCAACTGCGCAAAAGAACCAAGCATTAGCCATCATCGCTGATGAGCTAGAAGCAAACTCCGCTGCTATTTTGGCGGCAAACGCTAAAGACATCGAACTTGGCCGTGAAGCGGGTTTAACCGATGCGCTGCTCGATCGCCTTTTGCTTAATGAAGAACGATTGACTGCAATTGCGAATGATGTTCGCAACGTCATTAGCTTGAACGATCCTGTAGGCAGCGAAATAGACAGTAAGGTACTGGAAAATGGGATGTCACTGTCTCGTCGTCGTGTGCCGCTTGGTGTCGTAGGCGTAATTTATGAAGCGCGTCCAAACGTAACCATTGATATTGCAGCGTTGTGCTTGAAAACCGGCAACGCAAGCATTTTACGTGGTGGCAAAGAGACATTTTTCTCGAATATGGAATTAGTGAAGGTTATTCAGTCTGCGCTCGCAAAGGCGAACCTTCCAGCCGCTTCTGTGCAATACATTGAAAAACCAGAGCGTGAGCTTGTTTCTCAATTGCTTAAGTTGGACGATTACGTCGACATGATCATTCCACGCGGTGGTGCTGGCCTACACAAAATGTGTAAAGAAAACAGCACGATTCCGGTGATTATTGGTGGCTTTGGTATCAGCCATATCTTTGTCGACGAATCCGCTGATCTAGAGAAATCCCTGAATGTGGTTGAGAACTCTAAAGTTCAACGTCCATCTGCGTGTAACTCATTAGATACGCTGCTCGTGCATGAAAAAATTGCAGCGCAATTCCTACCAATGATCGTAGAGCGCATGAACGATAAAGTGACCTTCGTGACAGAGCCTAAGGCAAAAGCACTGATGGCTCAAGCAACACAAATTCGCGATGCTGTTGAAGGTGACTTTGATACGGAATGGTTGAGCTACACTCTTGGTGTAAAAGTTGTGTCTGATGTGAAAGATGCCATTGATCATATGCGTGTCCATAACGCGAGCCACTCAGATGCGATCATGACCAATAGTTTGGAAAACTCAGAACTGTTCATCAATTCTGTCGGTTCGGCGGCGGTTTATGTGAATGCTTCAACGCGCTTTACAGACGGTGCGCAATTTGGCCTTGGCGCAGAAGTCGCAGTATCTACGCAAAAGCTACATGCACGCGGTCCGATGGGCTTAGAAGAGCTAACTAGCTACAAGTGGGTTGGTAAAGCGAACTACTTAGCACGCAGTTAACACATTCGACGAGATCTTGAGTGAAAAAGGGGCCTTTGCGCCCCTTTTTGTTTTGTCTAACATACCAATTCCGCTACACTACATGAGCTTTTATTTCGGTTTGAAAGCGTTATACCCAAATAGCTTTAATAGAGTCCGTATAACCATGAACGCGTGGTTATCCGTGATTGCTCATGAGGTTATTTTGGTATAGATATGGAGGTGATATGCATTGTCCTTTTTGTTCCGAGAACGATACCAAAGTTATTGATTCCCGCTTAGTGGCTGATGGCCATCAAGTTCGACGTCGCCGTCAGTGCTTGGCGTGTAGCGAGCGTTTCACTACGTTTGAAAGCGCAGAGTTAGTGATGCCTAAAGTGATCAAATCGAATGGCAACCGTGAACCATTTGATGAAGATAAAATGGTTGGCGGTATTCAACGCGCTTTAGAGAAACGCCCAGTGAGTGCCGATTCTATAGAGTTAGCGATCAGTATGATCAAATCACAACTGCGTGCGACGGGTGAGCGAGAGGTTCCGAGTGAAATGATTGGTAATTTAGTCATGGACCAGCTCAAAGAGCTCGATAAGGTGGCTTACATTCGTTTCGCTTCCGTTTACCGCAGCTTTGAAGATATTCGCGAGTTTGGCGAAGAGATTGCCCGCCTAGAAGACTGAGTAGCTCATGACTCAACACTCTCCTGAAAGAGCGTTTTCTGATTTAGATTTCGCCATGATGTCACGAGCTATTAAGTTAGCGAAACGTGGCATTTATACCACCGCCCCTAATCCAAATGTAGGGTGTGTCATCGTTCGTGATGAAGAAATTGTCGGTGAAGGCTATCACCATCGTGCTGGTGAGCCGCATGCCGAAGTGCACGCGATGCGCATGGCGGGTGAAAAAGCAGTTGGTGCAACCGCTTATGTGACGCTAGAACCTTGCTCTCATTACGGCCGTACACCGCCATGTGCCGAAGGGCTGATTAAAGCCAAAGTGGCACGTGTGGTTTGCGCCATGGTAGACCCAAACCCGAAAGTTGCAGGTCGCGGCATCCAGATGTTACGTGATGCCGGAATTGAAGTACAAATCGGCTTGTTAGAGCAAGATGCCCTTGCCCTTAACCCTGGTTTTATAAAGTACATGCGCACAGGCATGCCGTTTGTTCAATTAAAAATGGCAGCCAGTTTGGATGGGCAAAGCGCACTCAATAATGGTCAGAGCCAATGGATCACCTCCCCTGCGGCCCGCCAAGATGTGCAGCGTTATCGAGCGATGAGTGGTGGTATTCTCTCTACCAGCAAAACGGTGATTGATGATAATGCGTCACTCAATGTGCGTTGGGATGACTTACCTACCAGTGTTCAAGCGCAGTATTTACGAGAAGAACTTCGTCAACCAGTACGTGTAATCTTAGACCGTCAGAACCATTTAACGGGTGCGCTCAAGCTGTTCCACACCGATGGAGAGCGAGTTATTATTCGCTCTGATGGAGACTGTATCCCTCTATTGGACAGCGCTGACCAAATTGACTTATCAACGACATTAAAACGTATCTCGGATGAGCACCACATCAATCACTTATGGGTTGAAGCTGGAGCTACGCTAGCGAGTGCGATGATAAAGGCTAATCTTGTAGATGAGCTCATTGTTTACCTTGCGCCAAAACTCATGGGCAGCGATGGTCGGGGGCTTATCGGTGCTTTAGGGTTAAGCGCTATGGCTGACGTCATAGATTTAAACATTACAGACGTTCGTATGGTTGGGGTAGACATTCGCATCACCGCCACCATAAAACGTAATGAAATTAGATAAGAAATAGTATGTTTACAGGAATAGTAGAAGCAGTTGGCAAGTTAGCTGCGATTACGCCGAAGGGCGAAGACATCACCGTCACGGTTGAAACGGGTACGCTTGATATGTCAGACGTTAAGTTAGGCGATAGCATTGCGACCAATGGTGTTTGCTTAACGGTAGTTGACTTCGGAAGCCACTATTACAGTGCTGATCTGTCATTAGAAACCTTGAAGAAAACTGGGTTTGCTGATTACCAAGTAGGCGATAAGGTGAATCTAGAAAAAGCCATGTTGCCAACAACGCGATTGGGTGGACATATCGTTTCTGGCCATGTCGATGGGGTTGGTGAAATTGTCGAACGCAATTCAGTTGGCCGTGCGATAGAGTTTTGGGTTGCAATGCCTGCGGAAATTAGCAAGTACGTTGCAGAGAAAGGCTCGATTACTGTTGATGGTATTAGCCTAACCGTCAACGACTTACGTAAAAATGCTTTTAAGCTGACGATCGTTCCTCATACGAGTGAAGAAACTACGATTGACCAGTTTCAAGTGGGGCGCAAAGTCAACTTAGAAGTTGATGTACTTGCGCGTTATATGGAGCGTTTACTGCAAGGACAACAAGAAGATAAGGCCGAGTCTCGTATCACGATGGACTTTTTACAGCAAAACGGTTTTGCATAAGTCTTGGGAGTGGCTGCGTGAGGCATGCGATAAAGAGCAGACTCACAGAACACCGCGAGATTCATTGACTTGCTTAATGCAAAGCTCAAACTATTGACCTAACTAGCATTCACTGCAACGTAATTTTTCATTGCTGTCGCAATAACAAATTTAGAATAACGGGATAACAGACTATGCCAATCAGTACGCCACAAGAAATTATTGATGATATTCGCGCAGGCAAAATGGTCATCCTAATGGATGATGAAGACCGCGAGAATGAAGGTGACTTGATCATGGCTGCCGAGCATATTACGCCGGAAGCCATCAACTTTATGGCAACCTATGGCCGTGGCCTGATTTGTTTAACCATGACCAAAGATCGTTGCGAAAGTCTAGGTCTGCCACCAATGGTGCAAGACAATAATGCGCAATACACCACCAACTTTACTGTTTCGATTGAGGCAGCAGAAGGGGTAACGACTGGTATTTCAGCCGCAGATCGCGCACGTACCGTTCAAGCAGCAGTCGCGCCAAACGCTAAAGCTGCGGATTTGGTGCAGCCTGGTCACATCTTCCCTCTCGCAGCTCAAGACGGCGGTGTACTGACTCGCGCAGGTCACACTGAAGCTGGCTGTGATTTGGCTCGTCTTGCTGGTTTAGAGCCAGCATCGGTGATTGTTGAGATCTTAAATGACGACGGCACGATGGCTCGTCGCCCAGATCTAGAGATCTTTGCAGAGAAGCACGGTATTAAATTGGGCACTATTGCCGACCTAATTGAGTACCGCAATAACACTGAGACAACGATTGAACGTGTGGCAGAGTGCAAGTTACCGACAGAGTTTGGTGAGTTCACGTTAGTCACTTACAAAGACACCATTGATAACCAAGTGCACTACGCAATGTGCAAGGGCGATTTGAAAGAAAAAGCGCCACTGGTTCGCGTACATCTTCAAGACGTTTTTACCGACTTACTACGTAGCGATCGTAATGCAGAGCGCAGCTGGACACTAGATAAGGCAATGAAACGCATTGGTGAAGAGGGCGGTGTGTTGGTTGTTCTTGGCCATGAAGAATCGACTGATCTACTTATTCATCGCGTGAAGATGTTCGAAGCGCAAGACAAAGGTGAAGCACCAACGCTTGCTAAAAAACAAGGCACGTCTCGCCGTGTTGGCGTTGGTTCACAGATTCTTGCGGATCTCGGTGTACATGATATGCGTCTTCTGTCATCGACCAACAAAAAGTACCACGCGTTAGGTGGTTTTGGTCTGAACGTTGTTGAGTACGTCTGCGAGTAACAACCGAACAATAAGTTCCTAGTCTTTGACGTGCTTAACTCGTCAATGGCTAGGAACCGGTGATTTGCCTCCAATTTCCATTAGATATTGCTCACAAATTTGTGCTAGAATCCGGCGATTCTCACTTGATGAACATATTTCACTTATAAATAGAGTTAAAGGAAAGCTTATGAAAGTGATCGAGGGTGGCTTCCCAGCGCCAAATGCAAAAATTGCTATCGTTATTTCTCGTTTCAACAGTTTTATTAACGAAAGCCTACTTTCTGGTGCGATCGATACACTAAAGCGTCACGGACAAGTAAGCGAAGACAACATCACGGTTGTGCGTTGTCCAGGTGCCGTAGAACTACCTCTAGTAGCTCAGCGTGTTGCTAAAACTGGCAAATTCGACGCTATTGTTTCTCTAGGGTCTGTTATTCGCGGTGGAACGCCTCACTTTGACTATGTTTGTAGTGAAATGAACAAAGGTCTAGCACAAGTGTCTATGGAATTCAGCATTCCAGTAGCATTTGGTGTTTTGACTGTTGATACGATCGATCAAGCGATTGAACGCGCAGGAACCAAGGCTGGTAATAAAGGTGCAGAGGCTGCACTAAGCGCACTTGAAATGATTAATGTACTATCTGAAATTGATTCCTAATGGGGGCCAGTGTGAAACCAGCCGCACGTCGTAACGCACGTCAATTCGCTCTACAGGCGATCTACTCATGGCAAATTACTAAAGAGAATGTTGCCAAGATTGAAGAACAGTTTTTGTCTGGCGACAAATACGATGAAGAAGAACTTCATGCATCTGAGCCAGCGCTTGCTGCTCCAGAGACAGACGTAGCTTACTTCCGTGAACTATTAAGCGGTGTTGTACTTAGCCACGCTGAGCTAGATAGCAAAATTCGTCCATACATCTCTCGTCCTATGCAGGATTTAGATATGATGGAACTTGCTCTTCTTCGCCTTGCTATGTACGAGATGACTCGTCGCGAAGATGTTCCTTACAAAGTTGTTATCAATGAAGCGATTGAACTTGCAAAAGTTTTCGCAGCAGAAGATAGCCACAAGTTTGTGAATGGTGTACTTGATAAAGCAGCACCTCACATTCGTAAGAAATAACGATTTCTTCAATGAAAAGGTCAGCACATGCTGACCTTTTTTGTATCAAAAGCTTTTACATCAAAAAGTAAGTGAATTATGTCTGGTGAATTTAATCTGATAGACAAGTACTTCGTCGGTCGTCAGAGCCAACGTAAAGATGTCCATCTAGCCGCTGGTGATGATTGCGCTTTGGTCAAAGCGCCAGCTAATGTTCAGATTGCGATTAGCACGGATACATTGGTAGCTGGAACGCATTTCTTAGCCGACGCGAACCCAGCATGGGTCGCACACAAAGCATTGGCTTCTAACATTAGTGATTTGGCGGCGATGGGCGCAACGCCTGCGTGGGTGAGCTTTGCATTAACGATGCCTGAGCCAGATGAAGAATGGCTTGCTCCTTTCTGTGATGCATTTTTCGAACTGGCTGATTACTATGGTATTCAGTTAATAGGCGGTGATACCACCAAAGGGCCATTGTGTCTGACACTCACGGTGCAAGGTTTTGTACCTGAAGACAAAGCGCTCACGCGATCCGGAGCCAAGCCTGGGGATTGGGTATACGTAACGGGAAACCTTGGCGATGCAAAAGCTGGCTTGGATGTGATTCTAGATGACTCTCTGCGCAGCAGAGCCGGCGCGGAAGCACTAGAGCGAGCTCATTACCTTAGTTCTCCGCGTGTGCTTGCTGGACAAGCTCTTGTTGGCTTAGCCTCGTCGGCGATAGATATTTCAGATGGTTTAATCTCTGATATTAAGCACATTTTACAGCGATCTCAGGTTGGGGTTAGTATTGATGTCTCTCAGCTACCGATCTCTTCAGAATTAGTTCAGTTTTTAGATGATAAGATCAGCGCGCAGCAGTATGCTTTAGCAAGTGGCGAAGAATACGAGTTGTGTTTTACCGTGCCGGAGCAAAATCGAGGCTCGTTACAAAGCGCTTTATCTCATACTGGCTGTAAGGTCACATGTATTGGTCAAATCCGACCAAATGGAACCTTCGAGCTGCATGATAACAATCAACCACTTGATTGGGACTTAAGTGGCTTCGACCACTTTAAATGATCTAAGCTAAGCTCTAGCCAAGAGCCTGTTACTATTGAGCAACTCACAGGCATGACGATTGAAACCAAACTAGCAGTATAGGTTTAAGGATATGACCAACCCTCTTTCTCTGATTTCATTAAAGAACCCGTGGCATCTATTGGCGACGGGTTTTGGCAGTGGATTATCCCCGTTTATCCCTGGAACAATGGGCACACTGGCGGCCGTGCCTTTCTTTTTGTTGTTGGCACAATTACCATTTACGGCGTATGTCATTGTTGTTCTGATTTCGTGTGTGATCGGCATTCAAATATGCCAAGTGACCTCTGCAGACATGAAAGTTCATGATCATGGTTCAATCGTATGGGATGAGTTTGCAGGCTTTTGGATTACGATGAGCATTGTACCTGCACTGAATATTCCACTCACTGAATGGAAGTGGTTGATCACTGGCTTCATCTTATTTCGTTTTTTCGATATGGTAAAACCTTGGCCAATTGGGTGGCTAGATAAGCGAGTTCACGGTGGGCTGGGTATTATGGTTGATGATATCGTGGCGGGAGTTATGGCCGGTGTTGCCCTGTTTCTAGTCGCAAAATATGCGGGCTGGATGAATTAAACGTTGACCGTAAAAAAAGGGATGCTATGAGCATCCCTTTTTACATTCTATTTTGCTAAATAATCCAAGATGGATTTTTCAATTCCTTTTGCATCGAGACCAAGCTCTTCATGCAGTTCATCTTGTGTTCCCTGATGAATAAACTCATCTGGTAAACCTAGGTTCAACACAGGTTTAATGATTTTATCTTTCATCATGAACTCAACGACACCAGCACCAGCACCACCCGCGATAACATTTTCTTCTAACGTCACGAGCACGTCATGATCTGCGGCTAGTTGACGAATCAATGCCTCATCGAGCGGCTTCACAAAGCGCATATCAGCAACAGTGGCGTTAAGGTATTCTGCCGCTTCTAGCGCGTTGCCCAAGAAAGTACCAAAGTTCAGAATAGCAACTTTTTCACCTTGGCGAACCATGCGCCCTTTACCGATTTCTAACGCCGTAAACTCAGTTTCGATTTCTACGCCCATCCCGCTACCACGAGGGTATCGAACCGCACTCGGGCCAGAATGCTTATGACCAGTGTAAAGCATTTGTCGGCACTCGTTTTCGTCGCTTGGCGCCATGATCACCATGTTCGGAATACAGCGCATAAAGCTCAAATCGAACGCACCTTGGTGAGTTTGACCATCTGCGCCAACGAGACCTGCGCGGTCGATCGCAAACATTACTGGTAAATCCATGATCGCGATATCGTGGATCAGCTGGTCATAACCACGTTGCAAGAAAGTCGAATAGATAGCAACGATTGGATGATCGCCCGCAATTGCCATGCCTGTTGCCAGTGTCACAGCGTGCTGCTCAGCAATCGCCACATCAAAGTATTGGTCTGGGTACTCTTTTGAGAAACGCACCATACCCGAGCCTTCGCGCATTGCTGGCGTAATTGCCATTAGCTTAGGATCTTGGGCCGCCATGTCACATAAAAAGTCACCGAAGATCTTTGAGTAAGTTGGCTTACCGCCACTGCTCTTCGGCAGACAATTATGCGTTGGATCGAATTTAGGAACACCATGGTAGCCGATAGGATCTTTCTCGGCAGGCTCATAACCTTTGCCTTTCTTGGTCATGATGTGTAGGAACTGAGGACCTTTGAGCTCACGCATATTTTTCAGCGTTTTGACGAGTTCATTGACGTCGTGTCCATCAATCGGGCCAATGTAATTAAAGCCGAACTCTTCGAACAGAGTACCAGGCACTACCATGCCTTTTAGGTGCTCTTCCGTACGGCGAACCAACTCTTTAATAGGTGGGACACCAGACAGCACTTTCTTGCCGCCTTCACGGATAGAAGTGTACAAGCTGCCAGAAAGTACTTTCGCAAGGTGGTTATTCAGGGCGCCGACGTTTTCTGAAATCGACATTTCGTTGTCGTTCAAAATCACCAACATATCAGGATGAACGTCGCCAGCGTGGTTCATGGCTTCGAATGCCATGCCTGCTGTAATTGCGCCATCACCAATCACACTGACGATTTTGCGACCTTTACCTTCTTTTTGTGCGCTGATGGCCATGCCAAGACCTGCACTAATCGATGTCGAAGAGTGGCCGACAGATAAGGTGTCATATTCACTTTCTTCACGCCAAGGGAAAGGGTGTAGACCATCCTTTTGGCGAATTGTTGGCATTTTATCGCGACGTCCGGTGAGGATTTTATGCGGGTAAGCCTGATGACCAACATCCCAGATCAATTTGTCGATAGGGGTGTTGTAAACATAATGCAGAGCGACAGTTAGCTCCACGGTGCCTAAGCCAGACGCTAAGTGTCCGCTAGATTGGCTCACTGAATTTAGCAGATACGTTCGCAGTTCATCACACAGATTTGGTAATGTTTCTTTCGGAAGAAGACGTAATTCTTCCGGTGTATTTGCTAACGCCAGTGTTGGGTACTTTGAAATATCAAGAGTCATATAAATGCGCGCTTATAGTGTTAATTTTTGCGCTCGATGACATATCGGGCGAACTCTTCGAGTAACTGAGTATTGTATGGGATAGCTTCCAATGCTTGAAGTGCTTCCTGTAACAGAGTGTGAGCTTTCTCTATGGCTCCCTCTAAACCCAGCAGGGAAGGATAAGTGCTCTTATTCAGACCTTGGTCGGAACCTTGAGGCTTACCCAGTGTTTCTGTGTCACTGATGATATCAAGAATATCGTCTTGAACCTGAAACGCCAAACCAATTGCTTTTGAGTAGCGCTCCAAGTGAGGTAGAACCTCGATACCTTTCTCACCAGCAGCTAATGCACCTAATTTTACCGCACAATCAATCAGAGCTCCGGTTTTTTTACGGTGTATCTCTTCCATTTCTTCAAGAGAAACTTGGCGATTTTCCGCGCCTAAATCTAAGGCTTGCCCTACACACATGCCGCTGGCACCAGAGGAATGCGCTAAGGCTTTGATCATATTGATGCGTTGAGCTTCTGCCGCCGGGCTTAATTGACCATCAGCAATAATAGTGAAGGCAAGGGTTTGTAGTGCATCACCTGTCAGTATTGCGGTTGCTTCATCAAACTTAATATGACAAGTTGGTTGACCTCGACGCAGTTCATCATCGTCCATGGCTGGCAGATCATCATGAATGAGTGAGTAGGCATGTATACATTCGATAGCAGCGGCGGGGGTGTCTAAGTCTTCAGGTTTACAGCCGAGCATTTGACCTGTGATGTAAACAAGAAAAGGGCGAACGCGTTTTCCACCTAGCAAAAGGCCGTATTTCATTGCTTGAATCAATGGCTGCTCTTGATATGGAAGCTGATCGAGCCACAAATTCAATTGCTGATTGTTTCTTTGTTGAAAAGACGTCAATGTCTGTTGCATCACATTGCTCACTACTGATTGTTATTCTGAATCTGGTTTGAAGTCACTCAGTGGTGCTTCATCATCTTCACTAAGAAGAATACTCACGCGCTGTTCGGCGTCGCTTAATTTAGTTTGGCCTGCACGAGCTAAGGCAATGCCTCGTTCAAACTTACGCAGGGCATCATCTAGAGCAAGATCGCCATTTTCTAATTGATCAACCAAGCTATCAAGCTCTTCAATGGTTGCTTCAAAGGTCATGTTTTCTGGTTTCTTGACCGCCATCTTTTTTCTGCCTTAATCAAGCCTCGGGTAAGATGCACGAAAGTTACCTTAGCCTAGTAACTTGGTCAAATTTAACCTTATATAATTGTCACAAAATTAGCGTTCAACGAGTCTAAGCGGTGAAACCCCATATTTTGGTTGAGGTTGTTAGGTGTAATTTGTGATCCATTAGCTAAGATTTTTCTAAAAATTCTGCGCGAGTTGTCGATACAGGTAATAATCCGCCCAATGGCAGTATTTGAGTATAGCGTGAGGAGTGCTTTGTGGATTTAGCAACCCTATTAGGTTTGATTGGTGGTTTTGCATTCGTCATTATGGCGATGGTGCTTGGTGGCAGCATCGGCATGTTTGTCGATGTCACGTCGATCCTTATTGTCGTTGGTGGCTCAATATTCGTCGTGTTGATGAAGTTCACAATGGGACAGTTTTTTGGTGCGACAAAGATTGCTGGCAAAGCCTTCATGTTTAAAGCGGATGAACCCGAAGACCTGATCGCAAAAATTGTGGAAATGGCCGACGCGGCGCGTAAAGGTGGTTTTCTTGCTCTTGAAGAGATGGAAATAAACAACACATTCATGCAGAAAGGCATTGATCTACTGGTTGATGGCCATGATGCCGACGTTGTGAGAGCGGCACTCAAAAAAGACATCGCGCTTACGGATGAACGACATACGCAAGGGACTGGCGTATTTCGCGCCTTTGGCGACGTTGCTCCTGCGATGGGAATGATTGGCACCTTGGTTGGTCTTGTTGCGATGCTTTCAAACATGGATGACCCTAAAGCGATTGGACCAGCAATGGCCGTTGCACTCTTGACCACATTGTATGGCGCGATCCTGTCCAATATGGTGTTTTTCCCTATTGCGGATAAGCTTTCTCTTCGCCGTGACCAAGAAACGCTAAATCGCCGTTTGATCATGGATGGCGTATTAGCGATTCAAGATGGCCAAAACCCACGAGTGATCGATAGTTACTTGAAGAACTACCTCAATGAAGGTAAACGTGCCCTTGAGATTGACGAGTAACTTGGAGAGTCGTGATGGATGATGAAGATAACAAATGCGATTGTCCGCCACCTGGCCTCCCGTTATGGATGGGGACATTCGCAGACTTGATGTCGCTACTGATGTGTTTCTTTGTTCTTCTGCTCTCGTTTTCTGAGATGGATGTACTGAAGTTCAAACAAATTGCAGGATCAATGAAATTTGCCTTCGGTGTGCAAAATCAGCTTGAAGTGAAAGACATTCCCAAAGGCACTAGCATTATTGCCCAAGAGTTTCGACCGGGTCGGCCGGAACCAACTCCGATTGATGTCATCATGCAGCAAACCATGGACATCACTCAGCAGACGCTCGAATTTCATGAAGGGGAGTCTGATCGAGCTGGTGGCACAAAACGTGATGAAGGCAAGTTAACGGGTGGGCAATCGCCAGAAACGTCAACTCAAAACAATGAATCTGCTGAAGCGGACATGCAGCAACAGCAATCTAAAGAGATGTCGCAAGAGATGGAAACCTTGATGGAAAGCATCAAGAAAGCCTTAGAGCGAGAGATTGAACAAGGCGCCATTGAAGTTGAAAACCTCGGTCAGCAGATTGTTATACGTATGCGTGAAAAAGGTGCATTCCCAGAAGGTTCGGCCTTCTTGCAGCCTAAGTTTCGTCCTTTAGTTCGTCAGATTGCAGAGCTAGTAAAAGACGTGCCAGGCATTGTTCGAGTATCTGGCCATACAGACAATCGACCGCTAGACTCGGAACTTTATCGTTCTAACTGGGATCTCTCTTCTCAGCGTGCAGTATCAGTCGCGCAAGAGATGGAGAAAGTGAGAGGCTTCTCTCATCAACGTTTGAGAGTGCGGGGTATGGCGGATACGGAGCCCTTGCTACCGAATGATTCTGATGAAAATCGTGCGCTTAACCGACGGGTTGAAATCAGCATTATGCAAGGCGAGCCTCTCTACAGTGAAGAAGTGCCAGTAATTCAATAACTAGGCTTTAGTTTTAAGTCAGTAAAGAGATAAGAAAGCGAGCAGATTGCTCGCTTTTTTTGTTTTTCCAATCCGCTTGGGTGTATAATCTTGCGCCTTAAAAGTGAGCTCAGACTACTTTTTGTGACTGAAACGCGGTTTTACTGCGTATGAAGTATTGAAGTTGAGTGTCACTCTTTGTTGATTGCGAAACTAACCTGCGAATTAGACTATGAAATTTATTGTAAAGCCCCATCCAGAAATTTTTGTAAAAAGTGAATCTGTGCGTAAGCGCTTCACAAAGATTTTAGAGTGCAACATTCGTAACATCATTAAGAGCCGCACGGAGTCTGTCGCGGTATTTAACCGTCGTGATCACATTGAAGTGACCTCTGAGAGTAACGAATTCCACGCTGAAGTTCTTGAGGTTTTGACTCATACACCAGGCATTCACCACGTACTGGAAGTGAAGCAAACTGAATTTAAAGACTTGCACGATATCTTCGAGCAAGTGCTAGAACTCAACCGTGCTGCACTCGAAAATAAAACCTTTGTTGTACGTGCGAAGCGTCGTGGCAAGCATGACTTTACCTCCATTGAACTAGAGCGTTATGTAGGCGGTGGTTTAAATCAAGCGATTGAAAGCGCTAGTGTTAAGCTACGAAACCCAGACGTGACGATCAAGGTGGAAGTCTCGAACGACAAGCTAAACCAAGTATTGTCTCGTCATAAAGGCCTAGGTGGTTTCCCACTGGGTACGCAAGAGGACGTGTTAAGCCTGATCTCGGGTGGTTTCGACTCTGGTGTTTCAAGCTATCTTCATATCAAGCGTGGTTCAAAAGTACATTACTGCTTCTTTAACTTAGGTGGTCCAGCACACGAAATCGGCGTTAAGCAGGTTTCTCACTACCTATGGAACAAATACGGTTCTTCAGCAAAAGTACGTTTTATCTCAGTTGATTTCGAGCCTGTGGTTGCGGAAATCCTAGAGAAAGTCGATGACGGCCAAATGGGCGTGATCTTGAAGCGTATGTTTATGCGTGCAGCAGGCATGATCGCTCAGAAGATGAAGATCGAAGCATTGGTAACAGGTGAAGCGCTAGGTCAAGTATCGAGCCAAACGCTAACCAATCTACGCCATATCGACAACGTAACAGACACGCTGATTCTGCGTCCGCTTATCAACTGGGATAAAGAAGACATCATCAATCTAGCACGTGAAATCGGCACAGAAGATTTCGCGAAGACAATGCCAGAATACTGTGGTGTTATCTCTAAGAAGCCAACCGTGAAAGCGGTGAAAGGCAAGCTAGAAGCTGAAGAAGAGAAATTCGACTTTAGTATCCTTGAGCAAGTGGTTCAAGAAGCTCGCATGATGGACATTCGTGATATCGCGAAAGAGTCTGAGCAAGCCGCACCAGAAGTAGAGCAAGTTCAAGCGGTAGAAGAGCACGCGGTTGTGCTAGATATTCGTAGTCCTGAAGAGGAAGACGATAACCCACTTGAAATCGAAGGTGTGGATGTGAAACATATCCCTTTCTACAAGCTGGGTACACAGTTTGGTGACTTAGACCAGTCTAAGACATACCTACTTTACTGTGACCGCGGTGTGATGAGCCGTCTGCAAGCGCTTTACTTGCAAGAGCAAGGCTTCAGCAACGTAAAAGTTTACCGTCCATAGCTGACTGTTAAAATACGTTAAAAGGCGCAAATTGAGACATCAATTTGCGCCTTTTTTGTTTTTGATCGCGTTACAGACAACCATTACTTAGCATAATGTTGAGGCTTATCGCAAAGCCATACACTTTGTGTTGATATAACGATAATTAATCCGAAAGAAGAGTAATAAAGTGATATTGCTGCCAGATATGCGGATGAGATTTTTGATAGATAAAAAAACACCGCCTAATTTAGGCGGTGTAACAAATTTGACAGACAGGTCAAAAATAAATACAGGAAGTATATGTTTTGTCACAGGGAGTGTGGACAAAACATTATGGTAGAAATCTACCTAACTCGAAATACGAGTTTGCAAACACAACATCGCAACAACGAAGCCAATTGATTTCCAAAGAAATCAAGCCGTTCAGGCCCGTGTTGCGGGGTGAAATATAGAATTTATCTGGCTGTTCGACAACGGACATTTTATAATGTTTCAGATTAAAAAAACTAATCCTATTAGAGGTCCCATATGTCTCGCAGATTGCCTCCATTAAATTCGCTTCGAGTCTTCGAAGCGGCTGCTCGTCATCTCAGTTTTACACGCGCAGCAGAAGAGTTATTTGTTACTCAAGCCGCGGTCAGTCACCAGATTAAAGCGCTTGAAGAGTTCTTATCATTGAAGCTCTTCCGTCGACGTAATCGTTCTTTGTTGTTAACAGAAGAAGGCCAAAGTTACTTTCTCGATATCAAAGATATTTTCACCTCGATTGCGGAAGCGACAGATAAGGTGTTGGAACGTAGTGAAAAAGGGGCATTGACGATTAGCCTACCGCCGAGTTTTGCTATCCAATGGCTTGTACCTCGTTTGGCCGATTTTAATGCTCAAGAGCCCGATATCGATGTACGTATTAAAGCCGTAGATATGGATGAAGGCTCACTGACTGATGATGTTGATGTGGCGATCTACTATGGCCGTGGGAACTGGCCAGGTTTGCGAGCAGATAAATTGTACCAAGAGTTTTTGATCCCACTTTGTTCACCTTCATTACTTTTGGGTAACAAACCATTAGAATCTTTAAGTGACCTCAAATTACATACTTTGTTACACGATACTTCGCGTAAAGACTGGAAGCAGTTTGCTCGTCATTACAACATTGAAGGCATCAACGTAAACCACGGTCCTATTTTTAGTCACTCAACGATGGTGCTACAGGCTGCTGCGCACGGTCAGGGGGTCGCGCTCGGTAACAACGTACTCGCCAAACCTGAAATGGAAGCCGGACGACTCATTGCACCATTCGACGAGGTGTTGATATCTAAGAATGCATTCTATGTGGTGTGTCATGAACAGCAGGCAGATATGGGCCGAATCGCAACGTTTAGAGACTGGATGTTAGCAACCGCGAGAAAAGAACAAGAGGAAGTATTGGATGAATCACTGGATAGCTGAGGGGCCTGAAAACGGACCGCTGTTTATTTTTGCTCACGGCGCAGGTGCGGGGATGGAGCATGACTTCATGACAGCTGTCGCCAAAGGATTAGTGGAGCAAGGTATTCGTGTAGTGCGTTTTAATTTCCCTTACATGGTGAAACGTTCGGAAGATGGCAAAAAGCGTCCGCCCGATCGAGCGCCAAAGTTGCTCGAAGCATACAGCGAAGTGATCGCTCACTTTACTTCTTCTCCCGTGGTTATTGGTGGTAAGTCAATGGGCGGTCGTATGTCGAGCTTGTTGGCTGAAAATGAGCTGGTGGCGGGCATTGCCTGTTTAGGGTTTCCATTTCACCCGCCGGGAAAGCCAGAGAAATACAAAGGCGAGCACTTAGCAACCATTGAGAAACCTACGCTGATTCTGCAAGGGGAACGAGACACCTTTGGTAAGCGTGAGGAATTCGATGATTTCGTCCTTTCGTCACAAGTAACGGTGAGCTTTTTACCTGATGGTGACCACAGCTTCAAACCGCGCAAGATCTCAGGTCATACTGAAGTGGGTAACATTGCACTCGTGATAGAGCAGTTAGCGGCGTTTATAAAAGAGGTGTACAGTGAAAAGTAAGTGGTTACTCTCATTCTCTGGTTTTTCTGGGCTGCTTTCGGTCGCTCTTGGAGCATTTGCTGCTCATGGGCTAAAAGCGACACTGGCCCCTTATTTGCTCGGTGTATTTGAGACCGGAGTTCTGTATCAATTTATTCACACGTTGGCGATTGTGTTTTGTGCCATTCTGCTTCTGCTCAATTTGGGACAAAAAGCACAAAAATATTTTTTCATTGCGGCGATTTGCTTTATTATCGGCATCTTTTGTTTTAGCGGCAGTCTTTACGCGCTGGCGCTGACGGGCATTAAGTGGTTTGGGCCAATTACTCCTGTGGGAGGATTACTGTTCATGATTGGTTGGTGTCTGTTCTTTTTTGCTGCGTTCAATATCAAAGAGGTCTCCAAGTGAAACAACTAATGCTCTATTGCCGTTCTGGCTTTGAGAAAGAGTGTGCTGGTGAAATTCAGGACAAAGCGACACAGTTGGAAGTGTATGGCTTCCCTCGTGTGAAGAGAAACTCAGGTTATGTTGTCTTCGAGTGTTACCAAGATGGAGATGCCGACAAACTTGCGAGAGGTTTAGACTTTAAGTCTTTAATTTTTGCTCGACAAATGTTTGCGGTAGCAGCTGAGTTTCAATCGTTGCCAAGTGATGACCGCATTAGTCCAATTTTGAATGAACTAGCAGACATTGAAGCATTCCCTCGTTGTGGTGATTTGAGAATTGAAACGCCAGATACAAATGAAGCGAAAGAGCTACTGAAATTCTGCCGTAAGTTTACCGTCCCAATGCGTCAAGCGTTGCGCGGCAAAGGCTTAATGCTGAACAAAGATAACGCCAAAAAACCAGTACTGCACATTTGCTTTGTTGAGCCTGGTCACTGTTACGTTGGTTACTCTTACACTGACAACAACTCACAGTTCTTCATGGGTATCCCTCGCCTTAAATTCCCAGCAGACGCTCCAAGTCGTTCAACACTTAAACTGGAAGAAGCATTTCATGTCTTTATTCCACGTGAAGAGTGGGATGAGCGTTTGGCACCAGGTATGTGGGGTGTGGATTTAGGTGCATGTCCAGGCGGTTGGACGTACCAATTAGTGAAGCGCTCAATGTTCGTTCACTGCGTTGATAACGGCATGATGGCAGACAGTTTGATGGAAACTGGCCAGATCAAACACCATATGGTGGATGGCTTTAAGTTCGAACCAGACCGCAAGAACGTAACATGGATTGTTTGTGACATGGTGGAAAAGCCAGCTCGTGTTGCTCACCTGATGGGACAGTGGCTGTTAAAAGGTTGGGCAAAAGAGGCCATCTTTAACCTTAAGCTGCCAATGAAAGGGCGTTATGACGAAGTGCTGCAAGACCTTGAAAATCTGAAGCAGTTCCTCATTGATAATAAGGTAAAGTTCAAGCTACAAGCTAAACATTTGTATCATGATCGTGAAGAGATCACGATTCATATCCAGTGTCTGTCGAATATTTCACCTTACTAACTTTATTCCCTGAGTCTTTTGGGGATAGTGATTAGAATAGAAAAAGCGCCTTCAAATGGCGCTTTTTTAATATCTGAGGGTTTCATGGTGTGAAACTACCATCGGGCACTACTCCGCTTTGTTTGGCCCTAAAAAGCGAATATCTTGCAAGTTAAAGCCTAGTTCTATATCGCACTTTAAAGCGGCGACGCGTTTACATAAACGAGCAGACTCAATGTGCTCATCCAATTTTTTACGGTATTTCGGTACGAGATCTTCACTAGCGTAGGCAGCTTCAATACTCTCAAACTGAGTGAGAATCTCTTTCGCTGCTTTCGGGCCAATTCCAGGTACGCCCGGAACCTGGCTAGAGCTTATCCCTGTCAATCCCCAGTAATCCGCTAGTTGACTTGGTTTTACGCCGAACTCTTTTTCGATAAATGGTTCATCTAACCAACGATGTTGGAAATAATCACGGATTTGTAGGGTAGGGGAAAGTAGCTGGCAGTAACCTTTGTCAGTCGAAACGATGGTGACTTTTTCACCATGGCTGGCCACTTTCGTTGCGAGTGTAGCAACCAAATCATCTGCTTCATCGCCTTCAGACAGCAATGAATCAATACCTTGCTCCCACCACGCTTGTTGAATCGCATCTAACCCTTGCAGTAGTGGCAGAGGCATTGGTTTTCGGTTTTGCTTATAGTCAGGGAGAATTTCAGCGCGCCAACCTCTGTCTTGTTCGTGGTGATCAAAAACTGCGATGATGTGTGTCGGGTTGGCCTCTGACAGAATGCGAGTGAGGGTTCTTTGCGTTGTGGTTATGGTTCTTGCTATGTCGGTTGGATCTGGTTGTGCTGAGTGCACTCGGCGGATCAGGTTTAGGGCATCAATGATAACAAGATGAATAGACATAATGACTTAGCAATAAAAAAGGGGCGTAATGCCCCTAGTGTAACGAATGCTAGCCTGACTATCGACCACCAATTTCCGGGTGAGCGATTCGATAACACGGTTCGTAGTCTGAACCGCCAGGTAATTTCATTCGGTGCTGTTCGACAAAGTCTTTTAGCAACTTATCGAGTTTTTTCATGAGGACTGCGTCGCCATGAATGGTGAAAGGCCCTCTACGTTCTATTTCTCGAATGCCTTCAGCCTTTACGTTACCTGCCACTATGCCAGAGAAGGCTTGACGCAAGTTGGCCGCTAAAACTTGCGGTTCTTGATCTAGGCTTAAATCCAATTGTTCCATCGACTCATGAGTAGGCTCGAATGGCAGTTGGAAGTTTGGCTCAATTTTCAATGACCAGTTAAAGCTGTACGCATCGCCTTTCTCTTTTCGGTGAAGGCGTACCGAGTCCATGGAGCGTTTCATAATACGAGCGACTTCTGCCGGGTCGTCAATGATGATCTCGTAGTGCTTTTGCCCTTCCTCACCAAGTGTGTCGCGAATGAACTCATCAATAGAGCGGAAGTACTCTTCACTCTCTTTTGGTCCTGTTAATACGATAGGCATTGGTTGATCGGCGTTATCCGGGTGCATCATGATGCCAAGAATGTACAGTAGCTCTTCCGCTGTGCCCGGGCCTCCTGGGAAAATAACGATACCATGAGCCATACGGACGAAAGCTTCCAAGCGCTTTTCGATGTCGGGCATGATGACCAGTTCATTTACTATTGGGTTTGGTGGCTCGGCCGCAATAATCGAGGGTTCGGTTAAACCAAGATAACGTTGCTGAGTATAACGTTGCTTTGCGTGCCCAATTGCTGCACCTTTCATCGGCCCTTCCATTGCGCCAGGGCCGCAACCTGTACAGATGTTAAGTTCACGCAGGCCCAGTTCGTTACCCACTTCACGTGTGTACTGATACTCCACTCCATTGATAGAGTGACCACCCCAACATACGACAAGATTCGGTGCGATACCTGGAGTTAATGCTCTGGCATTACGAAGAATGCCGAACACGAGGTTCGTAATGTGAATTGGGTTAGTAAGGTTGAGCCGTTGGGCGTCTGCCAAATGCATGTTTACGTAAACGATATCACGCAATACGGAGAACAGATGCTCTTGGATACCTTTAATTATTTCGCCGTCAACAAAAGCGTGCTCTGGTGGATTAGTCAGCTCAAGCTTAATACCACGCTCACGACGCACGACGTTGACATCAAACGATTGGTATTTATCGAGCAGTTCTTTCGAGTTATCGGTATGGCTACCGGAGTTCAACACCGCTAATGTGCAATTACGGTACAGCTGATAAAGTTCACTCGAGGCTGTGTTCTTTAAGCGCTCTACTTCTAGTTGAGATAGCAAGTCCATGCTACCAGCGGGGCTTATATGGGTAATCATAACGCCTCCTTGTGTTGCATTAATTTGAGGGAAAGTACCAACTTACCTTTTTGGTGTTATACGTATGGTTTGATGAAAGGTAGTTGGCCGATTTGGTTTTATGGTTATCAACTCCCAAGCAACCTCAAGATGATACATTTGCCTTTTATAAATACATCATCTTGAAGTGACTTGGGTTTTTACAGCTTAGCAGACTAAAAGGGAAGAAATGTGATAACTCGTTGAAAATGGGTGGTTATAAAGCGCAGATTGCACCAAATTTGGTTTGTTTGCTCGCTTTTTGTACGAATCTTAGCTCCAGTTAAGCTGGTTTGTTCCACGTTTTTTAGCGTCCGCAAGCATCTTGCCAAGACGATCGAGCACATACTCTGGCGTATCGGACTCTTTGAAAGACGTCGATACAGCAGCTAAGGTAATCATGATATTTTGCTCACGGAACTTAAAGGGTAATTGGCTAATATCACGCTGGATATGCTTAATCAGATCCAGTGTGTATTCTTCAGATTGTTCCGGGACGAGTAGAATGAACTCCTCGCCACCAAAGCGAGCCACTGTTTCCGTTTCTGATACGCGCTTGTTAATAGTACGAGCGATAATCTTCAGCGCTTTATCGCCAGCCGTATAACCATAGCTATCATTCACCGCTTTGAAATTGTCTACATCAAACAGCACAACACGAAGGTTTTGCTGAGAGCGAATCCAACGGCGATACTCTAGCTCTAGTCGATCGTTAAATGCAGTGCGGTTATAAACTTTAGTCAGCGGGTCGAGCAACATACGCTGAGCTTGGTCATCTAAGCGTCGACGATAATCTTGCGTAGTTTCAAATACCGCTTCGAGTTGGTTCTTACTGTAACTTAACCGCTCTTGCAGCGCTTGCTCTCGCTCTTCCGTCATTTTCAGTCGCTCTGTCAGCGACGCCATTTTTTCGAGAAGAGGCGTGATTTCTTTTTTCACAACCGCGATATCTTGAGCTTGATTAAGTGACTTTTGGCTTAATTCAACCAAGCTGTTCATTTCTGTGTTGAGCTCTTGGCGGTGTTCAAAGTAGGTATGATGCTGGTCGACGTTCTGATGAACGGTTTTTAGGTTACTTGCGAGAGAAGTGTTCAGCTGATCAAGGAATTGGCTAGACGCCTCGCGCTCGAACTTTGTTGCTTCGACAACCAATTTCAGCGTTGAGAGCGTAAGCTCAATGAGAGACTCGGCACTCACGCCAAGGAGCAACTTAGCGCGAATATCCAGCAATCTATCGCCTGATTCTCCCTCGAAATCCAGCTCTGTAATAGTATGTTGGAGGTCGCTGGCTAAGCACTCAAGCTGAGATCTGTCGGGATTGTTTTCAAATTCGCTAAGATGTAGACGTGAATTAGACGTGATGATTTTCAGAGCGCGTTCGTAAATACTCAGTAGCTTAGTGGCTTGATCAGCTTTATTGCTGGCGTGAACTTCAGAGAAACTCATCAGGTTCCGTAGTTCACGTTTTAACTGCGCAGGTAAGCCCGTGACACGTTGCAGTGTTTCACCACTGTGCTTGATTTGTTCGTCAAGGTAACCGTTCTGTTTATCCATCGTCTTCGACTGCTGTTTGAGCATCCTCTCTAATACCGCTAAACGCGGGATAAGAGTGCTGATATCTTTTTGATGTTGCAGCTCTTGTTGGATTTCAAATAGGTAGTTGGATACCTGAGTATTCGAACCCTGGCAAGCTGAAGACAATGATGCCACAACGCGTTTAAGAACTTGTTGTTCACGTTTGAATTTGAGTGAAGTATCACGATGAGTCAGTCTGAGTTGGTCAAGTTGACAACTCAGCTGATGCAGCTGCGACTGAATATCGGATTCCAAGATTCCCATGAAGTGACTACGGTTAAGTCCATGTACTACTGACAATTATCTGATAATAACAAAAAACTTTATAGCGTCATTAGTTATTACGTTCAACAGGCGTTTAATTATCCATTTTTTAATATTTTCTTGATGTCGTCCTCATTCTTGTAGGACGAATGGATCTTGATCAGGCCTTGGCTAATGGCATGTTGACAGGCAGTTCTTATGTTACCTGTTGCAAAGCTAGCAGCAGGCGCATTATCGATGGCTTTTAAGAACACCCAGTGGCTTTGCTTATCCTTCAAGCTGACTTCTCGTGCGATGTGAGTCGCAAGCAACAACAGATCGAGTAATTCCTCATCGTTAATTGCAGTGTAGGCTCGGGGTAAGAACGGATAATCGCTGATGCCCATACGAATAATACGATTGACGTTGTGCTGCTGTGCGAACTCATCCACCCAAGTCTGGAATTTTTCGAACATGACTTCGGCAGAAGCATCACGGTCAGCGTTCGGTTCTATGTAGAGTAAGTTCGCATCTGAGAAATGGTAAAGACGCGACGGTTTTTCTATTTTTTCCGCAAGGAAGTCGCCAAATGCACGTTCTAGTTCTAGACCTGCCTTATAGCCGTTATGGACGTACATGCTTCGTAAGAATGGCAAATCGATCATAACAAAGCGTAGGCGATCATTAAGTGGTTCGTGGATCAATTCACCCATTTGCCATTGCTCGAAAGTTTCGCTCGACTTTTTCAATGAGCGAGAAAGCTTAACATTCAGCATACGCAAGTTACGTAAACGAGAGCGAGAGTGGGTGAAGAGGTCGTTACGCAGTTTTTCGATTTCACTTGCTTGGCGCTGCATAATGACACCACGGCGCATAATGAACAAAAACATGACCAAGACAGTAATAAACAATGCAAATGAGATTTTCTGGAATTTACGATGCTCTCTTTCCACTTGCTCTAAGCGTTCTGATTGACCGATGTAATGGATGGTTTGTTCGGCAAATTCTTTTTGCTGACGGAACGCATCCTCACTGATTTGGTTAAGCTGCTTTTGTTCTAGACGAACGAGGTTGGTGTATTTTTTATAAGCTTGCAGAGAAAGTTTGTATTCGCCTGCCTGCTCGTAACCCAACCCAAGTAAACGGTATGACTGCTGCTTAATGAAGTTGTTATTTTCAGGTGACTTTTCAGCAAGCGCTAACGCCAGCTTAGCATTAGTAATGACGTCTTTACTGTCATTTTGATGATAAGCCAGACCTGACTGAAGCAGGGCAGCCTTTGCTTCAAGCTTAGGAATATTGGTGTATTCTAAAAGCTCTTTAGAGCGGTCTAAGTACTGCTCTGCTAGCGCGTAGTTATAGAGTTGTAGGTAGGTAGCCGCCAAGCTTAAGCGAATTTTAATGATTCTATTGATGTTCTTACTGGTACTTTCATGGTCAAGCACGTTGAAGTAATGCACTAACGCAAGGTTAAACTTACCCTGATAAAAGTAGATGTCGCCCATTTGCTCTAGGACGTCCGCTAGGATCGGAGAGCTAGGGTAAGAGTCATAAAAATCTGCGGCTTGAGATAAGTATTCGATCGCTTTGTCGTACACTCGTCGCTCCTGGAAGAGCCTAGCCAAAAGGCGATTCACTTTTGCTAATCTTGCACCACTGTTACTTTCAATAGATTGCCAATAACCGTATAGCAGTTCTGACAAAGCCAAATTGTATTTCTTGCTATTGAGGTAAAACTCGCCGACGGCTGTGTAGTAGTCGATCAAGGCTAACTCAGAGCGGCTATCGTCAAGCATGGTCTTTGCTTCAGAGTACAAGTTTTCCGCTTTAATGATATCGCCACTATGTGAAGCGAGGAGTGCTCTTTGCATCACTAGTCGGTAGCGAACGCTGTCGGTGCGTTGTAATACGGCATCGGCTTCATCGAGCTGTTGTTCAATTTGGTTAAGCGTGTCTTCCGCTTTTGAGTAGTTTTCGTCGTACATCCAAATCATTTGGTTGCGCATCAGCTGGAGATCTAAGTCCATGTACGGCAATTGATATTCTTGCGCTAAGCGTTCCGCTTTATTTAGGTGCTCGATAGCCGAACGAACATTACCCATGGCGTAATCTGCCTGAGCGATAATCTTGTGCGCTTCGATGGTGCTGCTTGGTGTGCGAACGCTACGATCTGTTTCGTCGCGAGACATGGCTGAAGGGCTGTCACTTTCTTTGCGTTCTGTTAGCTCACGCTGTGACAAATAGTTGGTTGCCGCTTGTTTTGCTTGTGATGGTTCTATTTCCGCCAATTGTTGTGCTTCGTTGAGTAACGCGGACGATAAAATGGTTGCATGAAGTGGCTGTACAAACAGCAAGCAAAGAAAGCCAATCAATTTGAATAGACGCGAACTGTCCCAAAACATCCTTTCGTTCCCTCGAACTGTTTTTAGATATGGCGATAACGGCGAAAAGCCTCAATTAGCCGTTTAAATGCGGGTTGAAGCCATTTGATATAGTAACATGCTTGGACAATAAAAACGTCCGGCAACCCTTTAGATTGCCGAACTTATTTCTGTTGCCTATGCGCTTACTGACGAGCCATACGGTGATTGTGAGCTGGCTTATCTTGTTCCGTTGAGCGGTAAGGGTTGATATCCAAGCCACCACGACGCGTATAGCGGGCAAATACGGTCAGTTTGCTTGGTTGGCAGTATTTCATTAGATCCGTAAAAATACGCTCTACACACTGCTCGTGGAACTCATTGTGCTCGCGGAAAGACACTAAGTAACGTAACAGCTTCTCACGTTCTATTTTTGCGCCTTGGTAGCGAATTTCTACACTGCCCCAGTCGGGTTGGTTAGTGATCAAACAGTTTGATTTCAATAGGTGGCTATGTAGCACCTCTTCAACTTGTACTTCACCTGCTGCACCTTCAAGCAAATCGGCATCGAAATCGTAACTGGTGATGTCAATGTCTTGGTCATCAATACATTCACCGTCCATTGTCACGATAGGTTGATTGGTATAGTGAGTCACTGGATTCACCTCAACCAGCACCTTTTCACCTGCGCATTCAGACAGGTCTTGTGTTAAACGCTCAGTCACTTCTTCCCAGCTTGCAAAGCGGGTTTGGTTGTAGCTGTTTAAGTACAGTTTGAAAGACTTCGATTCAATCAAGTTTGCGCTGGTGGCTGGAATGTATACTTCGCCAACGGCCACTTGTGGTAAACCTTTACTATTTAACCAAGACAGTTCATACAGCGTCCAAATGTCGTGCCCCATGAAAGGCAGAGTATCGCCTAACTGAAGGTCATCTCGGTTCAGGCTGCGAGGGACTGGTTGCAGCAAGCTTGGGTCATACTGGTTCGCATACTCGGTCGTTTTACCTAGTGTTAGGCCAGCAAGCTCTTTAGCGTCAGAATATTTGCTCATACTTTGTGGTCGTTTTCGATTAGAATGGCGAGAATTTTACTGAATCCGCTGGTCAATTGCCATCAGGCAAGTACGGCTATCTGATAAATAAGGAATGAGGAGACCTTCATGACCCAAAACGTTACTCAGGCGCTACAAGAGTTCAGCCTGCGCTACCAACAAGCTTGGCAAGCTAAGCACAATGAGTTGCCAAGCAGTGAAGAGCTTGCAGAGCTTGTTTCTCCTTGTGTCGAAGAGAAGCGTGATGGAAAGGTGCTTTGGAAAGCGGTCGCACGTGATGAAATGGCCGATTTCACCAATGTGGAAAATGCGATTGAGTTGTCACTGCAAGATGATGTTAAAGCCTTTTATGGTTCTCAATACTGCGCCGATATGGAGGCAACTTGGCAAGGTAATTCGTTGACGCTGCTGCAAGTCTGGAGCGATGATGATTTCGTGCGTCTACAAGAAAATATTCTTGGTCATTTGGTGACGCAGCGCCGCTTGAAACTTAAACCAACAGTATTTATCGCAGCGACAGGTGAGGAAATGGATGTGATTTCTATTTGTAACCTCACTGGCAATGTGATTCTAGAGCGTTTGGGCACCTCTAAACGTGATGTATTGGCAGATTCATTGGTTGAGTTCTTGAATAAGTTAGAGGCTGCCGTCTAAGTATGTATGTTGTTGAGTTGCAGTTTGAGTGTTTTGATAACACCACCGTCAGCGCGGTAGACAAAGCCATTAATGGCTTGATGGATGCTCTGCGTTACAACGGCCAAGTATTAGGTCGTGAATTTCCGATAGTGATGGGAGAAGGTGAATTTTTCGTTCGTGTTGTTTGCCCAGAACAAGACAGCTTGCATCCACGTTATCACTCAGATTTCGTCAAAGTGTGCATGAACCGTTTGTCGGATGCGTCTTTGCTTGCACCGAAAATGCGTATGCTGGGGCGTGATTTGAATTCAGAACAAGCAGCCGAAGAAGAGACACCTAGCTGGCAAGTGTTGTACACGACTTATGTTCATACGTGTTCGCCTTTGCGAAGTGGTGAAACCCTGTTGCCAATTCCTTTGTATCGTAATGAGCCAACACTTAATGGAGACCATAAAGCTGTCATTAAGTGGCAGACTGAGTGGCAAGCGTGTGATGAAATCCAAATGGCAGGGGGCTGCCGAGCGGAACATGCGGCGCTGCACGAAATTTGCGATGTGGATAGTGTGCTGTTTCGCCGAGGTTGGGACTTACGTGGCCGTATCGAATACATCACGAAGATCCCTACGTACTATTACCAGTATCGTGTCGGTGGTCAGTCGCTGGAGAGCGAGAAAGCGCGCAAGTGTCCAAAATGCGATGGCGAGTGGCTACTCGATGAGCCACTACATGACATATTTCATTTTAAGTGTGATGACTGCCGAATCGTGTCGAATATCTCTTGGGACCATCTTAAGTAGCGAATTGAAGCTACTTAAATGGGCAGATAGACAAATAGAAAGGGCTGATGTTTTCACATCAGCCCTTTTGTGTTTAGAACGTTTATGTTTAGAACGTTGTTTTCAGTCATGTTTTGAAAAGTGGGATTACCAACCTTTCACAACACCGCCTTTGAACAGCTCTTTTGCCGCTTCGTAAACTTCTTCCGTTTGGTAAGCTTTTACGAAGTTTTGTACGTTTTGCGCATTAACATTTTCTTCGCGAGCGACAATTAGGTTTACGTATGGTGAGTCTTTATCTTCAACGAACACGCCGTCACGCTCTGGCGATAGGTCGATAGAGCTTGCGTAAGTGGTGTTGATGATAGATAGCGTTACGTCATCCAGTGAACGTGGAAGCTGTGGGGCTTCTAGTTCAATGATTTCGATATTTTTAGGGTTGCCTACGATGTCACGTACTGTAGCGAGTAGACCAACGCCATCACGTAGCGTAATCAAACCTTGTTGCTCAAGAAGCAGTAGTGAGCGACCTAGGTTCGTTGGGTCGTTTGGTACTGCGATGCGTGCGCCATCTTGAATTTCATCAATTGATTTTACTTGCTTTGAGTAACCAGCAATAGGGTAAACGAATGAGTTACCCGCGATAGCCAGTTTGTAGCCGCGGTCTTTCACTTGTTGGTCTAGGTATGGTTTGTGCTGGAACGCATTCGCGTCTACTGAACCATCATCCAGAGCGGCGTTTGGTGTTACGTAATCGGTAAATGTTACTAGCTCAACATCTAGGTTGTATTTCTCTTTTGCTACTTTAGCGGCAACTTCGGCTACTTGTGCTTCAGCACCAGCAATAACGCCAACTTTTACTTTGTTTACGTCTACTTCTTTGTCGCCGCAACCCGCTAGAGCAAGAGCAGAGGCGGCCGTTGCTACAGTCAAAAGACCTTTAAGGCTAAATTTCATCTTTATCTCCTTATAATTTGTATTTTTGATGCTTATCTGTGGTCTACACGGCGCACCACTGCGTCGCCGATAGACTGAATAATCTGTACTAGAACAATCAACATCACGACAGTCACGGCCATGATAGTTACATCGTAGCGGTGGAAACCGTAACGGATGGCTACGTCACCTAGGCCGCCGCCGCCTACCGTACCCGCCATAGCTGAGTAGCTAACGAGAGTGACCAAGGTAATCGTTACTGAGTTAACAATAGTCGGCATTGCTTCAGGTAGTAGAACTTTTGTGATGATCTGTGTTGGAGTCGCCCCCATTGACTGCGCTGCTTCCACCAAGCCTGTCGGTACTTCTAATAAAGCACCTTCAATAAGACGAGCGACAAAAGGAATGGCGCCAATAGTCAGTGGGACGATTGCTGCGGTTGTACCGATAAAGGTTCCAACCAGCATTTTTGTCACTGGAATAATCGCAACCATCAGTACGAGGAATGGCACAGAACGACCAATGTTAACGATAGCGCCTAAGCCGCTATTTAGTTTGGTGTTTTCAAGTAGGCCGCCTTTCTTAGTAATATGGAGGATTACGCCTAATGGAATACCCACAGCAAAGCCGACTAATCCGGCAACCGCAACCATGTAAAGCGTTTCCCACGTTGCACCTAAAAGTAGTTTGCTGTTTAAACTCAGCCATTCAGAAATCGTATTAAAGGACATAACCAAGTACCTCTACTTTTACGTTGTGCTTACGCAGGTATTCAAGAGCTGCGTTGTCATCTTCTTCGTTACCAAATAGCTCTGCGACCATCATGCCGAATTTCACGCCACCAGCGTAATCAAGGTCGGAACTCAAAATACTCACATCAATATTGTATTTACGAGAAATTTGCGACATTAACGGTGCATCGACGGTTGCGCCAGTAAACTCTAAGCGAACCAACGGGTAGCTGCCATCAACACGCTCTGCTTGCAGACGTGCTTGGTAATCTTCAGGAATGGAAAGATCCAGCGTTGAGCGAATGAATTGGTGTGCCAGCTCTGTCTTAGGGTGCGCAAAAATATCGCCAACGGTGCCTTTTTCCACCAGCTCACCACCACCGATGATTGCTACTTCGTGACAGATACTTTTTACGACTTCCATTTCGTGAGTGATAAGTAAAATCGTGATGTTGAGTTTGCGGTTGATCTCTTTCAATAACTCAAGGATAGATTGAGTTGTTGCCGGGTCTAGCGCACTAGTGGCCTCATCACAAAGCAGCACGCTAGGATCGGATGCCAATGCACGAGCAATTGCCACACGCTGTTTTTGTCCGCCACTTAAGTTAGATGGGTAGCTCTCGTGTTTGTCGGCTAAGCCCACAAGCTTTAGCAACTCAGTTACTTTTGTTGTGATTTGCGATTTGTCTTTACCTGCCAGTTCTAGTGGCAGTGCTACATTATCAAACACAGTACGAGACGAAAGCAGGTTAAAGTGCTGGAAGATCATGCCAATGTTACGGCGTGTTTCGACTAGTTGTTTTTTGCTGAGTTTGGTTAGATCCACACCATCAACGATGATGGAACCAGAGGTCGGCGCTTCTAACATGTTGACACAGCGGATCAGCGTACTTTTACCAGCACCTGATGAACCGATAACACCAAAGATAGTGCCTTTGTCGATGTGTAGGTTAATGTCTTTCAGGGCAAGGATTTCCTTACTGCCTTGGTAGAACACTTTATTGACGTTTTTTATTTCTATCATGTTTCAACCTGCCCAAAGATACGGGGAACTTCGCTGTCAAAAACGGCCTTTGACAGAACTTAATGTTGAGCTTTATCTCAATTTTCAGTTGATGCTATGGGTTAAGCAGAATGAAGTCAATAGATATTTTTACGTCTAGACGTCTAAATGTATGGATGTTCTGTTTTGAAGCGAAGATGTATAGATAACAAGCAGGAGGTAGATGGCGGGGCACCCTCAGATTTACCGATTCTTGCCCAACAAATCAACTGTTTTGTCGAGGCCTAGAATGAATTAGATAGTGTTGAAGTTTATAAGGTATGTAATAATCTGATTAAACCGAGTTAATAGAGAAATACGTTTTGGCAAAACCTGCTGTTTTTATCGATCGTGATGGCGTGATAAACGTTGACCACGGCTACGTTCATGACGAACATGATTTTGAGTACATTGATGGTGTATTTGAAGCGACGAAAGCGCTAAAAGATAAAGGCTACCTTCTAGTGTTAGTGACGAATCAATCGGGCATCGCACGCGGTAAATTCAGTGAAGACCGTTTCTTGTCTCTGACTCAATGGATGGATTGGAACTTTGCTGATAATGGTGTTGAGTTCGATGGTATCTATTACTGTCCACATCATCCAGAACATGGCATTGGCGAGTACAAGCAAGATTGTGAGTGCCGTAAGCCAAAACCAGGTATGTTCATTTCTGCGCGTGACTTCTTGAAGATCGACATGGAGAAATCTGTGATGATCGGCGATAAAGCTGAAGACATGATGGCAGCAGAAGCGGCAGGCGTTGGCACTAAGATTTTGGTTCGCACTGGTAAGCCAGTAACGGAACAGGGCGAAGCCATTGCAACGGTAGTATTAGATAGCATTGCAGATGTGCCTGCGTACTTAAACAAGTAATCTTCATTACTGACTGAGATAAGGGAAGCCACTGCTTCCCTTTTGTTTGATTCCTTCTTTTAATCTGAACACTTATGAGCAAAAAACTCACCATTCTTGATATCGCAAAATTGGCAGGCGTGGGCAAATCAACAGTAAGCCGTGTGCTTACTAACGATCCCAAGGTAAAACCGCAAACGCGTGAGAAGGTAGAGCAAATCATTCGTGAATCAGGCTACGTCCCATCAAAGTCGGCGCAGTCGATGCGTGGTGGCAGCCAAAAAGTCATTGGGGTTATCATCTCCCGTTTAGACTCACCATCAGAAAATCGCGCCGTTGGTACCATGCTCAATGCTTTGTATTCCGCTGGTTATGATGCGGTGATCATGGAGAGCCAATTCGATCGCGATAAAACCAATGAGCATTTGGATGTGCTTAAACGTCGCAACGTCGATGGGGTGATCGTGTTTGGTTTTACTGGATGTGATGAGCGAGCATTGGCGGAGTGGGGTAATCGTATCGTCGTGATCGCGATGGACACGCAAATGGTTTCCTCGATCAACTACGATAACCAAGGTGTGATAGACATGGCTTTGTCTCACCTTGAGCAGCAATCTTTATCTCGCATTGCTTATATTGGTGTTGACCCTGAAGACAAAACCACTGGCTTAGCTCGTCTAAATGCTTATAAAGCTTGGTGTCAACGCAAGCAAATTGCACCTTGTTTCCAAACGGGTAAGTTGAGCCATGAAAGTGCTTATCAGTTGGTAGACAAAGTCCTTCAATCTGATACTCAGGCCATCGTGTGCGCCAGTGACACTATCGCGTTGGGCGTGATTAAGCGTCTTCAAGAGTTAGGACGTGAAGACGTGGTTGTGACAGGTGTTGGTGGTAATGAATTGCTCTCTTTCCTTTTCCCTAAAGTATTTAGTGTCGACCCAGGTTATACCCTTGCAGGTGAGAAGTCCGCTAACATGCTGATCAATCAATTAAATGGCGATGAGGAAGTGGTTCACTTTACTCAACAGCCTATCGTTTATTGACCCACACTAAAACGATCTGCTCTAAAATTATACTGTGATCACTCTCAATTAATGGGACTGTTCCCATTTTGTTTTTTGCCTTCGGATGGCAATATTAAAATTAAGAAATGGGAATGTTCCCATTTATAAAAACAAAATGATGAATCGAATGTATCCAATACAGGGTGGACAAAGTTATGAGTAAGATTGCGCGTAAAGACGTGGAGCGTCTTATTGAGCTGGTCGGGGGGCCGGACAACATTGCCAGTGTAAGTCACTGTTTAACTCGCTTGCGTTTTGTTCTAAATGATACGGACAAAGCAGATACGAAACAGTTAGAAGCATTACCGATGGTGAAGGGCTGCTTTACCAACGCAGGCCAGTTCCAAGTGGTTATCGGTACTGAAGTGGATGAAGTTTACAAGGTACTGATCGGACTGACGGGTAAAAGTGAAGCCAGCAAAGACGAAGCGAAGAACGCTGCTCGTCAAAACATGAATATCGTTGAGCGTGGTATTTCCCACCTTGCAGAAATCTTTGTACCACTGCTACCTGCGATCATTACCGGTGGTCTGATCCTTGGTTTCCGTAACGTGATTGGCGACATCAAGATGTTTGATGGTCAAACGCTAACGGAAATCAGCCAGTTTTGGGCAACGGTACACTCTTTCTTATGGCTGATTGGTGAGGCGATCTTCTTCTTCCTACCGGTTGGCGTGTGTTGGTCGACAGTGAAAAAGCTCGGCGGTACTCCGATTCTGGGTATCACGCTTGGTGTAACATTGGTTTCGCCACAGTTGATGAACGCCTACCTGATTGGTAAGCAAGTACCCGAAGTGTGGGACTTTGGCTTATTTGCCATCGAGAAAGTGGGCTATCAGGCGCAAGTGATTCCAGCAATGCTTGCTGGTATGGCTCTGGCGTTTATTGAAACCAACTTAAAACGCATCATTCCGTCTTACCTTTACCTAGTGGTTGTGCCGTTTGTCTCTATCATTGTGTCTGTGATTCTTGCGCACTCTATCATTGGCCCATTCGGTCGTATGTTGGGTGATGGTGTTGCTTTCGCAGCAAAAGCAGCCATGACAGGTGACTTCGCAATGATTGGCTCAACCATCTTCGGCTTCCTATACGCGCCATTGGTCATTACTGGTATTCACCACACCACCAACGCGGTTGACCTTCAATTAATGCAAGAGCTAGGCGGCACGCCAATTTGGCCTCTGATTGCGCTTTCAAATATTGCTCAAGCGTCTGCGGTCGTCGGCATCATTATCATCAGTAAAAAACACGGCGAGCGTGATATCTCAGTGCCTGCGGCTATCTCTGCTTACCTTGGCGTGACTGAACCGGCGATGTACGGCATCAACTTGAAATACAAGTTCCCAATGTTGAGCGCGATGATCGGTAGTGCGTGTGCTGCTGCTATTTGTGGTAGTGCGGGCGTAATGGCGAACGGTATCGGTGTGGGCGGTTTGCCGGGCATCTTGTCTATCCAACCGCAGTTCTGGGGCATTTTTGCTTTGGCTATGTTAGTCGCAATGCTGGTACCTGCTGCATTAACGTTAATTCTTTATAAGCGTGCACAAGCCAAAGGTGAGCTTGAGCCTGCAAACGCGTAATTCTATTTGAGGCAGTGACTTGGCTGCCTCCTCCTATTTTTCTTTTCAAATTTTAAGTTTCCGATTACTGGTAAGTGAGTGTTAGAAATGGCTATGACCAAGCATGATGAGAGCTGGTGGAAAACCGCAACCATCTATCAAATTTACCCAAAAAGCTTTTGTGACAGTGGCAGTAAAGGCACGGGCGACATCAAAGGGATCATTTCTAAGCTGGATTATCTTAAGCATCTTGGTGTGGATGCGATTTGGCTGACGCCGGTTTACCAATCGCCAATGATCGACAACGGTTATGACATCTCCGATTACTACTCGATCAACCCTGAGTTCGGCACGATGCAAGACTTTGATACTTTGCTAGCAGAAGCGCATCAGTTGGGTATTCGTATCATCATGGACATTGTAGTGAACCACACGTCGACAGAACACAAGTGGTTCCAATCCGCACTGGGTGATAAAAACAGCCCATACCGTGATTACTACATCTGGAAAGATCCGGTAGATGGTGCTGAACCAAACAACTGGCAATCAAAGTTTGGTGGCAACGCTTGGGCGCTGGATGAAAAAACAGGCCAGTACTATTTGCACCTTTTTGCTAAAGAGCAAGCGGACTTAAACTGGGAAAACCCAGTAGTGCGTGAAGAAGTGAAAGAAGTCATCAGCTTCTGGGCAGAAAAAGGAGTGGATGGTTTCCGTCTCGACGTTATCAACCTGATTTCCAAGCAGCAAGATTTTCCAAGTGACGATATTGGTGATGGTCGTCGTTTCTACACGGATGGTCCACGTGTGCACGAATACCTTCAAGAGATTAGCGAATCTGTGTTTCAAAAATACGGCAGCGTGACGGTGGGTGAAATGTCTTCCACTACGCTAGAGCACTGCCAGCAATATTCTTCGCTAGACGGCAAAGAGCTATCCATGGTGTTCAACTTCCATCATCTGAAAGTCGATTATCCAAATGGTGAAAAATGGACCAAAGCGCCGTTTGATTTCATTCAGTTAAAACAGATCTTCAATCATTGGCAAACGGGCTTAAATGGCAAAGGGTGGGGGGCGCTGTTCTGGTGTAACCACGACCAGCCACGCGTTGTGAGCCGATTAGGTAACGACGAGCAATACCGTGTTGAATCTGCCAAGATGCTTGCGGCATCAGTGCACATGATGCAAGGCACACCTTATGTTTACCAGGGGGAAGAGATCGGCATGACCAACCCGGATTATACCGAAATCAGCCAATATCGTGATGTTGAAAGTACTAACATGTACGACATTATGGTCAACCGTGATGGTGTATCTCATGACGATATGATGGCGATCTTGGCACAGAAGTCGCGTGATAATTCACGTACACCAATGCAATGGAACAGTGCAAAACACGCGGGCTTTACTGAGGGAACGCCGTGGCTTGAAGTGGCGCAGAATTACTCTGAAATCAATGCTGAAGCTGCGGTTGCCGATTTGAACTCGGTGTTCTACTTTTACAAGCGTCTGATTGAACTGCGTAAACAGGTTCCAGTCATCACCGATGGCCGTTATGAAGATTTACTGCCAGAGCACAAACGTATTTTCGCTTACGCTCGTCAGAACGATAAGCAAACGCTGCTGTGTATCAATAACTACTACGCTGAAGAGGTGGAATGCGTTCTGCCAGAACGTTTTGATATGAGTAAAGCGAAAAACTTGCTATCTAACTATCAAAACTCAGCGAGCGCAGTCGCGTCAAACCATCAAGTGTTACGACCTTACGAAACTCGTATTTTGTTGATAGAAGAATAAACTCGGGTGTCATCACCCCTAAGATTGATATTCGAGATGAAGGCTTTGGTGTGCTCCCCAAAGCCTTCTTTTATTGAGATATCTCTAGCTTATTTTGTTTCAATCGCTGTTAGCTGCACTTTCTCTTCGTTGATTTGTACTTGTTGTACTTTCTGCAGTTCAATTTGTTCTATCAGACCTAAGCTCGGATTAAACCAACGTTCTGCCGAAGTGGCGAACTCCATTGAGTCCATGTCATCACAGTTTAGGTTGTAGATGTTCTCTTCCATCAGGTATGCCGCTTCAATTTTCTTGCCTGAGATCGAGAACGATTTACGCACGCCAGTTTCTCGGATTTGCTGTTGCCAAACCACTTGGCAAGATGCTGTCATAGGAAGGTTTTGTACCCACTCATGCTCTTCAAAACGGTCTAGAAGGTTGTGAACTGCGTAGCCTGTAAGAATGGTTTGCAGAGACATAGTTTCTTCACCGATGTCAATATTCGGGCTTTTCTCTTTTACGTCGTCACCGTTTAGGCGGAAAATCGGACCGCTGTGCATAAGCATGGCAATAAACTGATGACCAATGAAATAAGCGTCAGTGATTTCATGGAGTGCACCATCTGATCCTGCAAAGTAAAGCGTATTGCTCTCTTCGTCGTCGTTGTACTGCTCGTCTGAATAGTAGAACTGTTCGGCGCCGTAGTTCACCAAGTCATTAACCAACTGGACCATTGCCTCGCTGTTTGGGATTTGTGCCAATGCTGCCAATATTTGCTCGCGACCCATCGCTTGGAAGCTCAGTTTCATGTCGCCTTCTGGTTGGCCATCCAAGCTAAATGCGTAGTTTAGCTGTGTGCTTGGCGTGGGAGCGAAGATTGAGTTGTGAATCGAGACGTCGAAACTTTCTTGAGGCACTTTGTTTGGATTCGCACTGCCAGAAGACGAACCTCCGCCACAGCCGTAAAGAGCCAGAGTTGCTGCCGCGATAAGCGTCATTTTGTTTAGCATGGTTTACATTCCTGATTGATAAGGCCGCTTCATGTTGGGCCGTTGCTTGAATGCGAGCATGCTAAGTTCAGCGAGAGAAAAAGGGCAAAAAACAAAAGCTAACAGGGGTTAACGAAAGCTTAATTTTATATTTAGGTCTTTGTTTTATTGGTGGTTATTTCGTTGGCCACATTAGTGCAATACTCGTTAATGAGCGCTTTCCATCGGCTTATGATTTCTTGATCGGTCACACTAACATGCAACGTTTTCCACGGTTGGAGGCAAGTCTCTTTTGATTCAGATTGAGAAAGACGCTCAAACAAGGTTTCGGAAGGTAAAACGCGCAGCAGCGCCACCAGTGATTCCATGTAGTTGAGACGGAACTGTTCAAGTTTGTTCTGCTTGTGAGCAATGTGAGACACAAAGGTATAAATCAGTGCGTTTTGGATACGTGAGTCGCCATCTGGTGTCGTTAACAGAGCTTTTGCCCTGTCTAAGTTACCTAATTTGAAATGCAATAGACCTAACCAGAGGCTCAGCTCATCTGGCAAAACATCAAACGACGATTGTACTTGAGTTAAATACGCTTCCAGCTTTTGATGTTCGTGCTCGTATAAGGCTAGATGTCTTGCCGTTGTGATAGCCGCAAACTCATCAGATTGTCGGAGAGGTTGGCTAGAAAAGGCATTCTCGAATAACATTTTTTTGTGAATATCCGAAAGCTGCCACGTACTTGCCGAAGGTGCAGGCAGATTGAAGTATTGCGCGACATCCGAATGCATTTGGAAAATATCCGATTGTAAGTCAGATAAACGCAGTGTGTACTCATTGCGAAACGCCAACTTGCCCGTCGCAGGATAAATAAGGTTCATCTGCGCTTTCAAGATGCCCTGTTTTGTGCCGTCTTTTAACTCGATATTGAGCTCGTAGTCGCTGGTCTGCATGTTTCGTGCGCCAGGGAAATATGGCGTATGACCGATAGGATCAAGAAAGTAACTAGGAGCATCTTGGTTGGCGATGTCGGTGTATGGATATTCAACCTGTTGTTGCAGCAAGATGGCTTTGACCAGTATGCGGTATTTTCGCGCCTGAGAGCCGATTGAATCGACACGGTTGAGTAGTAGCTCGACTTTGGGAATCAGTAGTTGATGACGTGTTTGCTGTGTTGAGATTTCTTGGCGTTGCCATAACAAGCTTGCGAGTGTCATGCTACATACCGCAAGTATGGCACATAAGCTGTAAGCAAAAATCAGCTTGAAGCTCTTATTACTCGCCACCTGGGTTGAGATAACGCGCCGATGGTTTTTCGCTGGTGGCACTAAACGAATATTGGCAGGGTTAAGAAAGTAGCCTTTGCGGGGGTAAGTGACTAAAAGCTTAGCGGCATCGTATTCGGGTAAGTACTGCTGTAGCAGTGCACGTAAGGTGCTAATGCGGTTCGTGAGCACATTCTTAGAGATGAACTTGCTCTGCCAAATGGTTTCAATAATGGTGTCAGCAGAGAGTGGGTGGCCAACGCTTGTTAACAGCAGTTCTAATAATTCAATGGTGCGAGGTTCAAGATCAATCGCGATAGCATCTTGATGAAGGTTCTGTGTCTTCGGGTTATAGATCAGCTCTCCAATCGCAATACAACTGTGAGTCTGTTTAGCTTGTTGCAGAAAGTCGCGCATACCGTACCGATCTATTTGGAAATCGCGAAGTATTATATAGCGATTGGAGCGCGAAATCTTATAAATCGCGCTTCAATCATTATCAAAAATTTATGAACCGTAGGTCACGGAATAGCGGTGCGGTTTGTGGTTCATCGCTAACACGACATTGAGTGCAAACGCCCCCAAAATTGAAAGGCCAATCACTTCTGGTGTGACAAAGAAGAATGAAGCAAACAGGATACATGCATCGATTGCCATTTGGCTTTTGCCAACTGAAATGCCAAATTTGTCTTGGATAAACAAACACAGCACGTTAAAGCCACCCAAGCTGGAGCGATGTCGGAATAGGATCAGCATACCGAGCCCCATTAAAAGTCCGCCTGCGACGGCGCAATAAACTTCATTTACCGATTCGAGCGAGATTAGCAAATAAAGATGATCGGCAAAGATAGAAACCAACGCACCAGAAATGGCACTATTAATGGCGAAATGACGGCCGAAGCGTTTCCATGCTAGTAAGTAAAAAGGACTGTTTGTTAAAAAGTACAGCACACCAAAGGTAAAAGGTGTAAATTGGCTAATAAGCAGAGCCAATCCAGTCGTGCCTCCCGTTAGAAGGTTCGCGGATTGGAGAAAGAAAACGCCTTGAGCTACTAAAAAGGTACCCGTGAGAATCGCTATCCAGTCTTCTTTTAATGAGTGTTTTTCCATCAATGTTGCAGTCATTAGTGATAAATAAGGCGTGCATAGTAGTAAAAAGATGATCTTTTCGGTAGCTAGAGGGTAAAATTTACGGTAAACCTATGTAATTGCTGTTTTACAGGGTGTAAAGCACAAATTTGACAGGCAATAGATTGTCGTTATGCGATTGCAATGCTGGCATGATAAACATTGCTTGTCATCATGAAAAAACTGCATGAGAAAAATTGTAAATTTCTCTTTATGACCTAAATCAAATTATGTAGAATGCGCGCCATTAGGGTGACGAAAACGTTTGCGTCGGGTCATTCAACAGTTTTTTTGCAACTTTCAGTACTAATCTGAGTCAGGAGATACAGATGCTTAAGCGTGATATGAACATCGCAGATTACGATGCGGAACTGTTCGCAGCTATCCAGGAAGAAACTCTTCGCCAGGAAGAACACATTGAACTTATCGCTTCTGAAAACTACACAAGCCCACGTGTAATGGAAGCGCAAGGTTCTCAGCTAACGAACAAATACGCTGAAGGCTACCCAGGTAAGCGTTACTACGGCGGTTGTGAGTACGTAGATAAAGCTGAAGCACTAGCAATTGAGCGTGCATGCCAACTATTTGGTTGTGAGTACGCTAACGTACAGCCTCACTCAGGTTCTCAAGCAAACAGCGCAGTTTACATGGCGCTTCTTAACCCTGGCGATACAGTTTTAGGCATGAGCCTAGCGCACGGTGGTCACCTAACTCACGGTTCACCAGTAAACTTCTCGGGTAAGCACTACAACGTTATCCCTTACGGTATCGATGAAGCTGGTCAAATCAACTACGACGAGATGGAACAGCTAGCACTTGAACACAAACCTAAGATGATCATCGGTGGTTTCTCTGCTTACTCGCAAATCGTTGATTGGAAACGCATGCGTGAAATCGCTGACAAAGCAGGTGCTTACTTATTTGTTGATATGGCGCACGTAGCTGGTCTTATCGCCGCCGGTGAATACCCAACACCAGTACCGCATGCTCACGTGGTAACAACAACGACGCACAAAACACTAGCAGGTCCTCGCGGTGGTCTTATCTTGTCAAATGCTGGCGAAGATATGTACAAGAAATTGAACTCAGCAGTGTTCCCTGGTGGTCAAGGTGGCCCTCTAATGCACGTTATCGCTGGTAAAGCAGTAGCGTTCAAAGAAGCGATGGAGCCAGAGTTCAAAGCTTATCAAGCTCGCGTAGTGAAAAACGCAAAAGCAATGGTTGGTCAGTTCCAAGAGCGTGGCTACAAAATCGTATCTAACGGTACAGAAAACCACTTGTTCCTTGTTGACCTAATCGACAAAGATATCACTGGTAAAGACGCAGACGCGGCACTAGGTGCAGCAAACATCACTGTAAACAAGAACTCAGTACCAAATGACCCACGCAGCCCATTCGTAACGTCTGGTATCCGTGTAGGTACGCCAGCGATCACTCGCCGTGGCTTCACTGAAGAAGATGCAAAAGAGCTAGCAAACTGGATGTGTGACGTTCTAGATAACATCGGCAACGAAGAAGTTATCGAAGCGACTAAACAGAAAGTGCTCGAAATTTGTAAGCGTCTACCGGTTTACGCCTAACTATTCTTCATAGAATGAGTCAATTTCGGTGTCGAACATACTCACTTGCTCGCGCAAACTCCGTGTGTTCTCCTAGAACTCGACTCATCTATTTTGAACATTGATATACTAAAGGTCCTCAATTGAGGGCCTTTTTGTTTGTCTGGCGTTTGGAATGAGATATAGCGAAGAGTGTGTGATAAGGAGATGGCTACCAACACTGTCCCTTTCAATATATCCAAACCGCGTCATTCCGACGAGCCTAGGCGAGAGCAGGAATCTTGTTGAGGCACACTCTTTTACTCAGCGTTTCCCAAAAAATCATCAGTACGTTGGAAACTGATTCTCAATCACGCTCGTTCCTCGCTGTTCAGAATGACGGAGGTAGAATGGCTTTTTATCATCATTTGACAGATACAAAAAAGGTTGGCACTGAGCCAACCTTTTCTCTTCAAAACAAGCTTTTCAAAACAAGCGAGAGCTTATTTAATCTCGATACCTTGAGCTTGCATATCGGCATGGTAAGAAGAGCGAACAAATGGACCACACGCTGCGTGCGTGAAGCCAAGCTCTAGTGCAACTTCTTTTAGCTCGTCAAACTCTGATGGCGGAACGTAACGTTCTACTGGCAAGTGGTGACGGCTTGGCGCTAAGTACTGACCTAGAGTCAGCATCGTTACGCCGTGTGCGCGTAGATCTTTCAGTACTTCGATGATTTCTTCTTTGGTTTCACCAAGACCCATCATCAAACCAGATTTGGTCGGTACATTTGGATGCTGCTCTTTGAACTTCTTAAGAAGCTCCAGCGACCACTTGTAGTTTGCACCTGGGCGAGCTTTACGGTAAAGACGTGGCGCTGTTTCTAGGTTGTGGTTGAAGACATCTGGCGGGTTATCTTTCATTAGATCAAGCGCTACGTCCATACGACCACGGAAGTCAGGAACCAGAGTTTCAATCTTAATATGCGGGTTCAACGCACGGATCTCGCGGTTACAGTCGGCAAAGTGCTGTGCACCACCATCACGCAGATCGTCACGGTCTACAGAAGTGATTACTACGTATTTCAGCTTCATATCGGCGATGGTTTTCGCCAGTTTTTGAGGCTCTTCTGCTTCCGGTGGCAATGGGCGGCCATGAGCAACGTCACAGAAAGGACAACGACGAGTACAAATAGCACCTAGGATCATGAAGGTAGCTGTACCGTGGTTAAAACATTCCGCTAGGTTAGGGCAAGATGCTTCTTCACATACGGAGTGAAGTTTATTCTTGCGCATCGCCGCCTTGATGTCTTGAATTCGTTGGCTGTCGGCTGGTAGCTTGATCTTCATCCAATCAGGCTTACGTAGCACTTCTTTCTGCTCTGTAGGCATGTTCTTTACGGGAATCAATGCCATTTTATCGGCGTCACGATATTTAACGCCTTTTTCCATCTGGATTGGTTTGCTCATGCTTTATTACCTTGAGAAGGTGCTTCTGTGCTGAATTCTACTTGCTCATAATCGAGCAAAGTAACGAGTTCTTCTATTAATTGTTTTTCTACGGCTTCTACATTGTCTGGGCCGCCAAATTGGCTGACCTGAACCATTTCCATACCTTCATAACCACAAGGGTTAATACGCAGAAACGGTGTTAAATCCATATTTACGTTCAAGGCTAAACCATGAAACGAGCATCCTTTACGAATGCGTAAACCGAGAGAGCATATTTTCTTACCGGCAACGTAGACACCTGGTGCGTCAGGTCGCGCGGCTGAGTCAATATTGTATGCTTTTAGCGTGTTGATCACGAGGTTCTCGATTGTGGTAACGAGATCTCGTACACCTAATTTTTTGCGGCGTAGGTTGATCAAGAAGTAGGCGACCAACTGACCAGGGCCATGATACGTAACCTGACCTCCGCGATCACTTTGTACAACAGGAATATCGCCAGTGTTAATCAAGTGCTCAGCTTTACCTGCCTGTCCTTGCGTAAATACTGGGTTATGTTCTACCAACCAGACTTCATCACGGGTTTCTTCTGTGCGTTGGTCGGTGAACTCATGCATCGCCTTCCATACAGGCTCATAGTCTTGGCGGCCAAGTCGTTTTACAACAAGTTGGTGTTGCATGGGAATTCCTGTTGCTAATATATAAAGTTTTTGGATTATAAACCGGATAACCCTGATGCTCTACCGCTGCGTAACAGATTTTTAACTGAAAGCGATGTAAAGCCTCGTTATCTCTTTGATAAATAAAAAGAAAGCAGCCAAAGCTGCTTTCAAAAAAAATTTAATCTATCAAAAAATTATAGAACCATGCGTACGATGTCAATTTCACCTAACTCTTTGTACAGTGTCTCAACCTGCTCGATAGAGGTTGCAGTAATGTTGATTGACACAGAGTGGTAGTTGCCCTTAGCACTTGGTTTAACGGTCGGGCTGTAGTCACCTGGAGCATGGCGCTGAATAACTTCAAGAACAAGCTCTGGAAGTTCAGGCTTTGCATGACCCATTACCTTGTAAGTAAATGAACAAGGGAACTCAAGCAGGTCTTTTAATTTTGCATCAGAGTTGATGGTTAGCATATCGATAACTCCAGTAGATATTCGTTGCGGTGCGAAATAGTACAGTCAAATTAGGGGGAACTCAAGACGAGGAGCTCAAACTTAAAAAGCCGCCCATTCAGGCGGCTTTGCGAATAAGTTTGCTACTCTAACGTTCTTTTTAGAAGAAGCTCTTGAATAACAATACGATGTAATCCCACATGCGGCTAAATAGACTACCTTGCTCTACGGTTTCTAGTGCCATTAGTGGGTACTCGGCAATATCTTCACCATCGATCTGATAGTATAGCTTACCAACTACATCACCTTTATTAATTGGGGCTTCTAGCTCTTTTTCAAGGACGAAGCTTGCTTTTAAGTTTTTCGCTTCACCACGCGGTAGTGTTACGTAAGTATCTTGGTCAAGACCCAGTGCTACGGTGTCTTTGTTACCCATCCACACTTTTTCTTCTACGAACGTTTCACCTGCTTTGTGCGGTGCCACTGTTTCGAAGAAACGGAAGCCGTAGCTTAGCAGCTTTTTGCTTTCTGACTTACGAGCATTGGCATCTTTAGTACCCATAACGACCGCAACCAAGCGCATTTGACCTTCAGTTGCTGAACTTACTAGGCTGTAACCCGCATTACTTGTGTGACCCGTTTTGATGCCGTCAACGTTCATGCTCTTATCCCAAAGTAGACCGTTACGGTTGTATTGGGTGATGCCGTTGTAAGTAAATTTCTTCTCTGAATACACTCGGTACTCATTTGGTACGTCACGGATAAGTGCTTTACCTAGCAGTGCCATGTCGTATGGTGTTGAGTACAATTCTGCGTTATCTAAGCCATGAACGTTGGCAAAGTGCGAGTTAGTCATACCCAATGTGTTGGCCCAAGCGTTCATTAGGTCAACAAATGCATCTTCTGAACCTGCAATATGTTCTGCCATCGCAACACAGGCATCGTTACCTGACTGGACGATGATACCTCGGTTCAGGTCACGTACTTTAACTGTTGTGCCTACTTCAATGAACATCTTTGATGAATCAGGGAAGTTTTTCGCCCACGCATTTTTACTGATGGTGACATCATCATCTTCTGAGATATTACCACGCGCTAGCTCTTGGCCGATTACATAGCTGGTCATCATCTTAGTCAGACTAGCTGGAGACAATTTTGTGTTCATCTCTTTCTCTGCCAGTACTTTACCTGAATGGTAATCCATCAGCACGTAGCCCTTCGCCGCGATTTGAGGGGCATCTGGAACAACGATAGGTGATGCAAGAGCAGATTGAGCGAAAGTTGCAGAAAGGGCAACCGAAGAAACGAGAATAGATTTCACAAACTTATTTTTATTCATGGTAATTCAAATTTTTGGGTT
>NZ_JAWOTK010000007.1:10361-175812 GCF_033338855.1 Vibrio sp. Vb0937 | reverse complement strand
AAATCTTGCGCATAAGCATGACAAGTTCATGACAGTTAACTGCAACTATAGGCTATTTTTCACAATGTAAAATAGCTTATTTTGCATAAACTGTCGCATTAAACCATGTACATGCCACCATTTACATGCAAAGTTTCACCAGTAATGTACGCTGCTTCAGGAGAAGCAAGGAAAACTACTGCTGATGCAATTTCACGTGGGTCACCTAAACGACCTGCTGGCACGTTCGACAAAGTTGCCGCACGTTGGTCATCATTTAGCGCCTTAGTCATGTCAGTTTCGATGAAACCAGGAGCAACAGTGTTCACTGTTACACCACGAGACGCAACTTCACGAGCCATTGATTTAGTAAAACCAATCACGCCCGCTTTCGCTGCTGCGTAGTTAGTTTGACCAGCATTACCCATGGTACCAACAACAGAGCCTACGTTGATGATACGACCCGCACGTTTTTTCATCATACCGCGTAAAACCGCTTTAGACATGCGGTAGATAGGCGTTAGGTTGGTATCGATGATGTCGTTCCACTCATCATCTTTCATGCGCATCAATAGGTTGTCACGAGTAATACCAGCGTTATTCACCAGAATATCGATCACACCAAATTCTTCGTTGATCGTTTTTAATGTCGCTTCGATAGACTCGACATCAGTCACGTTAAGCGCTAAGCCTTTACCGTTATCACCAAGATACTCGCTGATAGCAGCCGCACCACTTTCAGAAGTAGCAGTACCGATAACCGTAGCACCTCGCTCGACAAGAAGTTCCGCGATCGCGCGGCCAATACCACGGCTTGCGCCGGTAACTAGCGCGATCTTACCTTCTAGATTCATCATGTTGTGTTTCCTTTTCTTATCGCAAATTTATCGCTTGATGGATTACTTCGCAGCGTCTAGCGATGCGATATCATTCACTGCTGCTGCAGTTAGCGTTTTCACGATACGTTTTGTTAGACCTGTTAAAACTTTACCAGGGCCAAGCTCAAGAAGATTTTCTACGCCTTGTTCGTGCATCAGTTCAACTGTTTCAGTCCAACGAACTGGGCTATGTAGCTGACGAACAAGCGCATCTTTGATTTTTGCAGGATCTGTCTCAGCAACCACATCAACGTTGTTGATAACTGGCAGCTGTGGTGAGTTAAATTCGATAGACTCAAGAGCTACAGCAAGTTTTTCCGCTGCTGGCTTCATAAGTGCACAGTGTGAAGGTACTGAAACAGGAAGAGGAAGCGCACGCTTCGCACCAGCTTCTTTACATAGCGCACCAGCTCGCTCTACTGCGTCTTTGCTACCAGCGATAACGACTTGGCCAGGCGAGTTAAAGTTTACTGGAGAGACCACTTCGCCTTGCGCTGCGTCTTCACACGCTTTTGCAATCGCATCATCAGCCAAACCGATAATCGCGTACATTGCGCCAGTACCAGCTGGTACTGCTTCTTGCATAAGTTGACCACGTAATTCAACCAGCTTGATGGCTTCTTTAAAGTCAATAACACCCGCACATACAAGTGCTGAGTACTCACCTAGGCTGTGACCAGCTAGGTTGGCTGGTTGCTCTAAGCCAAGTTCCTGCCATACACGCCAGATTGCAACAGATGAAGCTAGCAAAGCTGGTTGAGTACGGAAAGTCTCGTTTAAATCTTCTGCAGGTCCATTTTGAACAAGCGCCCATAGATCGTAACCTAGTGCGTCAGATGCTTCTGCAAATGTTTGTTTTACTACGTCATATTGTTCGCCTAGTTCTGCAAGCATACCTACAGCTTGAGAACCTTGACCTGGAAATACGATAGCAAACTTGCTCATGTTGTTTTCCTTTAAGCAAAGTAAAAAGAAATAAGATGCACCAAGTGCACCTTAAATTTTGAATTCTTGTGAAACTTAGAACTTCACAAGGGCCGAGCCCCAAGTGAATCCGCCGCCAAACGCTTCAAGAAGCAGAGTTTGACCGCGTTTAATACGACCATCACGTACCGCTTCATCTAGTGCTGTTGGCACAGTAGCAGCTGATGTGTTGCCGTGTTTATCAAGTGTAATCACGACTTGGTCTAGTGACATCGAAAGTTTCTTCGCTGTCGCTGAAATAATGCGGTAGTTCGCTTGGTGCGGCACTAGCCAGTCTAGTTCAGACTTATGCATGTTGTTGGCTTCAAGCGTATCTTTTACTAGTTTCGATAGCTGAGTGACAGCGACTTTGAATACTTCGTTCCCAGCCATATGAAGCCATTTATCCGCATCTTGCCCCCGCACAGGTACAGGTAGGCTTAGAAGCTCTCCGAATTGACCATCCGAGTATATGTGAGTAGAGATAATGCCAGGCTCTTGGCTAGCGCCTACGACAACGGCTCCGGCACCATCACCAAATAGGATGATGGTTGAACGGTCTGTCGGATCACACGTTTTAGACAAAGCATCTGAACCAATCACAAGTACGTTTTTGCACATACCAGATTTGATATGTTGGTCTGCAACAGATAATGCGTACACAAAACCAGAACAAGCAGCGGCTAAGTCAAAAGCTGGACAACCTTTAATGCCAAGCTTTGCCTGCACCTGACACGCAGATGAAGGGAAAGTATGGCTACTGCTCGTTGTGGCTACGATAATCAGGTCGATATCGTTTTTATCAATACCCGCCATATCGATAGCGTTTTCAGCTGCGTAGAATGCCATGTCTGCTACAGTTTCGTTTTCTGCAGCAATTCGACGCTCTTTAATACCCGTGCGAGCAACGATCCACTCATCACTTGTATCTACCATTTTCTCTAGATCTGCGTTTGTACGCACCTGAGATGGCAGGTAGCTGCCAGTACCTAAAATTTTGCTATACATGAAGACTAATAATGCCTCTCGAGTAAAACCGCTTCCAAACGATCGCTAATACGGCTTGGTACTTGTCGTTTGACCTCGTGTACTGCCTCGCCAAGTGCATTGACAATCGCAGATACATCCGCACTTCCATGGCTTTTTATGACAATGCCGCGCAATCCTAGCAAACTTGCGCCGTTATACTGGTCGGGGTTCAGTGTTTTTAGTTCATTAAACAGCCTAGAAAACAACTTTCTAGCTATCCAACCCTTTATCGTTGATGCCATTATGCTGGTTTTAATTTTTTCGATAAAAAGTTGAGCTGTTCCCTCACTGGCTTTTAAGCATACGTTGCCGACAAATCCATCACAAACAATGACGTCCGCAACATCATGCAAAATTTGATTACCTTCAATATAACCGACAAAGTTAATCGCATCGGTCTGAGAAAGCATTTCTGCGCAACGTTTGACTAAATCGTTACCTTTAATCTCTTCTGCGCCAATATTGAGTACAGCAACGCGAGGAGGACGACCCAAGTGTTCTTCAGCTAATGCACTGCCCATTACAGCAAATTGGAACAAGCTATCAGCATCGCACGATACATTCGCCCCCAGATCTAGCATCCAAGTGCGCTTTCCGGTAATCGTCGGTAAAGCGGAAACTAAAGCAGGACGTTCAATGCCAGGAAGTAACTTAAGAATGAAACGCGATAGTGCCATTAATGCACCGGTGTTGCCACCACTAACACAAGCATCCGCTTTCTGCTCAGAAACCAAATCGATAGCCATACGCATAGAACTATTTTGGCTATTACGTAACGCCAATGAAGGTTTTTCTGAGTTCGAGATAACTTTCTCGCTGTGAAGAATAGTCAAGCGGGAACTGGTCGAGGTACCGAGTTGAGATAATTGAGACGTGATCAGAGATTGATCACCAATAAGAATCACTTTTAGCTCTGGGAAATGAGACAGTGCCTGCACGGCGGCAGGCACTGTTACGCGTGGACCGAAATCCCCGCCCATTGCATCAAGTGCAACGGTAATACTTTGCAAAGGTTCAACCTTACTTGTTGATAACCTTTTGACCACGGTAGTAACCTTCAGCAGTTACGTTGTGGCGTAGGTGAGTTTCACCAGAAGTCGCGTCTACAGATAGAGCAGCTGTAGTTAGCGCATCGTGTGAACGACGCATACCGCGCTTAGAACGAGTTTTACGGTTTTTCTGTACGGCCATTGACCCTACTCCTATACTATTGGGTTAAAAACCTGAAGAAGAATCGGCTACCACACCTATTACTTTTTCAGACTTTTCAAAACGTCGAATGGATTCGGTTTTTCTTCCTCAATTTCTTCAGGAATCTCACCAAAAACCATGTTATTTGAATCAACGCTACAATCCGCTTCATCGTGCATCGCAATTTGAGGTAATGCTAAGATGAACTCGTCTTCAACAAGTTGTATGAGGTCTAATTCACCATATTCATTTAGATCTACCAAATCATAAATTTCTGGTGCTTCCTGTTCTGTTTTCTCACCGTAGTAAGGAGTAGAAAGGAATTCAACTTCGCACTCATGTGCGAATACCTCATTACAACGCTGACACTCTAAATCGACTTCGATGTTAGCTTTACCAGAGATAACAACGAGTCGCTGTTCATCCATCCCAAATGACAATGAGACTTCTGCGTCGCGTTTTACGCCTTCAGTTGTTTCCACTAAGCGCTTGAAAAGACTAGCTTGGATGATGCCATCGTAATCCAATCGTTTCTGTGCAGCTTTAGCTGGGTCAACCGTTCGCGGTATTTTTACCTTTTGCATAGGGCGCGAATATTATCTTCCAAATCAAAATTAGTCAAAGAAAAAGGCAAAAAAGTTGTACTTTTTTACGCTTAACATACAGAGCATTAGCCAGAATCATTTTTGATCGATTATCCTATTGGAAATGCTCCCACGAATTGTAATTCAAAATGAAAAATTACCAACTGGTTTTAGCCTCAACTTCCCCTTTTCGTAAACAACTGCTTGAAAAGCTCTCACTACCATTCGTTTGTTTACCACCTGATTGCGATGAAACACCTTTTGACCAAGAAACGCCAACCGAACTTGTGCAGAGACTGGCCCAAGAGAAAGCAATATCTTGCCAGACGGATAAAGCAAGTTTAGTTATCGGCAGTGACCAAGTTTGTGTCATTAATGGTGAAATCGTTGGCAAGCCTTTAAATAGAGATAACGCGATAAATCAACTTTTGGCTCAAAGTGGAAAAGTCATCACTTTCTATACTGGTCTTGCGGTACATAACACCGTCACAAACCATACAGAAGTCGGCTTTGATTCTTTCGAGGTGCACTTTAGAGATTTAACACTTGAACAAATCGAACGCTACGTCGACAGGGAAGAACCTTTTTACTGCGCAGGCAGCTTTAAAAGCGAAGGCATGGGAATTTGCTTGTTTACGAAATTAGTCGGTAAAGACCCGAACACACTTGTCGGACTACCATTGATTGATTTGATTGATATGTTGCATGTTCAAGGACTCGATGTCCTTTAACCCAAATACGATAAAAGGGAGCCACAGGCTCCCTTTTGCATCCGCGAGGAAAACATGGTTACGCGTTTCTTAAACCCGCCAACACTTTTTCTAGTTTCGGTTCCATCGGTGCGTTGATTTCCATCCACTCATCATTTGATGGGTGTTGGAACTTGATGTTTGCCGCGTGTAGGAACAAACGATCTAAACCAACTTGACCTGTGTAAGCATCAAAGCGACGATCACCGTAGCGATCATCCCAAGCGATTGGGTGACCAGTGTATTGCGTATGAACTCGTATTTGGTGAGTTCGACCAGTAATCGGACTCGCCTGAATCAATGTAGCTTGTTCGAACTTTTCCAAAATCTTAAAACGCGTTTCTGACGGCTTACCATTAGGGTTAACACGAACAATACTGTTCACTTCGTTTTTGAGCAGTGGCGCGTTCACAACCTTACAACTGCTTTTCCATTGCCCCATGACAAGAGCTAAGTAAAACTTCTTTACTGTCTTTTCACGAAACTGGGCTTGCAAGTGACGAAGTGCAGAACGCTTCTTAGCAACCAGCAAAATCCCTGAAGTATCACGGTCAATACGATGCACAAGTTCAAGAAAGCGAGCTTGAGGACGCAGAGCCCTAAGCGCTTCAATCGCACCAAACTTTAACCCACTGCCACCATGCACAGCGGTGCCAGATGGTTTGTTTAGAATCAACATATGGTCATCTTCGAAGATAATCATATTTTCCAACTCAGCGACTTTGTTAAGTTTCGTACTTGGTGCGACATCGTCATCTTTTTTCTCGACGGTCACCGGTGGAATACGAACGAGATCGCCTGCTTTTAACTTGTACTCTGCTTTTATACGCTTTTTATTTACGCGCACTTCGCCCTTACGCACAATTCGGTAAATCATGCTTTTAGGAATGTCTTTTAATTGGTTGCGCAAAAAATTATCAATGCGCTGACCCGCCATATCTTCGTCGATGTCGACGAACTGGACTTTTGTTCTTATTTCGTTCATGGGCGGTATTGTAAACTCAATTTCGTGCGACTTCACATTATTCTTGTCGTAAAAGAAACACTCGGTGGCACATACTGGTCTAAATTTCGCCAAGCTTTTGTTTAAATTATTAAAACTCTCAATCAAGTTCTCAATTTGTTTTCTGTCTTGAACAGTTTGCACATCTCAATTGCTTATGAAACAGCCAGTTATAAAATAGAAATTTTGAGTTTAGCGGCAAATTTTCTATCGTTTGCGTGAAAGCAGATTGCTGATAGCCACGCGCACTGCTATAGTTCACAGCTGCTAAGGAAGGTTTGGTTACATTTTATTCATTACCAATCATTTATCCTCAAGCAATGTGAGTAGATCGTTGAAGGTCGAGTGCAGCATTGGCGTGAGACACATCGAATTCAACACTCTTGCCACCCTACTCCTCGCATATTCACGTTGAGTACCTACCGCCCAAATAGCGGGTCACAAGTCTACGTTTCCAACAGAAACCACAAGAGGCTTGTGATGACTGAAGTGCCCGAGAGCATCCCCTTCCAGCCGGGAGGCTGCAAAATACAAGCCATGGGATCAGGCACCGTGAAAGAGCGAAAAAACAGTGGCAAGTCGACAAGAAAGATATAAAAGAAAAGACAACGAGAATTTTCAATGAAAAGAATGTTAATTAACGCAACTCAAAAAGAAGAGTTGCGTGTCGCTCTGGTTGATGGCCAGCGACTTTTCGATCTTGATATCGAGAGTCCAGGTCATGAATCTAAAAAAGCGAATATCTACAAAGGACGTATCACACGTATCGAACCAAGCTTAGAAGCCGCATTTGTTGATTACGGCGCCGAGCGTCACGGTTTCCTCCCTCTCAAAGAAATTGCCCGCGAATATTTCCCTGAAGGTTACACCTACCAAGGTCGTCCAAGCATCAAAGAAGTGCTAACGGAAGGCCAAGAAGTTATCGTTCAAGTGGAAAAAGAAGAACGTGGAAGCAAGGGCGCAGCTCTTACTACTTTCATTTCTCTTGCTGGTAGTTACCTTGTTCTGATGCCTAACAACCCTCGTGCTGGCGGTATTTCTCGTCGAATCGAAGGTGACGAGCGTACTCAACTAAAAGCCGCATTAAGTACTTTGGAACTGCCTCAGGGCATGGGCCTAATCGTACGTACTGCTGGCGTTGGCAAGAGTGCTGAAGAGCTTGAGTGGGATTTGAATGTACTACTTAACCACTGGGGTGCAATCAAAGGTGCAGCGGACTCTAACCCTGCTCCATTCTTAATCCACCAAGAAAGTAACGTTATCGTTCGTGCAATCCGTGACTATTTGCGTCGTGATATTGGCGAAATCTTAATTGATAGCAACACCATCTACGAACGTGCAAAAGAGCACATTCAATTGGTGCGCCCTGATTTCCTTAACCGCGTTAAGAAATATGAAGGCGAAGTTCCACTATTCAGCCACTACCAAATCGAAAGCCAAATTGAATCGGCTTTCCAACGTGAAGTGCGTCTGCCATCTGGTGGTTCTATTGTTATTGACCCGACTGAAGCACTAACGTCTATCGATATCAACTCTGCTCGTGCAACCAAGGGCGGCGATATTGAAGAAACAGCTCTAAACACGAACCTAGAAGCAGCCGACGAAATTGCTCGCCAATTACGTCTACGTGACTTGGGTGGCTTAGTGGTTATCGACTTTATCGATATGACCCCGGTTCGTCACCAACGAGAAGTAGAAAACCGTCTACGTGAAGCCGTTCGTCTTGATCGCGCTCGTGTACAAATCGGTCGTATTTCTCGCTTTGGTTTGTTGGAGATGTCACGCCAGCGCTTGAGCCCTTCTCTTGCAGAAGCAAGCCACCACATCTGTCCTCGCTGTAGCGGAACTGGTGTCGTTCGCGACAACGAATCTCTAGCACTTTCTGTACTTCGTTTAATTGAAGAGGAAGCGCTAAAAGACAACACAGCACAAGTACTTGCAGTCGTACCTGTGCCAATCGCCTCTTACTTATTGAACGAAAAACGTCGTTCAGTAAACCATATCGAACGCATTCAAGAAGTGAAAATTACGGTTGTTCCTAACTCTGATATGGAAACACCGCACTTTGAAGTTATCCGTGTTCGTGAAGGCGAAGAGTTCGATCTGATTTCTTACTTACTTCCTAAGAAACTGGAAGCGATGAAAGAAGCAGAAGGTAAAGAGCCAGCGGAAGTTGACGTAAAACCAAAACGAATTGAAGAGCCAGTTCTTAAAGGCTTTGCTGCTCCGTCTCAAACCGCACCTGCACCAGCAGCTAAACCAGCTCCTGAGGCGAAGAAGAAAGAACAGAAAGTTGAACAAGAAGAGAAACCTGGATTGTTCAGCCGTCTGTTTAAAGCACTTGGTAGCTTCCTATTCGGTGGTTCTGAAGAAACAAAAGAAGAACAGAAACCTCAGGAAGAGAAAAAACCAAATCGCGATAATCGACGTAACAAACGTGATCGCAACGATCGTCGTCGCAATAACAACCAGCGCGATAATCGTGATAACCGCGACAATCGCGATAACCGACGTCGTCGTAAGCCTCGTGATGAGCAGGCTAATGAGCAAAACGAAGCTCAACAACAAACAAATAAACCGCAAAACCGTAACCAAAAGCGTAAACCTAAAGCTCAACAGGCAGATAAAGCCCAAGAGCAGAAAGCAAACGCAAAAGTAGCGGAAAAAGGTCTGCAGCTAGCAGCGGAAGCTCGTACTGAAACAAAACCAGAAGAGAGCAAACCGAAGCAGCAAAATGCGAAAGCAGAAAAAGTGAAAGAGCGCCGCCAACGTCGCAAATTGAACAAGTCTGTACGCGTTAAAGACCAAGAAGCGATTGAGAAGAATGCCGAAGAAACAGCGGTTAAGACTCAAGAAACGGTTGAAGCTAAAGTTGAAAAGCCAACAGAAGCAGCGGTAGAGGCACAGCAAGACAACAAGCAAGCAGAGTCTAAGCAACGTCGTAATCGTCGTTCGCCACGTCACCTGCGTGCAAGCGGCCAGCGTCGTCGCCGTGGCCGTGATCGCCGCCCTAACCCGTTCCGCCTACGTAAGGGAGGTGTCGCTTCTCCTGAAATGGCTATGGGTAAAGTAATGCCACGTTACATTCCGAAACCAGCACCTAAGAAGGAAGAGCGAGTTAAGGAAGAAGCTGTAGCAGCAGTACCTACAATCCAAGGTGGCTTTGCGTGTCCAGAAATGGCAATGGGTAAAGTGATTATTCGTCGCGAGCAACCTGTCGTAACAGATGCGCCAGTTGTTGAACACAAGGTTCAAGAAACCGTTGAAGCGAAAGTGGAAGCTCCAGTAGTAGAAGCACCTGTTGTTGAAACAGTAATCGCAGAAAAAGCTGAATCGGCAGTAGTAGAAACAGCATCGGTAGAGCCTATCGTTGAAACTCCTGTAACTGAACATGCTGAACCGGTTGATGCCATTGTAGAAACGGCACCTGCTGAAGAGCCTGTGGTTGAAGCAGCAAAAGAGATTGCAGCCGAAGCGCCAGTAGCTAAATCAGAGCCTAAAGTCGAAGCCATTAAAGTTGCGGCTAAGCTAAACGCTAGCGCACCGATGACGAAAGCACCTGGCCCTCAAGAGCTACGCGAAATCACGGTTGCAGCAGCACCGTTCAAAACCGAACGTTACCAAGCTAAAGGTGCGGGTAGCCAAGTGGCTAAAAACCGCGCATCAGCAGAGATGACAAAGCCTAACTTTAACTAGGCTAAATCATTACGTTCAACTGCTTAACGGCATAAATAAATTAAAGGCTACCATCTGGTAGCCTTTTTTATCTTCATATTTGCCCAATAAATTGTTCATATAAATACCAATTCGTGATCACATTTGTACGCCATTATTCGTATCATTCTTGAACTTAATCACACTTTTCGGTAGCATGCGCCGACTCAAGTTTTCGACACCATTCTGATGCTGCTCTTTTAATACTACGGTTTACACTGCAATGTTTGATTAGAAATCAACCACTCAGTGGCTTGTGCAAATACGAATATGTGTCGGGTTTAACTCATTGCAAAGAGAACTTAAAAACAAACATGTTCGAATTTCCCCAATTTTCTAAGCACTCCGTAAAAAATGATGTGCTATCAGGCTTAACCGTTGCGCTAGCATTGGTTCCTGAAGCTGTCGCATTTGCGTTCGTCGCAGGCGTAGATCCGATGGTCGGTCTTTACGCTGCATTCATCGTTGGTCTTATTACTTCCATTTTCGGTGGTCGTCCTGGCATGATCTCTGGTGCAACAGGTGCCATGGCAGTCGTAATGGTTTCGCTTGTCGCGACTCACGGTGTCCAGTACCTATTCGCAGCCATCATGCTCGCTGGTATTCTTCAAATTGCCGCTGGTATGTTTAAATTGGGTAAGTTCATCCGTATCGTACCTCACCCTGTGATGATCGGTTTTGTGAACGGTCTGGCTATTGTTATCTTCCTAGCTCAGTTGGGTCAGTTTAAAGCGCCAGACATCAACGGCATGCTCACTTGGCTACCACAAGACCAGATGCTGCTAATGCTTGGTTTGGTTGCGCTGACTATGGCAATCATTCACTTTCTACCAAAAATCACAACAGCTGTACCCTCTTCACTTGTTGCGATCGTAACGGTGACGGCTTTAGTGGTTGGCTTGGATCTGGAAACTCGAACTGTTGTTGACTTCCTGCGTACAATGTCTGGTGATGAAGCTGCAACACTCGCAGGTTCACTACCAACCTTCTCTATTCCTGCGGTACCATTTACACTAGAGACACTACAAATCATTCTTCCATACGCGATCATTCTCGCGGCCATTGGTCTAATTGAATCTCTACTAACACTGACAGTTTTAGATGAGATGACGAATACTCGTGGTCAATCTAACCGCGAATGTATCGGTCAAGGTATGGCAAACATGACGTGTTCTGTGTTTGGCGCGATGGGTGGTTGTGCGATGATTGGTCAGTCGATGATCAACGTAAACTCAGGTGGTCGTGGTCGTCTATCTGGTATCGTTGCGGCTATCGCTCTATTGATGTTTATCTTATTCGCTTCTTCGCTAATTGAAATGATCCCACTCGCTGCTCTGGTTGGTGTGATGTTCATGGTTGTCATTGGTACATTCGAATGGGCAACATTTAAGCTAGCACGCCGCGTACCGAAGCAAGACTTCTTCGTTATTGTTCTTGTGACCGTTGTTACTGTTCTTACTGACCTTGCTGTTGCCGTAGCGGTTGGTGTTATCGTTTCTGCATTAATGTTTGCATGGCAACACGCTAAGCACATCTATGCCGACACGTGCTTAAACGAGGAAGGTTCAAAAGAGTACAAGATTCACGGCCCTATTTTCTTTGGCTCTGCGGCTAACTTCCTGGAGTTGTTTAACGCGCCTGAAGATCCAAAAGATGTGATTGTCGATTTTGCAGACTCTCGCGTGACAGATCACTCTGCAATTGAAGCCATTGAAACACTGGCTGAGCGTTACAATGCTCAAGGTAAAACGCTGCACCTTCGTCACCTAAGCCCAGATTGTCGTAAACTTTTGGACAAAGCTGGCAGCTTGGTTGAAATTAACGTGAAGGAAGACCCAAGCTACAAAGTCGCAACCGACATACTAGCGGGTTAACACGAATAAAAAGGGATGAGCTGAGCTCATCCCTTTTTCTATTGTCTTCAAGCACGGCGATTATAGCTTCTTCAAAATTGCGTCTGATGCCTCTTCGATTAAATCAAGCACCAGTTCAAAGCCATCTTCCCCACCATAATATGGGTCCGGGACTTCGTCGTAACTTGACTCAGAATGACTTAAAAATAACGATACTTTGTGTCGATACTTCAACGGACAAATATCCAATAAATCGGCCAAATTTGCTTTATCTGCGGCTAATATAAGGTCAAACTTTTCAAAGTCATCAATGGTGACTTGGCGCGCTTGCATTCCTTTAAAAGAATAACCTCGCTGCTTTCCTGCTGCCATCGCTCTTGAATCCGGTCGGTTTCCTGCGTGGTAGCCAATTGTACCTGCCGAATCAACCTCTACTTCAACGCCTAGCTTTTGAGCTTTCGCTCTTAACACTGCCTCTCCAGTTGGTGACCGACAAATGTTTCCCATACAAACAACAAGTATTTTCTTCATTTTATTCCCTGAATTATCGGTGGTTTTTCTTCACGATATGTTGGTCTATCATAGCGAGATAAATCAATGAACCCAAATTAGCTTGGGCACAGCACGAAAAGGAATTGAGGAAGTATTATGTCTATCGAAGAAAATAAAGAAGCACGCCATAAAGCTCGCCAACAAAAAGTCAAAGAACAGGTAGACGCAAAAATCGCTGCTGCTCAAGAGGAAAAAGGTCTGCTACTGATCATTACCGGAAATGGTAAAGGTAAATCGACATCAGGATTCGGTACGATCGCACGCGCAGTGGGTCATGGTTTGAATTGTGCTGTCGCGCAGTTTATTAAAGGTACTTGGGACAACGGTGAGCGCAACCTACTTGAGAAACTCGGCGTTGAATTCCAAGTAATGGCGACCGGCTTTACATGGGAAACTCAAAACAAAGCCGCTGATACCGAAGCAGCGCAAGGCGTATGGCAAGAATGTAAGCGCATGCTCAAAGATGAATCTATCGATGTGGTTCTTTTTGACGAGCTGACGTACATGGTGAGCTACGGCTACATTGATTTAGACGAGGTCGTTGAAGCGCTGAACAACCGCCCTAAAATGCAGTCGGTTATTATTACTGGGCGTGGCGCACATCGAACCCTGATTGAAATGGCCGATACCGTTTCTGAAGTGAAAAATGTAAAGCACGCATTTGAATCTGGCGTAAAAGCCCTCAAAGGCGTCGATTGGTAACACTCGCAGAGTAATTTAAAAAGGGTTGGCAAAATGCCAACCCTTTTGATTTTCACGCACGGTTAGTTGAAAAGATTCTTCAATAAACCATCGACCGCATCTTTGGTTTTCTCGTCTTTGATTTTGTCCGTTAGCTTCTCCACGCCACGATCGATTTCTTTTTGAGCTTTCTGCTTCAGAACATCATCGAATACGAGCTTGAATTTAGGATCTGCCCACTTACCAGACACATTGATTGGAATCGTGATGTCTTTCAGCTCATCTATATCTTTACCGCCCTGGCCTTCTAGGCTGCCTACAACTGACGTGCTGATAGTAAAGTCGACTGTTTCATTGATGTAGTTTGCGGTACCTTTACCACGAACACGTAACAATGGAGACTGAGCTTGCATATTATCCGTTGATACAACACCTTTGTTGAGTTTCAATGTCGCCGTCATCGCACTGAAGTCTGTTTTCTTAGCTACATTGGTGCCTTCAACTTTTTGCCCTTTAAATTTCGCATAGTTTTCACGAATCAACTGAGCAACGTTGATGCCATTCACCGCACCGTCAGCAAAATTGATAACAACCGTACCAGATAGATTCTTCTTGATACCGGTAGGCGTGAGACTCTTACCTGTAACATTCACATCAATGTTACCTGTCCCTTCAAGTTTGTCGTTTTCAGCAACGTCTATAAGTAGCGGTTGAACTTTCACGCCTTTGATTGACTTTTTAACACTGTAAGTCGCTGGTGATTGGCGTGCATCTAACTTCGCTGTCGCTGAGATTGAGCCTTGGTACAACTTCGAACTAAATGATGTAAGCTCAAACACGCCACGATTCACAGTGAAGCTCGTTTTTACCGCTTCCATCTTCGCATTTGCCGCTTTGAATTTGTCGATGGTAATGTCACCCTTTACATCTAACGTTTTCAACGCAGACAAATCAGGCTCAACCTCAGGTCCGGCAGGAGCACTCTCGCCACCAGAAGCAGGCTTATTACCTTCGGCAGCTTGCTTATCTAACCCTAACAACTCATCAAGATCGATATTGGGGCTATGGAGAGCAAAGCGTACTTTAGGAATATCACCGAGTGTCACATCTGCCTTACCATCTAGGGCGATAGCATTCGCTGTTAACTTCTCTAGAACAAAACTCAGGTGGTTTTTCGTTAGGTCGAAAGACAGATCAGACACCATGTCGACTTTCATCGGGGACTGAGGTAAGGCATCACCCTCAAAAGTCGATTTAAGAGTTAACTTATCCAACTGTACTTTGCTGATAGCCTTGTCCACGCTAAGTTGACCAGCACCCTGCATATCTAACTTCATACCACCAGCGTCACCCTTAATGGCATAAGTCAGGTTATTTACTGTATCGAATTCAAACGTGTCTAAACCGATCGTTGCCGATTCAATCTTATTGGCAGGGTCAGAGTATGTCGCATCAAAGTTGATGTTCTTTAGCGCGTAGTTTGCCAAACCTTTTTCTAGCTTAAAGTCTGCCTGACCTTTCGCGGTGAACTTTTGGTCGTTCATTTCGCCCTTCACGCCAAAATCAGCCGTTGTCCAGTTGTCAAAAGCGAATTCGGAAAGGTTTAATGAAATATCATAAAGTTTGGTGTAACTACCGGCTTGCTTATCCTGCATTTCTAATGAACCGTTAGAAACCGTAACGCCAGCAAGATTAATACTCCACTCAGAACCAGAAGTTTGCGTTTCACCATTTTGCGTAGGCGCAGCATTGCTCTCTTGTTCTGCTTGTTGTGTTTGGGCTTTCGTCAATGCATCAATATTCTTGCTGCCATCTTTCTTGGTTTCAATGTAGAACTCAGCACCATCAAGCGTGACGTTTCCAATTTCAAGCTGTTGACTAAAAAGTGGCATAACAGAGATGTCTACACCAACGGTATCAACTTTGAATAAATTGGGTTTACTAAAGCCTTGTGGGTTTCGCAATTCTGTATGTCCCAACTCAAAGCCAATCGATGGGAAAAATTGCCAACTGATATCCCCTTCAATCACCAACTCTAATCCCGTTTGCTTTTGCGCTTGCTCAACAATAAGGGGTTTAAACTGATTCGGGTTGACGAAGATGGTTAACGCTAAAATTGCGACCAAAATGACCACAATCGGTATTGCTAGAATTAAGAGCAGTTTCTTCATTTGTTTTTCCTTGCTCGAGTGTTTTTACAATTATAAGCGCAGACTCCATTTACCGCTGACAGTTCCACAAAAGCGTGAAAAGTGTCTGGTTTTAACCTGCAACTGACTAATTTAAAAACAAAAAAAGAAGTGGCACTTAAGGTGCCACTTCTTCTCTTAAAAATAAAGCGATATAGCCGTCTATAGGCTTAAGCTTTCAAAAGTCTTGCAATGTGAGCTTTTAATACATCAATTGCGATACGGTTTTTACCACCGCGAGGAACAATAATGTCCGCATATTGCTTAGAAGGTTCGATAAACTGCATGAACATCGGACGTACTGTTTGTTGGTATTGCTTAAGAACAGACTCCATAGTTCGGCCTCGTTCTTCCACATCACGCTTAACACGGCGAAGTAAGCAAATATCTAACGGTGTGTCCATAAATACTGTCGCATGCATCAAATCACGAAGACGAGGGTCTGTAAGAAGAAGGATACCTTCTAGAATGATCACCTTTTTAGGTGTCATTGTGGTGGTGTTAATTGTTCTTGTGTGCTCAGTGTAGCTGTACTCAGGCACTTCTACTGCTTCACCACGTACCAATTTTTCTAGGTGCTCACACAGTAGGTCGTGGTCCAACGCACTCGGGTGATCGTAGTTCGTCTTTACTCGCTCTTCCATGCTTAGGTGGCTTTGGTCGTTGTAGTAGCAATCTTCCGTGATGACACCGATTTGATGATCGCCTACTTTCGCGCGAAGCTCATTATAAATAGTGCTCGCGATCAGACTTTTTCCAGAAGCAGAAGCGCCAGCAATACCTACGATGACGCATTGATTATTATCAGACATTAGTTTGCACCCGATGATGATTTCTAGTCACATAAAAAGATAAACTGCCTGATTATAGGGAGTTCACCCCATAGTTACTAGTTGGAATTAGGGTTTAGTCATAAGTTTCTGCCTGCTCAGAGGATTAACCTCCGAGCAAACGTTAAAATGTGCAATTATCAACCAGCAGGCATAGTAAACTTAGTTCACCATTGTAAAGCTAATCGCATCTGGTTTTGCTTTGCCTTGCCAAAACATCGTGCTACATACGCGATCGGCAAGTTGCTTATAATACCCTGCATGCTCACTTTCTGGGCGTCTTGCTACCGTTGGCACGCCAGCGTCAATATCTTCTCTCATAGAGATATGAAGCGGAATTTGTCCTAACAATGCTAAGCCAAATTCTTGTGACATTTTTTCAGCTCCGCCCATACCAAAAATATGCTCTTTCGCGCCACATTGACTACAAATGTGATAACTCATGTTTTCCACAACACCAATAACCGGGACATGGACTTTGTTAAACATTGCCGCTCCCTTCCTTGCATCGGCAAGGGCTAAATCTTGCGGTGTTGTGACTAGCACGCTACCTGTTACCGGAATTTGTTGTGACAGAGTCAATTGAATATCCCCTGTACCTGGCGGCATATCAATCACCAAATAATCCAAATCTGGCCAATCTGTTTCAGTTAATAACTGCGACAACGCTTTTGAAGCCATTGGACCGCGCCATATCGCCGCTTCTGATTTATCCACCAAATAACCGATAGAATGAGTATAGATGCCGTGAGCAAAAATGGGTTCCATCCACTTGCCATCACGAACTTCTGGTTTAGCATCTTCTTGCCCCAACATCATAGGTACAGACGGACCATAGATATCTGCATCCAACAATCCCACTTTCGCCCCAGATTGAGCAATTGCCAACGCTAAGTTAACTGCGGTAGTAGATTTACCAACGCCACCTTTCGCAGAACTGACGGCAATGATGTTCTTAACACCCTTAACCGAGTTAGCCACTTGAGTTTCTAAAGCTTTAACTCCAAGGCGAATATTAAATGGGAATTCAGCCACTTTACCCGAGGCTTGCTGCTGTTTGATCCAGTCATGCAGTACGGTTTGAAGCTCATTACTTGCGAATGACAACGTTATATCAATAGAACCCTGTGTCGTAATCGAAATTGCGCCATGAATATCTGCCCAGTTTTCCACCAACTGTGGATGTTGGAATTGGTTAAACCAGTGACAAAAATCTTGTTTTGAAGTGAACTGATGCATAAGCCCTCCTTTTAGATGTCATGCTACCACCGTCCAGGCTCAACCAGAACCCCAAAAAAACTAAGGCATTCCGCAGTTTGACACCTTGGAGTTAGTCAGTTCATGGGGTAGTATTATCCATCAAAATTTATTTATACCTATCAAGAAAAGCGAATATTAAGTATGGCAAACGATCCAAAAAACTTTCCGTCAAGGAAAATGCTGGTAACTTGTGCCCTTCCGTACGCTAACGGTTCGATCCACCTTGGTCATATGCTTGAGCATATCCAAGCGGACATTTGGGTTCGTTACCAACGCCTACGCGGCAACACTGTAAACTTCATCTGTGCTGACGATGCTCACGGCACGCCAATCATGCTTAAAGCGCAACAGATGGGTATTACTCCTGAAGAAATGATTGCCGCAGTTAGCGAAGAGCACCAAAAAGACTTCGCTGGATTTGATATCAGCTTTGATAACTACCACAGCACACACTCAGATGAGAACCGTGAGCTAGCGTCACACATTTATCTTGAGTTGAAGAAAAATGGCTTTATCTCTAGTCGTACTATCTCTCAGCTGTTCGATCCAGAAAAAGAGATGTTCTTACCGGACCGTTTCGTAAAAGGTACCTGTCCAAAATGTAAGTCTGAAGACCAATACGGTGACAACTGTGACAACTGTGGTGAGACTTACAGCCCAACAGAACTGATCAATCCTAAATCTGCGGTTTCTGGTGCGACGCCAGTAATGAAAGATTCAGAGCACTTCTTCTTCGACCTACCTCAGTTTGAAAGCATGCTAAAAGAGTGGACTCGCTCTGGCTCGCTACAAGCTGAAACAGCGAACAAAATGCAAGAATGGTTCGAATCTGGTTTGCAGCAATGGGATATCTCACGTGACGCACCATACTTTGGCTTCGAGATCCCTGGTGAGAAGAACAAATTCTTCTACGTGTGGCTAGACGCGCCTATCGGCTACATGGGCTCTTTCAAAAATCTATGTGACAAGCGCGACGACCTAGATTTCGACGAGTATTGGAAAAAAGACAGCTCAGCAGAGCTGTACCACTTCATCGGTAAAGACATCGTTTACTTCCACAGCCTATTTTGGCCAGCAATGCTAGAAGGTTCTGGCTTCCGCAAGCCTAACAACGTATTCGTACACGGTTACGTAACCGTAAACGGCGCAAAAATGTCGAAGTCTAAAGGTACGTTCGTAAAAGCAAGCACTTACCTAGAGCACCTAGACCCTGAGTGTCTACGTTACTACTACGCTGCGAAACTAAACAGCCGTATCGACGATCTAGATCTTAACCTTGAAGACTTCACTCAGCGCGTAAACGCTGACGTTGTTAACAAGATCGTTAACCTGGCATCTCGTAACGCAGGTTTCATCGCGAAACGTTTTGAAGGCAAACTGTCTGACAACTTTGCAGAGCCTGAACTTTACAACGAATTTGTTTCTGCTGCTGACCGTATCGCTGAGCTTTACGAAACGCGTGAGTTTGGTCGTGCAATCCGTGAAATCACGGCATTGGCAGACAAAGCTAACCAATACGTTGATGAAAAAGCACCGTGGGTTGTAGCAAAAGAAGAAGGAAAAGATCAGGAACTACAAGACATCTGTTCTGTCGGTATCAACCTGTTCCGCGTACTGATGACTTACCTGAAACCAGTAATGCCATCGCTAGCTGCGCGTACTGAAGCGTTCCTAAACCAAGAGCTAACTTGGGAAAACATCGCTGCTCCACTAACAGGCCACGAGATCACTAAGTTCAAAGCACTGTTCAACCGTATCGATCCGAAGAATGTTGAAGCGATGATCGAAGCGTCTAAAGAAGATGCGGCGGCAGAAATGGCGGCGAAAGAGAAAGCTGAAGCGGAAAAGAACAAGGCTAGCCAAACCGAGCTAGACAAAGAACCAATCGCTGAAGAGATTGAGTTCGATGCTTTTGCTGCAGTAGATATGCGTATCGCTCGTATCATCTCTTGTGAAGAAGTACCAAAAGCCAACAAACTGCTTAAGTTCCAATTGGACATCGGTGGTGAAACTCGTCAGGTATTCTCTGGCATCAAGTCAGCTTACAAACCTGAAGAGCTAGAAGGCAAGCTAACGGTAATGGTAGCAAACCTAAAACCTCGTAAGATGAAGTTTGGTATGTCTGAAGGTATGATCCTAGCGGCAGGCCCTGGTGGTAGCGACCTGTGGATCCTTGAGCCACACGAAGGCGCTCAACCTGGCATGCGCGTAATGTAAGTTGTAGCTTTACGATCAAATTTAAAAAGTCCTCGCCAGTTCAGCGGGGACTTTTTTTGACTGAATTCACACTTTTGGGGAATTTGTGCACCAAACTTGTACAGCACCTTTCCCATCACAAGCCTAACTTACTGTTTTAATAGAATTTAATTAGTGGCATCAAAACTGCAATCTTCCTTGTTAGGTCCAAACACTAACAAGGAGTTGGTTATGTTTGTTTTGATTTCCACACTATTGTCCATCGCTATTTTAGCCGGAATATATCACTTATCTTCTAAACGAGAGCAGCAACATGCGCGAAAATATCAGCTGTTAACATTATTACGAGATGTTGTTCACCTTCTGAGACACCACCGAGCTGCTACTCACTACTCGCTTCAATTCCAACAAAACGATCAACAAAAATTGGACGCTCTTAATGATGCTCTGACTAACAAGCTTCATCTTTTAGTCGAAACCTCACGGTTTGAAAACAAACCCATGTACCGCGTATTACAGATTAAAGTAGGGAAACTACTTGAACAATGGAATGACCATAGTGTTGCAAGAAACCAGATGGAGCATGGTAAGTTAATTCGTCATTGCTTGTTTTTGATGGATGAAGTAACCATCGCATGGCTAGCGGTTGAACAAAGAGATGACTTGCATAATGAGTATCACATGAACTGGCAAAACATTATGGATAGCTTGGAGACCCTGACTCAGTTACGAATCAGCATTCAAGATCTAGGAGAACAAGGCGGAAATGAGCGTTTCAAAAACTATGCATCGGTCATGATGCGTAAGCTAAACCAACTAGCGGTTATCGCTCCACTTAGCATTACCTCTCCTGCTTCCACGCGCTCAATACAGACGCTAAATGAATACGTGACAGGGAGTCATGTCGACTTAACAGAAGCAGAGCTTTATGGCGTCACATCGGACTTGTCATTGACCATCTTCAATACTTACGACCATGTCCTTTCAGATGTCGTAGAGTCATTATATCTTCCGTTACCCAGACTCTCGCTAGCAGGATAAACGTTCCATACCTTGTTATTTGAGCTTGGTTCGTCGCCGACTTATAAATAAAAACAAAAAAACCGCAGGCCTAAGGCACTGCGGTTTTCGCTTATCCAACTTGTCAGCGCTTAGCTGTCGTCTTCCGTGAAGTTCGTTGGTAATTGCTTTTTCATTTCGTTCCAGATCAACGCACTTTCCATACCATAATGACGAATCACTACTGGTAGTTGCTCACGCTGGCCACTTTCACAAGTTTCGAGCAATTGATGGTAAAACTTCAGAGCTAGCTCACGAGAAGCTGGATTTGAGAAGTAGTAGCTACCGACACGATCGTAGAGCTTCTTCAAACCATTAAAGATCAAACCGTAAATTTGATTTCCTGAATGGAATGCTAGGCGCTGGAAAAGCATATAATCGTAAAAGTTGAACGTTTTAGCAATCAAGATTTCTTGACGCTTCGCTTCATCTTTCTCGTTATCTTCTTTCACATTCTGCAGAACTTTTTCAGCATACGGCGAAGAAGCGATGAATTCGTCCCAGGAAGCCGCATTCATTAAAGCTTCACAAGATTCGATTACGTTCTTAATTGTACGCTCAGAGCTCTCTTTGTTCGCTTTAAATGCATAGCGCATAAAGATAGGACTGATGTTAGTACGTGCCGCAAGCAGATCTTCTACAATGTTTGTCGCATTATCAACGTCTAGCGTCATTAAAGTATCCAAAATATGCAGACCAGAGGTCTCCATAAATTGGTTAACTTTCGTAGGTTTGCCGTGCTGGATAGTCAACCATCCGTCACGGGCTAGTCGTTGAAGAACCTCTCTTAAAGTCGTTCGAGTAACACCAATCAGTTCGGACAGCTCGCGCTCAGCAGGTAAAATTGAGCCTGGAGGAAAACGGCCGTTCCAAATGCTCTCGATAATATATTTTTCTGCGAATCCCGCAGGGCTTTTCGCCTTTATGACCATTCTACTTTTTATCCAATATTGATTTCTGAGGGTCGATACTACTCATCATACCACTACTTAGCGGTTTGAGAAAATTTACGATCAATAGTGGAAACGACTCCATAACATAGAGTTAATACTCTATATGTTGTGTCAATTTAAGAGGCTCTAACATGCGAGCGAAAGCAGTAAAATATGAATTTTCATTTAATTAAACAGCTCACAAATCTCGGAGAAATAAAGACAACCGTGTCACATTTTTATATTCAAAATATGAAAAATTACTTTGTATATCACAGTTAATATTCTTTCTTAATTTGCCTTTTCTCGTCACTGACCGTCATTTAAAATCCAAGAGGATTTTTTTAAGACTTTCATGGTATAGTAACGCCGTTTTGATCGCGTTATTACATTTAAAAAGTCATTTTAGTCGGTAGCATCACGTTTTGTTATTGACTAATAAATGCCTGAGTGTAGAGTTTGCGGTCGAAAGTGAGCGGTGCTTGAGTTCAGGGGAAGTAACTTGGCAAGACTACAATAAACAAAGGATTGTTGTTTTACTAAGTTATTGTTTTTAAAGACTAGTTAATAAGTCTAACAAACAGATACTTAAGCACTATTGTAGTGTCTATTCATAATTTTGTTATAAAGAGAATTATCATGCCGATATCGCTCGGAAACGCTTTTATCAAGAACTTCCTTGGTAAAGCGCCTGATTGGTACAAAGTTGCCATTATAGCCTTCTTAATAATTAACCCGATTGTATTCTTCCTAATAAACCCATTTGTAGCTGGATGGTTGTTGGTCGCTGAATTTATTTTCACGCTAGCAATGGCATTAAAATGCTACCCATTACAACCTGGCGGTTTACTTGCTATTGAAGCCATTGCTATCGGCATGACTAGCCCTGCGCAAGTTAAGCACGAATTAGTAGCAAATATCGAAGTACTGCTACTTCTGGTATTTATGGTTGCGGGCATCTACTTCATGAAGCAGCTATTGCTGTTCATTTTTACCAAAATTTTACTTGGCATTCGCTCTAAAACCCTACTATCACTCGCGTTCTGCTTTGCTGCGGCATTTTTGTCTGCGTTTTTGGATGCCTTGACGGTTATCGCCGTTGTTATCAGCGTGGCGATCGGCTTTTACTCTATCTATCACAAAGTGGCGTCTGGTAACCCTATCGGTGACCATGACCATACACAAGATGACACGATCACTGAACTAACGCGTGATGACCTAGAAAACTATCGTGCCTTTTTGCGCTCTTTGTTGATGCATGCTGGTGTAGGTACTGCCTTAGGTGGCGTAACCACGATGGTTGGTGAACCTCAAAACTTAATTATTGCAGACCAAGCGGGTTGGTTATTTGGTGAATTCCTAATCCGTATGTCTCCAGTGACACTCCCTGTATTTTTCTGTGGTCTCATCACTTGTGCTTTAGTTGAAAAGCTTAAAGTGTTTGGCTACGGCGCGAAGCTTCCTAACAACGTTCGTCAGATCCTCGTCGATTTTGACCGTGAAGAGCGTAAAACGCGAACAAATCAAGATGTCGCAAAACTCTGGGTTCAAGGTCTTATTGCGGTTTGGTTGATCGTTGCACTCGCTTTGCACTTAGCGGCTGTCGGCTTAATTGGCCTTTCTGTGATCATTTTAGCGACCGCATTTACTGGTGTCATTGAAGAGCACTCCATGGGGAAAGCGTTTGAAGAGGCCCTGCCCTTCACTGCACTGCTTGCAGTATTTTTCTCGATCGTTGCTGTAATCATTGACCAAGAGCTGTTTAAACCAGTCATCGATGCGGTGCTTGCCGTTGAAGATAAAGGTACTCAGCTAGCTCTGTTCTATGTGGCGAATGGCTTATTATCTATGGTGTCGGATAACGTGTTCGTTGGTACGGTTTACATCAATGAAGTAAAAACTGCACTCATTGAGGGTCTCATTACTCGTGATCAGTTCGACTTACTGGCGGTGGCAATCAATACTGGTACTAACCTGCCTTCTGTTGCAACGCCAAACGGTCAAGCGGCATTCCTATTCTTACTCACATCGGCTCTCGCTCCATTAATTCGTCTGTCTTACGGTCGAATGGTTATCATGGCGCTGCCTTACACCGTCGTTCTTGCGATTGTCGGTCTGATGGGAATCATGTTCTTCCTAGAGCCTGCAACAGCTTCTTTCTACGAAGCTGGTTGGATTTTACCTCATAGTGGTGATCTGACTCCCGTAGTATCCGGTGGTCACTAAAATTTGAGTTGATTAGGAAACTTATCCACGATAAAAAGCTCTGAGTATTCAGAGCTTTTTCTATTTCAGACAGGAACAAAAACGTGACTATTTTAAATTCACTTAACCAGTTTTCAAAGGGACGTTTATCGTGGCTACTGCTTCTGCTATTCGTCGTTTTCTTTGAAGCATGTGCCCTCTATTTTCAGCACGTCATGATGCTTGCACCATGTGTCATGTGTATTTATGAAAGAGTCGCGATGATGGGAGTGGGCGTCGCTGCAATGGTTGGTATATTGGCACCCAAGAACCCAATTTTCCGCTGGCTAGGTTTGATAGGCTGGGGATTAAGTGCTTACAAGGGTTTGTTACTTGCGATGCAGCACGTTGACTACCAGTTTAATCCATCACCATTCGCGACTTGCGATTTATTCGTCACATTCCCCAGCTGGGCTCCGCTCAATCAGTGGGTTCCTTGGATGTTTGAAGCATATGGTGATTGCTCTAAGGTTGTGTGGCAGCTCCTTGATTTATCAATGCCACAATGGTTAGTAGTAATTTTTGCAGGCAATTTAATCGCTTTGGCATTAATTGTAATTGCACAATTCTTCCCAGCAAAACCCGTTAATCCAATTCGTTAATCCTACTGACGCGTAAAAATTAACAAAAAGCCGACCATCTGGTCGGCTTTTTGTTAAGTGGATAGCGCGGCGATTCGCTTTAGCCGCGTGATTGACCACAGCACTGCTTGAATTTTTTTCCGCTCTCACAAGGACAGGGATCATTGCGCCCGATACCTTTGAATGGGTTTAGGCTTTGAGCTTTATTGCCTACCATTAACTCATCCGCGCCCAGCGCGACTTCACCGACCATTAAATCAAGCTGATCGACTAAATCTGTCAGGGCCGGTGGCGTTTCAATACCTGCGTCGCGCATCTGTTGCTGCGTTGCTGGCTCATCGATAGCCAGCATCAAAGTGGTCAGTAATGCTTGCAGCATACGCTGTAATCCATCATTGAGCTCAACGTCTTGCCATTGTTCTTCAATCATTGGCCAAACAGACATAAAGCCTTCGGCAAAATCAGCAAGTTGTTCAGGTTCTTTGCCTGTTAGCTCTAGCACGGAATATTCGTTTCGTTGAATTCGGTTATGCTGCTTGTGAATTTGCTCTTCCACAGCTGGTTGAATCGCTTTGAATCCCTCACCTAATAGCGGCTCTAACCACTTTTCAGGAGCGAGTGGTTTTGTCGTCAGATTCGCAGCTAACACTGCGCCTTCGATAAATAGGCAAGATTCATCGACGTGAACTTCACCTTTTTCAATCAATGTGTATTGCATGACATCTGGTTTCCCATAAATTTGGCGGCATTATACCTCAGAGCTCAAAAGCACGTAACCTAACGTTGTGTGTTTGACGGCATTGGGGTCTTCGAGTCTTTTAATGACAAACTTAACTTACATCGCTACAATCGCCCTCTTTTTTACCACCAAACTGTATTAGGCAAGCTATGCGAGTTGTACTAGGCCCAATGGAAGGCGTTTTAGATCATTTGATGCGCCAAATCCTGACCGAGATAAACGACTATGACCTGTGTGTTACGGAGTTTGTTCGCGTAATCGACCAGCTATTACCCGATCATGTGTTTCACCGTTTATGCCCAGAGCTGTTGCAAGGTTCTCAGACTGCATCTGGTGTGCCAGTACATGTGCAATTGTTGGGACAAGAACCGAACTGGATGGCTGAGAACGCAATTAAAGCGGCAAATCTTGGCGCAAGAGGCATTGATATAAACTTTGGTTGCCCAGCCAAAATGGTCAACAAAAGTAAAGGTGGAGCAGCGCTACTCCAACATCCAGAGCTCATTCACCGTGTGGTTAAAGCTTGTCGAGAAGCCGTTCCAGAAGCCATTCCCGTAACTGCAAAAATTCGTCTTGGCTGGGAAAACCCTGAAGATTGCTTTGAAATTGTCGATGCCATTCAGTCTGCTGGCGCAAATGAATTGACCGTACACGCACGTACTAAACAAGGTGGTTATAAAGCTTCTGAGATAAAATGGGATTACATCAACCAAATTCGCGAACGTTTCTATATCCCACTGATAGCGAATGGTGAAATTTGGAATTATGAAGACGGTCAACGTTGCATTGAAACGACTGGCGTTAACTCTTTGATGGTGTGCCGAGGCGCTTTCAATATCCCTAACTTAGGCAATATGGTAAAACATAACCACCAGCCAATGTCATGGCCCGAGGTGGTTGAGTTGCTCATCTATTACTCCAAGTTTGAGATGAAAGGCGATAAAGGCTTGTATTACCCAAACCGCGTAAAACAATGGTTCTCTTATTTGCGTCAGGCTTATCCTGAAGCAAAAGACCTATTTAGAGAAATCAGAACGTTCAATAAAGCCGCACCAATTGTTGAGCATATTCAACGCTACCGCGATGACTTAAACTCTCAGGTTGCATAACTCCCGAACACAAAAAAGGACGAATATCTCGTCCTTTTTTGTACCTAAATCCTAGTAACAGATCTTATTTTTGCCGGTACTTTTGGCTTGATATAACTTTTCATCCGCCGCTTTAAACAATTCATCAAAGTTCTCTACTCGGCTCTCTTTACTAAACACCACACCGCCAGAGATCGTAAAGCCTTCTTTCGTTACGCGTATCGAGCGCTCATCTATGGCTTTTTTTACTCTGTCTAAAATGAGTTTAATGCCTTCTGAATCTTCGTCATAAATCGCTAAAACGAATTCTTCGCCACCAAACCTTGAGGCAACATCGGTATGGCGAATATTTTCACGTATACATTTTGCAACAAGCTGAATTGCAGAATCACCGACATCATGACCATAGGTGTCGTTGATCTTCTTGAAGTTATCAATATCGAACACTGCTAAAGCAACCTGTTTTTTTGTCATCTTATTACGCCACACGGTTTGCATACCTCGACGATTCAATAAGCTGGTCATTGGGTCTCTTGCTGCCAGTTCTTTAAAGTAACGTCGCTCGCTATGCATATTCACATAGAACAAGACGACGGTACTCAGCACGTAAATAAATAGTGCGACAATAAGGCTGTATTTTTCAAAAACCGCTAGGTTCTTAGCTTCATCCCAAAGGTTGTACTCGTAGTACATGCTGTGATTCGCACTCAATCGCTCTAACTCGACTGGTTTGGTTCGTGTACTGTTTGAAGGAATGGATTGTAAATTGGAAACCAAATGAAACTGACCTACAAGACCTAGCGACGAAGCCATAAGCGTATTGATGTCAAAATCAATAGACAAAACACCTTGGTGTTCTCCTTTCTCATAGACGGGTACCGTCATACTAATGACTTGACCTTCCATCGAGTCCAACACAGGCCCTGGTCCAGCCAAGGTAATGTTCACTTTATCTTGCGCGGTTTTTTGCCAAAAAGGTCGGGCTTTTAGCGTTGACAAAAGCTCTCTTGTGAAATTTTTTGCGTAGGTATCGGGTGAGGAGATAACGTAACCGCGCTTGTCAATGTAATGGATTCCAACAATGTGCGATTCAATATCGTGCAGAAATGACAATGACGGCGCAAAACCCGCCTTTTGTTCAGCTAACTGGTTAATCGTTGAACCTTGCTGACATAAGCTTTCGTCCCCTACGATCATATAATCAAGGTCAACCGCAGGTAACCCTTCACTATAAACACTTTCGAGTAATAACACATCTATAGGCCAAAGATAACAAAGCCCTTCTTTGACTAAAGAATTATGTTCTTCAAACAGTGGGTTAGCGTAATTGGTATAGTTGGTGAAGCTGTAATCTAAAGCCGTGAGTACTTTAATACCGCGAGACATTGCACGCTCGATACGCGAATACTCAGAATCGATATAGCGGTTAACCGCATCATAGTAATTTTTCGTTGTCACGAGTAAAACCACTACAAATAACGCCAGAGGAAAAAAGATGACAAATGAGAGGCTAAATCGCCTTTGGTTTACCATTGAGTACCATACATATGAAAGGTCAATAGTCTCTTATGACTGCTATTAAATTGATACTCGTTATCTGGTGACGCATGCAATGCAGCACCAGATAACAAGAGACCAAACAAATGTGTGCGCGCTGTTTGAGACCGTTTATATATTAAAGGAGTTTAATCAATATAGAGTGTGGTGTCACTTTAGTCGCCATAATTTGCAGCTCTGTGCAGACATATTGACAGAGATATGACCTTTATAATCAACCTGTTCTGTGTCATCTAACAACGATACAACTTGGCTAACCTCCAAGCCCAGTTGCCACATAGGTAAATCGATTGAACATTCATTACCACTGAGATTAATCATAACAACGACTGCTTCACGACCTAGTACACGTGCGTACGCCAACTGGTTGTTAGTGCAATGCAGCCATTGAATACAGCCCGACTGTAAAGGCTTACATTGTTTACGTATCTTGATCCATTGTTGGTAAAGCGATAGCCATTGTGAACTTTCGATTTCATTCCAAGGAAAACAGCGACGATTATCCGGGTCTAGACCTCCTTCTAGACCGACTTCACTCCCGTAGTAAATACAAGGCGTGCCAACGTAAGTCATAAGCATTGCTAGCGCGATGTTCATTTTACGCTTATCACCATCAACCAATGTGATAAACCGAGCAGTATCGTGACTATCGAGTTGATTTAGCTGCGATAGCTGATTAGAAAATGGGATTTTTGCTCTGGCTTCGTCCAACCATGCTTTAAACTCCAAACCATCAATGTTGATTGGATCGTACATAATGTCTTGTCGTGCGATAAAAGCTCGGACTGGATGAGCAAAACCGTAGTAGTTCATCGCCCCATCCTCTTGATCACCTTGCAACCACTGCGTTGCTTCAAAAAAGTGCTCACCTAACACATAAGCATTCGGTTTTACTGACTTAGTCGCATTACGAAACGCTGCCACATAATGAGCATTGTTTTTCGCGCCGTCCCCTTCGCCAAGCATATGAATTACATCAAACCGCCAGCCATCAACCAAGTACGGTGGCTTCAGCCAGTACTTGATGACAGACTCTTCACTTTGGTAGATGTAGTCGCGCACCTGTTCATTTTCGAAGTTCAGAACCGGTAAGTTACCAATGCCTTTCCAACCAATGTAGTGATTGGTTTCGCCTTCGAAAAAGTAGTAATCACGGAACTTTGACTGCGGATTGCCATATGCTCCTTCTCCTTTTTGTTGGATATCAAACCAAGGATGATGCACTGACGTGTGGTTAAACACCGCGTCTAAGACAATCTTCATATTCTTACCACGGATTTTCTCACACAGTTCAGCAAACTGATCGTTGGTGCCGAACATAGGGTCAACAGTGAAGTAATCAGTGGTGTCGTATTTATGATTACTTGGTGAAGAAAAGATCGGATTGAAATAAAGCGCAGTAACGCCGAGCTGTTCAAGATAGTCCAACTTTTGTTCTACACCTTTGAGGTCGCCGCCAAAGAATTCACGTGCCCCGGTATTTTGGTGAGAGCCTACCGCGTCTCCCCACGCCTTGACGACCGATGCAGAATCATACTGAACATAAGCGTGGCGAATATCAGACTCACTTTTACTAGCAGAAAAACGGTCAGGAAAGATTTGATAGAAAACTTGCTCTTGGACCCAGCTTGGTGGTTGATGGTTTACATTCAACTTAAAGTGGAACTCTTTGGGTGGAATACGCTTTTGCACACCCCGTGCATCGAGCCAGTATTGTTGTCCGTCTTTGAGGATCTTAAACACATAATGTGTGACATCTCGATCTCGATTTGGTCGAAACGATGCCTCCCATAGTAACAATTCCCCAGCTGTTCCAATTTGAGCCATGTCGACCAGATATTCTTCATTGTCCGGCTCAATACGCACATAGACGGAATCAAAATCCAATGTCTCGGTTTTCAGTCTGACTGTAATTTGCTCGTCATTAAAAGCTAAACCATCAATAGTTTGACTATGAAAAATAAATGGCAGGTTCATTATGGGCACTCCTCGTCATCGGATATGCCACTATGTTATTGAAGAATTAGAGACAAGAAATCCTCCTTGCGAGTTGACATATCAGCCAATTTTCTCAAGGAGGATCACACTTAGTAGGCGTAGTGACTTGTCGGATACCGCTTAGTTCAACAAGAGACTGTCATCTGCCAGCTCTTCACCACGCACTTTGGAGAACATATCCAACAAGTCTGGTACTTGCATGTTAGCGCGCTGCTCTCCAGCCACATCAAGCACAATTTCACCTTGGTGAAGCATTACGGTCCTATCGCCACATGCTAATGCGTCTTTCATCGAATGCGTCACCATCATCACTGTTAAATCGAACTCATCGACAATACGTTTAGTTAAGTCGATAACAAACGCCGCCATACGAGGATCAAGCGCAGCCGTGTGTTCATCAAGCAATAACAGCTTACTCTCCGATAACGTCGCCATCACAAGGCTAACGGCTTGTCGTTGTCCACCAGACAGCAACCCAATGCTATCACCCAAGCGGTCTTCTAAACCAAGACCGAGGATGCTAATTCGCTCTTGGAACAGCTTGCGACGTTTAGTAGAGAGCGCCAATCCCCAGCTGCGTTTTTTACCACGCATGTGCGCTAGAGCCATGTTCTCTTCTATCGTCAGTTCACCACAAGTCCCGGCCAATGGATCTTGAAACACTCGGGCACATTGCGTCGCACGTTGGGCTACCGTCTGCTTGGTGACGTCTTTGCCATCAATGATCACCTGACCACCTATCATCGGCGTCTCACCTGTCACCGCACCAAGCAACGTGGATTTTCCTGCACCATTAGAACCAATCACGGTAAGAAATTGATGCTCTGGAACCTCTAAAGAGACGCCTTTCAATGCACGATTTTCCAAAATCGTCCCAGGGTTGAACGTGACCTGAATATTATTTAGTTCGATCATAATGCCTCCCCAGAACCATTTTTTGATGCCGCTTGTTTAGCATCAGTAACGCGTTGTTTCGCTCTCATGCTCTGTTTTAGCTTTGGAGCAATAAGCGCCACAGCCACCAATACTGCGGTAACAAGGTTGAGGTCTGAAGCTTGTAAACCAAACATGCCAGAGCTCAAAGCGAAAGCCACTGCAAGGCGATAAAGTACCGAACCGATGATGACCGCAAATACCGCAACCCAAATCTTGCGCCCGGGAATAAGGGTCTGCCCCAAAATCACAGCTGCCAAACCAACGACAATGGTGCCCACGCCAGAGGTCACATCCGCAAAGCTGTTCGTTTGTGCAAACAACGCGCCTGCGAATCCCACAAACCCGTTGGATAAAGCCAAGCCAAAGTAGGTATAAAAGCCAGTGCTCGCCCCTTGCGCAGAAACCATACGCGCATTCACACCCGTCGCTCGTAAACCAAGACCAAAGTCGCTGTTCAGCAGGCGAATGACAAAGAAAGCGGAAAGAAGAACTAAGACCCCAACAACCAGAGGGCGAATAAACATCGCATCGCCCAATGCTTCAAACGGAGTGAGAATAGTATCCTCTCCAAGCAACGCCATATTAGGTTTGCCCATAATACGAATATTAATTGAAAATGCAGCGATCATGGTAAGAATGGAAGCTAACAGGTGTAAAATACCACACCGAATAGCCAGAAAAGCGGTTACCCACCCCGTCATACTACCAGCTATCATCGCCATTATTGTCGCAAGCCAAGGATTAATACCTGCGACAATCGCCGTTGCAGCCACCGCAGCTCCCATTGGAAAGCTGCCATCCACACTCAAATCGGGGAAATCGAGAACACGGAACGTAAGATACACACCCAGAGCGACTAGGCCATAAATCAAGCCAATTTCGAGTGCGCCAAAAAAAGCAAATGCAGACATAACTGCTCCTTTCTGCATGCTCAGGCTGGCTAATACCAACCTGAACGTAAGACTTCTAACGTATACTCCCCCTTCTTCTCTAGCAGAATGCTCTACACGAGAAATCCGGCGAGTATCAATTTTGGGGCAAGCCTCTACCAACCAACGTGACAGGCTTAACCCCAAAAAGCGTTACTTATTGCATGCTTGTCGCACGTTCAACCACAGAACTTGGCAGCTTGATACCGAGCTTAGATGCTGCGCTTTCATTAATTACAAGGTCAGAGCCCGTCGCGACTTTTACATCCAGCTTGCCTGGTTCTTGACCATCAAGAATCGCCGCCACGTAATCCGCGGTTTGTACACCAACCTGGTAGTAGTCAAAACCTAAGCCTGCAATAGCACCCTTTTCGACATACGACGTCGCGCCACCAAATACAGGTTTCTTCGCTTGATTCGCTGCCACAATCATCCCTTCAATCGCACTTGCAACTGTATTGTCTGTTGGGGCGTAAAGAATGTCTGATTTCGCTGCAATCGCTTGAGTCGCAGACTGAACATCAGCACTTTTTAGTGCGGTCGCTTCAACCACTTGTATGCCTTTTGCTTTTGCGCTTTCTTTTAGTAATTCAACTAAAGTCACGGCATTAGCTTCACCGGGATTAAATACAACCCCGATGCTTTTCACCTGAGGAAGAATTTCTTGGATGAGATCGACATGCTGAGCAACGGGGGAAAGATCAGACAGGCCAGTTACGTTTTTACCTGGTTGTTCCATCGACTTAACCAATTTCGCACCAACCGGATCTGTTACCGCAGTAAAGACAACAGGAATAGAGCGAGTAGCCGACACCAAAGCTTGTGCCGAAGGTGTCGCGATGCCAACTAACACATCAGGATTTTCGCCGACGTACTGACGGGCAATTTGCACCGCAATCGCTGGATTACCCTGTGCGGTCTTATAATCAAATTCTAGATTTTTGCCTTCTTCGTAGCCTTTCGCTTTCAAACCATCAAGTAACCCTTGGCGCGTCGCGTCTAACGCCGGGTGTTCGACAATCTGTGAAACTGCGACAGTTGCAGTGGCGGCCAGTACATTGGTAGAAGAGAAAATAGCAGTAGCTGATAGAACGGCAGTGGCTAATAAACGTTTCGTTTTCATCATAACTCCTTGATGTGACTTCGTCCTTGTTTCACGAGCTTTCAATATGTGTATCGACTCGTGAATTCAAATGTTTGAAGGCGGTATTGTTGTGTTCATATAACTGTGCACTTCTTGCGCATCTTGTTTTTATTATTACTACTAAGTCTTAGTAAAGAAAAGAAAGATTTAACACTAAAGCAACATTTGTGATCGGGGGGACTTCTTCATCCGGAAAGAATCTTTGGTAAACAAAGCTTCGCTCGCTTCATCAACGACCGTCAAAGTAGGTAATAGAGGCAGGATCAAAAATGGAGCGGCCAGTGCACACTCCATTTCAAACAATTTAAATTAGAACCAACGCTCTAATGACGATTTATCGAGCTGGCGAAACGCTCGGTTCAGTATTATCGCAAGCTCTTTGTAACGAGGGCGAGCTTTGACAGGCTCTAATGCAAAACCTGTTTCCACAATTTTTTGATGCAACTCCCGATACCAAGAGGCCAAAGAAGGCGGCAATTTCGTGTTGGATCGAGCACCAAGCCACCAAATGCCTTGAAGTGGCAAGCTAATCGCAAACAAGGCAACAACAATGGATTGAGGTAACGCGTGGTAATTGTTGAATGCCATTTGAGTGAGTACGCTGATCGCAGCAACGGCCGGCATGACTTTAATGCCAAAGCGAGTCGCCTTAATGATACGCTGTTCCGGAAATATGGCGCTTAGCTCTTTACGAACTGGCCAGATCTCCATGTAATTCTGGCCATCTTTCAGGCTATGGATCAATCCGACTTTATTACTCATACCGCTCTCTCACTAAAAAATAGTTGAACATTTCAACTGAAGGTACAAAAAATTGATGAAAGTTAATATTCTTTCAAATTTTTTTTGTTATCATTGCTTATTATCGCTATCCTTTGCAGACCCTCAATCTCATTGTTGCTGTTATTTACAATTTAAGCAACTCCGAGATATCTATCTGCACGGATCGCATCATAGTGATGGAAGGGTTCATCACTATTTCTTTATATGGAATTAGAACAATTTTTGACCAGGATTAGTACGCAGCCTTCTGGGTATCGGCTATTCTTGTGATTAATTTTTCATTCTTTAACTGATTTTTTTATCAGACGAATAACAGGTAGTCATACATGTCTAAGCTAGTTTTAGTTTTAAACTGCGGTAGTTCTTCTCTTAAATTTGCCGTTGTTGATGCCGAGAACGGCGACGAGCACTTGTCAGGTCTTGCTGAGTGTCTTCACCTTCCTGAAGCTCGCATCAAGTGGAAACTTGATGGCAAGCACGAAGCTCAACTAGGCAATGGTGCAGCTCACGAAGAAGCACTAGCGTTTATGGTAGAAACTATTCTTGCTTCTAAGCCAGAGCTTAAAGCTAACCTAGGCGCAATCGGTCACCGTATCGTTCACGGCGGCGAGCAGTTCACTCAATCTGCACTAATTACTGATGAAGTTCTAAAAGGTATTCAAGACGCTGCAACATTTGCACCTCTTCATAACCCTGCTCACATCATCGGTATCGAAGCGGCTAAGAAAAACTTCCCAGAGCTGAAAAACGTTGCTGTATTTGACACTGCGTTCCACCAAACTATGCCTGAAGAGTCTTACCTATACGCTCTTCCATACAACCTATACAAAGAACACGGTATCCGTCGTTACGGCATGCACGGTACTTCTCACTTGTTCATCACTCGTGAAGTTGCAGGCCTACTAAACAAACCAGTTGAAGAAGTAAACATCATCAACTGTCACCTAGGTAACGGCGCATCTGTATGTGCGATCAAGAACGGTCAATCTGTAGACACTTCTATGGGTCTTACTCCACTTGAAGGTCTGGTAATGGGTACTCGCTGTGGCGACATCGACCCTGCTATCGTCTTCCACCTACACGACGCTCTAGGTTACTCTGTTGATCAAATCAACACGATGCTAACTAAAGAGTCTGGTCTTCAAGGTCTAACTGAAGTGACTTCTGACTGTCGTTTCGTTGAAGACAACTACGGTCAAAAAGAAGAAGCAACACGCGCAATGGACGTGTTCTGCCACCGTCTAGCTAAATACGTTGCTGGCTACACTGCTTCAATGGAAGGCCGTCTAGACGCAATCACTTTCACTGGCGGTATCGGCGAGAACTCTGGCCCTATCCGTGAAATGGTTCTAAACCGTCTTGGCATCTTCGGTATCGAAGTAGATAGCGAAGCTAACCTTAAAGCTCGCTTCGGCGGCGAAGGCGTTATCACGACTGAAAACAGCCGTATCCCTGCAATGGTTATCTCTACTAACGAAGAGCTAGTCATCGCTGAAGACACTGCTCGCCTGACAGGTCTTTAATTGAATTCCTGGCTAGCCACTCGGCTAGCCAGATTTTCATTCAAACGAATTTCTTAGGGGCTCAACTCCTATTCTTCGAGCTTCATGGAATAAGAGTTGAGCTTTTATCCCCCAAATAGCTAAAGGTACTCTACGAATGTCTCGTACTATTATGCTTATCCCTACTAGCGCAGGCGTTGGCCTAACAAGCGTTAGCATGGGTGTTCTTCGCGCTATGGAGCGTAAAGGCGTTAAAGTTTCTTTCTACAAGCCAATCTGTCAGCCACGTTCAGGTGGTGATCAGCCAGATCTGACTTCAACTATCGTTGGTCGTAACAGCGATATGAAGATCGGTGAACCAATGGCGATGTCTGTTGCTGAAAGCCTAATCGGTAACGACAACATGGACGAGCTGCTAGAAACCGTTGTTGAACGTTACAACCAAATCAACAAAGACGCAGACGTTACGCTAATCGAAGGTCTTGTACCTACTCGTAAGCACCCATTTGCAAACCAAGTAAACGCGGAAATCGCGGCAACACTTGGTGCAGAAATCGTGCTAGTTGCGACTCCAGGTACTGATAACCCTGCGCAACTGAAAGAGCGTATCGAAGTAGCATGTTCTAACTTCGGCGGCACTAAAAACAAAAACATCTCTGGTGTTATCATCAACAAGCTAAACGCTCCTGTTGACGAAGCTGGCCGTACTCGCCCTGACCTATCTGAAATCTTTGACGATGCAGACAGCGCGAAACAAAACGAATTGAAAGTGATGGAAATTTTCAACACTTCTCCAATTCGTGTACTAGGTTGTGTGCCATGGAGCATTGATCTGATTGCGACTCGTGCAATCGACATGGCTAAACACCTGAAAGCAGATATCATCAACGAAGGTGACATCAACACTCGTCGCATCAAGAGCATCACTTTCTGTGCACGTTCTCTGCCAAACATGATTGAGCACTTCAAACCGGGTTCTCTACTTGTTACTTCTGCAGACCGTCCTGATGTTATCGTTGCTGCTTCTCTTGCTGCAATGAACGGTGTGGATATTGGTGCAGTACTGCTAACTGGCGGTTACGATATCCCTAGCGAAATCGAAGGCCTATGTAAACCAGCATTCGACACTGGTCTACCTATCTTCAAAGCACAAGGTAACACTTGGCAAACGTCTCTAAACCTACAGAGCTTCAGCATCGAAGTACCTGCAGACGATAAAGAGCGTATCGAGTTCATCAACGAACACGTTGCTGGCCACATTGACGGTAACTGGATCGAGTCTATGACTGAAGGCACTCAGAAGTCTCGTCGTCTAAGCCCACCAGCGTTCCGTTACCAGCTAACTGAACTTGCTCGTAAAGCAGGTAAGCGTATCGTTCTTCCAGAAGGTGACGAACCACGCACAGTTAAAGCAGCGGCAATCTGTGCTGAACGCGGCATTGCAGACTGTGTACTTCTAGGTAACCCAGATGAAATCCGTCGCGTAGCGGCTCAACAAGGCGTTGAGCTAGGTACTGGTGTAACCATCATTGATGCAGATGCTGTTCGTGAAAACTACGTTGCTCGCCTAGTTGAGTTGCGCGGTGCTAAAGGCATGACTGAAGTTGTGGCTCGTGAGAAGCTACAAGATTCAGTATTCCTAGGCACAATGATGCTTGAGAACGACGAAGTTGACGGCCTAGTTTCTGGTGCTGTTCACACTACGGCGAACACTATCGTTCCTCCGTTCCAAATCATCAAGACGGCACCAAATGCGTCTATCGTATCTTCAGTATTCTTCATGCTTCTGCCTGATCAAGTACTGGTTTACGGTGACTGTGCAATCAACCCAGATCCAACTGCTGAACAGCTTGCTGAAATCGCTATCCAATCTGCCGACTCTGCAGCAGCATTCGGTATCGAACCACGCGTTGCAATGATCTCTTACTCTACTGGTGAATCTGGTAAGGGTGCAGACGTTGATAAAGTACGTGAAGCAACAAAACTGGCTCAAGAGAAACGTCCTGATCTTATCATTGACGGTCCTCTACAGTACGACGCTGCTATTATGGAAAACGTTGCTGCTTCTAAAGCACCAAACTCTCCAGTTGCAGGTAAAGCGACAGTATTTGTATTCCCAGACCTAAACACGGGTAACACAACTTACAAAGCGGTACAACGTTCAGCTGACCTAGTATCTATCGGTCCAATGCTGCAAGGTATGCGTAAGCCTGTAAACGACTTGTCTCGTGGAGCGCTAGTAGACGACATCGTGTACACCATCGCTCTAACAGCTATCCAAGCAGACCAAGAAGCTAAATAATCGCTTCTGACATCTAGTTAGATATAGATACAAAGCCCTCGATTCGTCGAGGGCTTTTTCTATTGCTGGCCAGAACACTTATTTGTTTTTTATACCAATCACTGCACAACCTATAATTACTGGTGCGCAAAGCTTTTCTCCCTATCGCCCCACCACACCTAATCGACAATGCTCGCGCTTGTTCTTACACCGATTGACCCATTCCCCAAAATACATTGGCTCCAAGGCAGCACGGCCCCTGTTCAATTTATCGGCATTATTTACGTTTTAGCTAAACTTTTTTGCTAGGAAATACGTAAAAGCTACTGCAATGCACAAACTCATTGACTGCTAAGGAATATATATGAAGGATTTCATCAATACATCACTGATAAAGTTTGGTTTAGCTGCGTTTCTGATTAGTTTTTCTTCATTCAGCTTTTCCGCCTCGAGTATTAAAGGCGTCGATCAAGATATGTCCGGAGGAACGGTGACCGCTGAAATGGCTCATGCTGATGACAATGGGTGGATGGTTGTCCACCGAACAGACGAATCAATGAAGCCTGGTCCTGTTATCGGCTACGCTCCGTTAAAAATGGGAAAGAATGAAAACGTAAATGCAATTTTGATGGAACCAGTAGAATCAGGCGATATGCTGATGTTAATGGTCCACGGAGAGAAAGGTGGCATGAAGACTGGTGTGTTTGAGTATACGCTCGGCGCTAAAGAGGACGGTCCTGTAAAAGTGGACGGAAAGCTAGTGATGGACATCGTACGCGCTAAGTAAGGTGGCGATGAATGAAAAAGTAAACTTCCTACTCCCGGTATTTAGATGACACAAAAGTACTTAACGGCATTGCTAACCGTTAAGTACTTTTTCATTTGCGATGGAAGCAGCAAACTAGCCAATCCTTTCTCTTCCATGAGGAGTATTTAGGTCTAAATCAGGCCCTTTTGGTACAACTTGCGTCGGATTAATCCCAGTGTGGCTGAAGTAGTAGTGGCGTTTAATGTGATAGAAATCCGTCGTATCTTCGACGCCTTTTACTTGATACAACTCTTTTAAGTAGCCTTGTATATTTTCGTAGTCTGCGATGCGCTGCTTGTTACACTTGAAATGCCCCACATACACCGCATCAAAACGAATAAGAGTCGTAAACAAACGCCAATCCGCCTCAGTAATTGTGTTCCCTGCTAAGTAACGATGCGTAGCTAGGTGAGCATCGATTTTATCTAACGCATTAAACAAAGAATCAAACGCTTCTTCATACGCCTCTTGTGTAGTCGCGAAGCCACAACGATACACTCCGTTGTTGACATTTGGATAAACAAAATCGTTCCACTCATCAATAACGTGTTTTAGATGATCTGGATAGTAGTCGTCGTGATTCCCTGTTAACGCATTGAATTCCGAATTGAACATGCGAATGATCTCTGACGACTCGTTTGACACAATAGTATTGGTCTTTTTATCCCAAAGTACAGGCACGGTTACGCGGCCCGTGTAATCGGGTTTGGCCTGCGTGTAAATTTGATACATGCGCGTGTGACCAAACAATGGCTCAGGAAGCCCCATTTGCCAACCTTGGCTGAGCATATCAGGGCAAACGACCGTGACATCAATATGTGGTTCTAAACCTTTCAGCTTGCGGAAAATGAGGGTTCGATGTGCCCACGGACAAGCAAGAGAGACATACAAATGGTATCGACCGGACTCTGGTGTAAACTCCGCATCAGGGTCGTTTTTAACCCAGTTACGGAATCCGGCATCTTCGCGCACAAATTTGCCACCATTTGATTTTGTGTCATACCAGACATCTTGCCAAACACCTTCAACCAACTTACCCATGATTGCTCTCCTCTCGTTCTGTTTGTGTCTATATTAGCGTTTCCTATCAAACAGAGAATCATCGAACTTAGGACATCATGTTCAAGAAATTCGAATGTATAAATCAGACACATAAAAAAAGCGCGACCCGATGAAGGTGTCGCGCTTAAGCCCGTCACAGGCTGAATTTATACACTAACGTGTAAACAAGATACCGCGTGAACGTCATTACCTAAAATGGTTGGCTTTGTCTTCGCACACTCTTCGGTTGCTTGTGGGCAACGAGTGCGGAATACACAACCCGACGGTGGGTTGATAGGTGAAGGAAGATCACCCTCTAGCATTTGGATTTTCTTATTGCGCTCAATATCCGGGTCCGGGATCGGAACCGCAGACATCAGCGCACGCGTATATGGGTGCTTAGGATCAGCAAACAGAGCCTCGGCCTCGCCAAGTTCCACGGCATTACCTAAATACATAACTAAAACGCGATCTGAAATGTGTTTAACGACAGACAAGTCATGCGCAATGAATACCAGAGAAAGCCCTAACTCTTTTTGAATCTCTTTAAGTAGGTTAACCACCTGAGCTTGAATAGATACATCAAGCGCCGATACTGGCTCGTCACAAATGATCATCTTAGGCTTAAGGATAAGCGCACGCGCTATCCCGATACGCTGACACTGACCACCCGAGAACTCGTGTGGGTAACGGTTAATCACGTTAGGTAATAGGCCAACTTTCGCCATCATCTCTTTAACGCGATCTTTCACTTCCTGCTTAGACAGTTCTGGATAGAATGTCTCAAGAGGTTCAGCAATGATATCACCAACAGTCATACGCGGATTCAGCGATGCCAATGGGTCTTGGAAAATCATCTGAATTTCTTTACGCGTCTCACGGCGCTGAACGCTTTTCATTTTAGTAAGGTCTTGACCCAACCAAACTACTTGGCCGTCAGTAGCTTCAACCAGACCAATGATGGCACGAGCAAACGTCGATTTACCACAACCTGATTCACCTACTACACCAAGCGTTTCCCCTTCGTATAGTCGAACGTTCACGCCATCTACCGCTTTCAGGCTCGAAGGCTTTGACCACGGCCATGCCGACTTTGAGGCAATGCTGAAGTGAACTTTCAGCTCAGAAATGTCCAGAATTAGTTTTTTGTCTACTGCGTTCATTTGTTCCAAGCCTCCCATTCAGAAAAACATGCACGCTGACGACCATCACCAAATGGTGTCAGAATTGGCGCCTCGCGCTTACAACGATCCATCACACGGTGACAGCGCTCTTGATAAGGGCAGCCCGGCGGTAGACGAAGCAAGTTTGGTGGATTACCAGGAATGGTCGGCAGAATTTCACCCTCAGTATCGAGGCGAGGAATCGCCTTCAGCAGACCCTCCGCATAAGGATGGCTTGGATTATAGAAAATTTCGTTTACGTTGCCGTACTCCATGGTACGGCCTGCATACATCACCAGCACCTTGTCACACGAACCTGCAACCACACCAAGGTCGTGCGTGATCATGATGATCGCTGTGTTGAACTCAGATTTCAGCTCATTCAACAAGTCCATGATCTGTGCTTGTACCGTCACATCAAGTGCTGTTGTTGGCTCATCGGCAATAAGCAGTTTAGGACGACATAACAACGCCATCGCGATCATTACACGCTGACGCATACCGCCTGAAAACTCATGCGGGTACATCGTGATACGCTTACGCGCTTCAGGGATTTTTACCGCTTCCAGCATGCGTACTGATTCTTCAAATGCTTCCGCTTTGCCCATGCCTTTGTGCAGCATAAGCACTTCCATCAACTGATCACTCACTTTCATGTAAGGGTTCAGTGATGTCATTGGGTCTTGGAAGATCATTGCGATCTGTTCCGCACGCACTTTGTTCAGTTCTTTTTCTGGTAAGTTTAGGATTTCTTTACCTTCAAACTTTGCGCTACCAGAAATAATACCGTTCTTAGCCAAAAGGCCCATGATTGCGAATACGGTTTGAGATTTACCTGATCCCGACTCTCCAACGATACCTAAGGTTTCGCCTTGGTTGAGAGAGAAGTTCAAATCGTTTACTGCGGTTACGATACCATCTTGCGTGGTGAATTCGACGCGCAGATCTTTGACATCTAATAAGCTCATCATTGCTTCCTTAATCTTATGTTTTAATTATCTGTCTTTTGGATCCAGCGCATCGCGCAGGCCGTCACCAACGTAGTTGAAGCAGAATAGCGTCACAACCATGAACACTGCTGGGAATGCCAGCTGCCAGATTGCTACTTCCATTGTCTGTGCACCTTCTTGTAGAAGAGCGCCCCAACTTGTCATTGGTTCCTGAACACCAAGACCAAGGAATGATAGGAATGATTCCGTTAGAATCATACTTGGGATAAGCAGCGTAGAGTATACCGCTACAATACCCAGTACGTTCGGTACGATATGACGAGTAATGATTTTCCAGTTGCTTACACCACACACATGTGCCGCTTCGATAAACTCCTTGCTACGTAGACTAAGAGTCTGACCACGTACGATACGCGCCATATCTAGCCATGCGATAGCACCAATCGCAACGAAGATCAGCATGATGTTACGACCGAAGAATGTTACCAGTACAATCACCAGGAACATAAACGGTACCGCGTATAAAATTTCTAGAATACGCATCATTACGCGGTCAACTTTACCGCCGATGAAACCAGATGCTGCGCCGTAGAGCGTACCAATCAGTACCGCTACAAATGCACCCATAACACCTACCATCAACGAAATACGACCTCCAATTAGCGTACGCACGTATAAATCACGGCCTAAGCTGTCAGTACCAAACCAATGGTCAGCATTCGGTGCAACGTGCATCGCGTACCAGTCAGTATCATCAAATGTGTACGGTGCGATCATTGGCAGGATAATAACCGCCAACGTCATTAGAACAAGAAGGAATAAGCTCACCATCGCCGCTTTGTTGCGCATGAAACGGATACGAGCATCTTGCCAAAGACTGCGACCTTCAATCTCCAAGTTTTCGGAGAATTTCTCAATCGCTTCTAGGTTTTCTTTTTTCGTTAACATAACCAAACGTCCCTGTTAGTAGCGAATTTTCGGGTCAATCATTGCAAGTAAAATATCTACAATCGCGTTGAATAGAATAAATAGGAAACCAATCAGAATGGTTACCCCCATTACTAGCGAGTAGTCACGGTTAAACGCAGCGTTAACGAATAGTTTACCAATACCAGGCAGACCAAAAATGGTTTCGATAACAACGGAACCGGTGATGATACCTACGAAAGCTGGACCCATGTAAGAAACAACAGGGAGAAGTGCCGGCTTCAGAGCATGTTTGATAATGATGTAACGGTAACTTAGACCTTTAGCACGTGCCGTACGAATAAAGTTACTGTTTAAGGTTTCGATCATCGAACCACGCGTAATACGAGCAAAAGTAGCAACATACAGTAGCGACATACCAATAACAGGAAGCACTAAATACTGCCAGCTACCATCTTGCCAACCGCCCGCAGGGAAGATATTCCAGTGAAGCGAGAATATGTAGATAAGCGCAGGCGCTAATACAAAGGATGGCATTACCACACCAAGCATCGCAGTCGACATAATGGTGTAATCAATCCAAGTATTTTGCTTGAGCGCAGCAATGGTACCGACGGTAACCCCCATTATCAAAGTAAAGATAAAGGCGATGAAGCCCACTTTAGCCGAAACAGGTAAGGCAACCGCGATCAGCTCGTTTACTGAGTAATCAAGGTATTTAAATGACGGCCCGAAATCACCTTGGATAACATTGGTCAAATACGTGGTGTATTGTTCAAATACAGGTTTATCCAAGCCATATTTAGCTTCGATATTTGCCATTACTTCGGGTGGCAATGGACGCTCTGTCGAGAAAGGGTTTCCCGGTGCAAAGCGCATAAGAAAGAAAGATACGGTGATCAAAACCAACATTGTTGGGATCGCCTCAAATATCCTTTTTGCGATGAATTTAAGCATAAACTCACTCTTTCAGTCTGTGACAGTTAAATTAAAGAAGTCGTCCAATTCTTTTGGACTAAAGATAGGCGCTACATGCAATTTCTCACATGTAGAGCCTCATTTTTATAGTTCTATCGAGTTACGAATTACTCTGTGATGTAGAGATCTTTAGAGTAAATCTTGTCTTCCGCGTTATTTACTGGGAAGCCACCAACTTTCGGTGATAGTAGACGTGATTTCACGTACTGGTAGATAGGTGCGATTGGCATATCTTTTGCCATCAACTTCTCTGCTTCTAGGTAAAGTGCTTGGCGCTCTTCGTCAGAAGTTGAAGCAAATGCTTTGTTCATGATCGCATCGTACTCTTTGCTGTCGTAGTGAATACCACCAGTAGTGTTATTACTCATCATCAGCGTTAGGAAAGATGAAGCTTCGTTGTAGTCGCCACACCAACCTGCACGAGCAACCTCAAAGTTGCCAGAATCTTTGGTAGATAGGTAAGTTTTCCACTCTTGGTTTTCTAGCGTAACGTCTAGACCAAGTGTCTTCTTCCACATTGAACCCAGTGCAACCGCAAGTTTCTTGTGGTTCTCTGATGTATTGTATAGAAGGTTAAATTCAAGAGGGTTGTCTGCGCCGTAACCCGCTTCTTCCAATAGACGCGCAGCTTCTGCGTTACGCTCTTCTTGCGTCATTTTGCCGTATGCAGGAATTTCTGGGTTGAAACCTGCCGTAATTTCAGGTGTTAGGAAGTAAGCTGGCTTTTGACCTTGACCTAAAATCGCATCAGTCACAATGTTACGGTCAATCGCATAAGAAATTGCTTTACGCACGCGAACATCATCAAACGGCTTTTTCTTCGTATTGAAGATGTAGTAGTAAGTACATAAGTTACCGGTTACAGACACTTCTTGTGGGTGCTCTTTCTTCAGACGCTTGAAGTGCTCTGTAGGCAGCTCGTTCGTGAAGTCGATTTCACCCGCTAGGAAGCGGTTCATTTCCGCTACTTGGTTCTCGATTGGTAGGAAAGTAACTTGGTCAAGCGTCGTGTTTTCGTTGTCCCAGTACTGTTCGTTACGTTTTAGAACCAAACGCTCGTTTACAACCCAGTTGTCAACAACATAAGCACCGTTACCTACAAAGTTCTCTGGCTTCGTCCATTGATCGCCGAACTTTTCAACAGTTGCTTGATGAACAGGTTTCACTGTCGTGTGGCCCATCATCATTACAAAATATGGTACTGCAGTATCTAACTCAACCACTAACGTGTGGTCGTCAACCGCTTTAACACCTAACTCGCTCTTATCTTTTTTACCCGCAACAATGTCTTTTGCGTTCTTCATCTTGGTGTATTCCATGTACCAAGCATATGGAGAGGCGGTTGCTGGATCGACTGCACGTTGGAAGCTGTAAACGAAATCACCTGCAGTGACAGGATCACCGTTTGACCATTTTGCGTCTTCACGTAAGTGGAAAGTGTATGTTTTGTTGTCTTCAGTTTCCCAAGATTCTGCAACACCAGGGATAGTGTTACCGTCCGCATCTTGGTTTACAAGGCCTTCAAGAAGATCGCGAATCACGTGGGATTCTGGAACACCTTGAGATTTATGAGGGTCTATTGTCGCAACTTCTGTACCGTTACCACGCACCAATTCTTGAACAGCAGCAAGTTTTGGCTCTTTAGAATCAGATTTAGCTTCAGGGGCTGGAGCCGGAGCAGGCTCAGCAGCTTGTTTCTCCGCAGGCTTTTCACCACAACCAGCTAGAGCGAGAGAAAGACCAGCACCAATAAATAAAGCGCGCGTGATTTTATTCTTATACATGCGTAAAACTCCAAATTTTTTCGTTAGCATCCATGACTTCTTTGTAAGGGCCTGGAACGGTCAGAGTTTTAGATTTTTTTAGTGCACTTTCTGAGCACAAAAGTCTAAAACCTTACAAAGACTGCGGCACACATTAGCAATCATTGAAGTAATTTGCCATAAAAATGTAGCAAAAAAACCAATAATGCTGACTAAACCACACATATCTAGCAGTAAACTCTAACCCCAAAGCATTCACCAGCCAAATAAAGACCAGAAGCGACATTTAACAGGCGAAACTTTCGATTAATCTGAGTTTAAACCATTTACTAGCATCTTATGCTAGATATTTACACATCATTTAACATTTATGACAAATCAAGTCTAACAAATAATTGTTTATATATTGGGCAAAAAACTTTTATTGTGAAGAATATCACCAGACAAAAGATAGGAAATATTGAAACAAAGTGAGCAATACAATGAAGATAAATACAAAAAAAGCTAAGTGCCATTGACACTTAGCTTTTTTCACTAGAATGAGGAGTGGGTTCTATTTTTCCCAACGCTGTGCAGCTTGGTGATCAGTATCGCGCGACTCAATCCAACGATCTTCATTCGTCGTGCGTTCTTTCTTCCAAAATGGTGCTTTGGTTTTCAAGTAGTCCATAATGAACTCGCAAGCATCAAATGCTGCGCCGCGGTGCGCACTGGAAACGCCCACAAATACAATTTGATCACCGCTATCCATGTCTCCGACACGATGAATCACGCGTACACCTAATAGTGGCCAGCGAGACTCAGCTTGATCGCAAATGTCGCTCAAGCTCTTCTCTGTCATCCCCGGATAGTGCTCTAGATGTAAACCAATGACATTATCCCCAAGGTTCATATCTCGAACTTTACCAACGAATGTAACGACAGCGCCGGCAGCCGTCCCTTCAGATAGACGTTGATATTCTTGCTCAACCGAAAAATCTTCAATTTGTACAGAAACACGAGAATCCATCTTAACCCCCAGTTACCGGCGGGAAAAACGCAACTTCGTCACCTGCTTTTACTTGTGTATCCAGAGGGACGATGGATTGGTTCACTGCAGCAAGTAGCTTTCCTGGCTCGAGCGCTAAATCCCACTTGCCATCTTTCTCAGTGCCTTCTTCCACTAGATGTGCACGAATTGATTCAACCGTTTCAAACGGCCCGTCTAACTCGACACTGTCGATGCCAATCAGCTCGCGAGTTTGAGCAAAGAAAAGTACTTTAATCATGATTCCACCTTAAAGTGACCAGATTTACCACCCGTTTTCTCTAATAGACGAACTTGACCAATAACCATGTCTTTTTGTACTGCTTTACACATATCGTAAATCGTTAGAGCAGCAACGGAAGCTGCCGTGAGCGCTTCCATTTCCACGCCAGTTTTACCCGCAAGTTTACATACTGATTCGATGCGAACTTTGTTTTCTGCTTCGATAGCTTCCAGTTGAACTTCAACTTTAGAGAGTAGTAGCGGATGACAAAGTGGAATCAAATCCCAGGTTTTCTTCGCAGCTTGAATACCAGCAATACGAGCCGTCGCAAATACATCACCTTTATGGTGCTGGCCAGAGACAATCAGTTGAAGTGTTTCTGGGGCCATGTGAACAAATGCTTCAGCACGAGCTTCACGAACCGTCTCCGTTTTTGCTGACACGTCAACCATGTTTGCTTCGCCAGAAGCATTGATATGTGTAAATTGGGTCATTGTTTTTCCTTCGCTTTTAGGAAAGGTTATACAGATAGGTGTGGCATGAAGTTACAAGGGCGATGACTTGCATCCAACTGCTGTTTAATAATTTTTGTCCAGCCTGTGCGGCACGCACCAGTTGAACCTGGCATTGCGAAGATCACGGTGTGGTTAGCAAAACCTGCAATCGCACGAGACTGAATCGTAGACGTACCGATCTCTTCGTACGACACCATACGGAACAACTCACCAAAACCTTCAACTTCTTTATCAAATAGAGGCTTAAGTGCTTCTGGCGTGCTATCACGTGAGGTGAAACCTGTACCGCCAGTAATCATGATCGCTTGTACGCTTTCATCAGCAATCCATTGAGAAACAATCGCGCGGATCTTGTACATATCATCAATAACAATTTGCTTGTCTACTACGTTGTGACCCGCTTCTTGAGCATGTTCAGCAAGGTAACGACCAGAGGTATCGTTTTCTTCAGTACGAGTGTCAGATACCGTTAGAACGGCAATATTTGCAGGTTGGAATTTGCTTTCAGCGTGACCCATTTGTTCACCTATTCTCTTAATTAGCTTTGATACGCTTGGTATCGATTCGGAAAAAGTTAGAGCCAGCTTATCAGTGAACTCGCTCTAAAAATTGAATGAAGTTAGCCGCCGATAGACGCGAGGTGTGGCGTCATACCAGTATTGCCATCATGCAAGAAATGGCTTACCGACTTGGTTTGCAACTGCGCCTGGATACGTTCAATAAGCTCACTCTCTTGCTCATCACGTTCCAAAAGATCACGCAATTCTACACCGTGGTCTCCAAACAGACATAGGTGCAGCTTACCCATCGCAGAAACGCGCAGTCGGTTGCAGCTTTCACAAAAGTCTTTTTCATAAGGCATGATAAGACCTATTTCACCCTTGTAATCAGGATGAACAAATACTTGCGCAGGACCATCATTATGCGAGCGCACTTTCAGCAACCAACCATTTGCAATTAGCTGGTTACGAATTGCCACTCCGGATACATGGTGCTTATTAAATAGCTCATCCATCTCACCCGTTTGCATCAACTCAATGAAACGCAGTTGGATTGGACGATCTTTTATCCAGTTAAGAAACGCTGGCAGCTCGTGATGGTTCAGATCTTTCATCAACACCACATTAACTTTTACTTGCTCATAACCGACCTCGAACGCACGTTCGATACCATTCATGACTTCAGTAAACTTATTTTCACCTGTGATTTGATGAAACATACGCGGGTCAAGGCTATCCACACTGACATTAATGTGGGTTAAACCCGCTTCACGCCAGTCTGCGACTTGTTTTGCCATGCGGTAGCCATTGGTTGTCGTTGCAACTTTTTGAATGCCAGGCGTCGCCGCTACTGAATGGATAATGTCGGTAAAATCTTTGCGTAAGCTAGGCTCACCACCAGTGATGCGCACTTTTGACGTGCCACAATCAGCGAATGCTTTTACGACCCGTTTGATTTCAGGGAGAGATAAAAAAGACGAGTTTTTATTGCCCGAAGGCTTATAGCCATCAGGAAGGCAATAGGTACATTTGAAATTACATACGTCGGTCACAGACAGACGCAAGTAATAAAACTTACGATGAAATTTGTCTTCGAATTGTTGCGCCACGGAACACCTTTCCAAACACGGGAGGCATGGCCATTTCCAATCATGCCCTTGTGACAGTATGCCACTGGCTCAAAACGCTTATCCAAGGACTTAGCAATAGTGAGCTCGGAGTTATGGCAACCAGAGATATGAAATCTCTGATAGCTTTGCGGTGTAAAATACTTAATATTTGTAATGGAATCCAGACTTGAGTGATAAAAAACTCTCTAGAGACACAATTTACCGCTAAGTGAGTACCTTTAAGACACTCCTTAAGATAAATTGTAGCCGTTTTTTATTAGATTATTAGAAGAACATAATGAATATCTACACAGATAAAAAAGTGGTCGCTGTTGGCGGTGGTCATGGCTTAGGTCGAATGCTGGCCGCATTACGAGATTTTGGCAGCAATGCAACTGGGATTGTTGCCACGACTGACAATGGTGGTTCAACAGGAAGAATTCGTCACTGCCAAGGAGGAATCGCTTGGGGAGACACACGTAACTGTATTAATCAGCTCATTACAGAGCCTTCGATCAGTTCTATGATGTTTGAATATCGCTTCAAAGGCACTGGCGAACTTGATGGTCATAATCTTGGTAATTTGATGCTTACTGCACTCGATAACTTATCGGTCAGACCTTTAGATGCCATTAATCTGATTCGCAATATGTTAAAAGTCGACGTTAACATCCTTCCTATGTCCGAACACCCTTCGGATCTTTCCGCGTTATCCGTAGATGGGAAGTGGGTTACGGGAGAAACAAATGTCGACGAAATGAAAGCAGACTTGCGACGTTTGGATCTTTCACCAGAAGTGCCTGCTACCAAAGAAGCCATCACAGCTTTGGCGGAAGCGGACGCGATTATTCTTGGCCCTGGCAGTTTTTTAACTAGTATCATGCCTCCTTTATTGCTGCCTGAACTCGGCAAAGCGATTGCAGCAAACACAAAAGCAAAAGTCATTTTTGTTGCTAACCTGAGTCCAGAATACGGCCCAGCGGGACGAATGACGATGGCTCAAAAATTAGAATGGTGTGAACGTGCCTGTCAAGGAAGAAAAATAGACGTGGTTCTAGCAGAGAAAACCGAGCAAGACGTCTTAAGTCAATGGAATGTAGTGACGGAGTCACTCGCCTCCTCTAACCGAGACTGGCGTCACGATAGAAACAAGCTCAAACTAGCGATTGAAAATCAGCTACAACTTTCTATTTAAGAGCACGTTACCTGGCTAGCGCCCTCTTTTAAGGTGTTTATTGATAATGAAAACCCTTCTGTCATCGAAGGGTTTTAGTTCAGGCATCCAGTAAAAACAGATGTTTACTAAGAAAAAATGGTTAATAGGAATAAATAGTTACTGTCGCCAAGAGCGATAAGCATCTCGAGTTTCGTGCAAAAGATCGAACATAACCTCTAACTCCTCAGACTCCGCAGTCAACTCACCGGCTTTCGCTTTTTTGTCTATGGACATAGCCAGTTCACAAAGGCGATCTGCCCCAAAGCTCGCAGCACTACTTTTCAACGCGTGGCTGATTTCTTTTGAGTAAGCTAATCGCTCTGCCCCCTGCAGTTGGGATAAGTTCTCGATATAGGTATCCATTTCTCCTAGGAAGATATCGAACAGTACAGGTACGTTGTCACTGCCAATTTCCATCGACAGTTCATCTATTTTTTGCTGATTTAATACATTTACACTCATACTTTTTGCCGCTCTTCCTTGCCGTTCCATGCCTGTAACTTGCGGTAAATCGTCGACGGACTGACATCAAGGTATCCCGCCGCTCGAGGAATATTGCCATCACATGCTTCAATCGCTTGCTCGATTGCCATTTTTTCCGTCATCCATAATGGCATAATCTCAGATGCGGTCATCGCTTTCGGCTCAATTAATTTAGCCACAGACGACGGACGGTCAAGCGGTTGATTCAACGGTGGCGGTAACATGTCCAACGTAATCTCTTTACCGTTGTTTAGAACAACGATATTGCGTAGCACGTTTTGTAACTGACGAACGTTACCCGGCCACTCATAGCTGTTGAATCGCTCGATGACATCAGGCGCAAAACGTATGAAGCTTTTTCCTTCTTCGTGTGACATGTAACCTAGCAGTGAGTATGCAATTTCAATAACATCTTCGCCTCGTTCGCGTAAAGGCGGTAAATGCAAAGGAATGACATACAAACGATAGTACAAATCTTCACGGAATCGACCTTCTTGTACCTCTTTCCAGGGATCACGGTTAGTGGCACAAACAAAGCGCACATCCACGCTCTTCATTTTTGAGGAACCCACTTTTTGGAATGTGCCCGTTTGAATAAATCGTAGCAACTTGGTTTGTAAATCCAAGTCCATCTCACAAAGCTCATCTAGAAAAAGTGTGCCGCCATCCGCTAACTCAGCTGCCCCTTGACGATCATTCGCAGCGCCAGTAAAGGCCCCTTTTACGTGACCAAACAGTTCACTCTCAATCAAATCTTTTGGAATTGCAGCACAGTTAATTGCAATAAAAGGTTTGTCACCACGTTTACTTGCTGCGTGAATAGCCTCGGCACATACCTCTTTACCAGTACCACTTTCACCTGTGATAAAAATACTCGCTTTACTGCTCGCCGCTGAATCTATCGTACGGTAAACCTGCTGCATGGTTTGGCTACTGCCGATAAACCCCTGATAGCTCTGATTACCTGGATTATCGGCTTCATTTTTTAGCTTGGTCGCTTTACGAATTGCATTGTTAACCGTGACACGTAAACGGTCTGCTTCACACGGTTTAATTAGAAAGTCTTGTGAGCCATGACGCATGGCCTCAACAGCGGTATCGATAGAACCGTGAGCGGTCATAAAAATTATAGGTACGTCGGGATGACTCTTTTTAACGGCATGTAAAACGTCCATCCCCGTCATATCTGGCAGACGGAGATCGAGTAAAATAAGATCTGGAATTCGATGATTTAGGCTCTCAATGGCATCCCTACCTGTGCCGACAATATTGATATCTATGCCAAGCGGTGTCAGGTATGAGCGGTACAGAGCCGCAACAGATGCGGTGTCCTCGACCATTAAAAGGTAACGAGACTTTGGGCCTTCGGGTTTTTGTTGCATAACCTAGCTATTATTTTGTTGTGTTTTAAACAATAATCGCATTACGCTTTGCATTTTGCAAATAACATTAGCTAAATTATGGGCAAAGGAAAAAATTCAAAAATAATATCAATTATTTAAAAAGTGGCACAAACCATGCTGTAACGATAGTGACCCCTCGGGTCACCTAGCCAACTGACGTTGTTAGTGAACGATATGTTCACAAAACAAGCCAATAGACCCGACTGCCTATTGGCTTCTTTTTTTTACAAGCGACCTAAAATGCTTGGATAGTTAAATCGGTAAGTTTGTTCAACTATTTGCGATGAACTGCGCTCGTAGTTTTTCAATCTCGTCACGCTTTTGTGCCGCTAACTCAAATTCTAAATCTTGCGCATGCTGATACATCGCTGCCTCCAGTCGACTGATTTCTTTTTCTAGCTGCTGAGGGGACAGTGCCTCGTAAGTTTGCAAAGGCTCCGCCACTTTCGATAATGGTACCTGTTTAGTGTTACGCTGGCGTTTAGACTTAGTGATATCGCCAAGTTCCATGATGTCTTTGATATTTCGTTTGAGCGCTTGTGGCGAAATACCCATTTCTTCGTTGTACGCTTCCTGCTTCTCGCGACGACGGTTAGTTTCATCCATCGCCTTTTTCATTGAGTTGGTGATTCGGTCAGCGTATAAAATCGCCTTACCTTCGATGTTTCGTGCAGCACGACCAATGGTCTGAATGAGTGAGCGTTCAGACCGCAAGAAGCCCTCTTTATCCGCATCCAAAATTGCAACTAACGAGACCTCTGGCATATCCAGGCCCTCTCTCAATAAGTTTATTCCCACCAGCACGTCAAATTCCCCAAGACGAAGGTCACGGATAATTTCCACACGCTCAACAGTATCAATGTCTGAGTGTAAATAACGTACCTTAACATCATGTTCGTGAAGGTATTCGGTGAGATCTTCAGCCATTCGTTTGGTCAGTGTTGTAACCAGAACTCGTTCATCTTTAGCAGCGCGAATACGGATCTCAGACAATAGGTCGTCGACTTGGGTCGCTACTGGACGAACTTCCAACTCAGGGTCAAGCAAGCCTGTAGGACGAACGACTTGATCCGCTACATCACCCGCCGATTTTTCTAGTTCGTAATTTCCAGGAGTAGCAGAGACGAAAATCGTTTGTGGCGCTAGTGCTTCAAACTCCTCAAACTTCAGTGGACGATTATCCAAAGCTGAAGGTAACCGGAAACCAAACTCCACCAGCGTTTCTTTACGCGAACGGTCGCCTTTATACATGGCACCTATCTGCGGTACTGTCACGTGAGATTCATCGATGATCAACAAGCCATCATGAGGTAAGTAGTCAAACAGGGTTGGTGGCGGCTCACCTTCCGAGCGTCCACTGAGATAACGAGAATAGTTTTCGATACCGGAGCAAAAGCCCAACTCATTCATCATTTCGATATCGAATTGAGTGCGCTGGCTAATTCGCTGCTCTTCCAGTAGCTTGTTGTTATCTAGAAGCTGCTTTTTGCGCACTTCTAGTTCGACTTTAATATTTTCAATCGCTTCAAGAATGCGATCTCTTGGCGTCACATAGTGCGTCTTGGGATAGATGGTATAGCGCGGCAAGTCTCGTTGTTTCACCACGCCTGTCAATGGATCGAACACACTGATGCAATCCACCTCATCGTCAAACATCTCAACGCGCACAGCGTCTTGGTCTGATTCAGCAGGGAATATATCAATCACCTCGCCACGGACACGGAACTGCCCTCGCTCAAAAGCAACATCATTGCGCGAGTATTGGAGCTCCGCTAAGCGACGAAGCATATCACGCTGATCAATCACATCTCCACGTCGCAAATGAAGCATCATTTGTAAGTAGGATTCCGGATCACCCAAACCATAGATAGCTGAAACCGAAGCAACGATAATAGCGTCTTTCCGTTCCAATAAAGCTTTAGTGGCAGACAGTCGCATTTGCTCAATGTGGGCGTTAACCGAAGCGTCCTTTTCAATGAAAGTATCTGTTGTGGGAACGTATGCTTCAGGTTGGTAGTAATCGTAGTAAGAAACAAAATACTCAACCGCATTATTAGGAAAGAATGACTTCATCTCACCATATAACTGAGCAGCAAGCGTTTTGTTTGGCGCAAGTAATATTGCAGGTCGTTGGGCTTGAGCAATCACATTCGCTAGTGTGAAGGTTTTACCTGAGCCTGTGACCCCCAACAAGGTTTGATGTGCTAGCCCAGCATCGAGCCCCTCAAGCAACTGATTGATCGCTCCTGGTTGATCGCCCGACGGCTGATAATCGGAGACCAATTCATAGACTTTACTCATACCCTTCCTCAATTTTACTGCGCTTTGGCTGTATATATATACACCTTAGCTAATGAAATCTACGTCTATCGAGAATTTAACCATCATTGTTAATAAATTTTCTTGTTTGTCTAGAATGCTATAGCCATACAAAAGTGACTCTGATATAGTACTTCGCCCTAGTTGAAGAGCTACACACATTCTTTACATTATAGTTTCCACAACTTTTCCCCAAAAATTAGCTTAAAACTTTCTTATCCCCAAAAGATTGATTTTTATCCACTTTGAATACCTTTTGATTAACATCGATAAATCTCTGTTTTATTTGCTTATTTTACGCATAACTCTGACTAAAGATTCATTAAATAAAAACTTAGTTGCATATCAATTTTCTTTACCCAGATCTCATCAACATACTTATCCACAAATTTAGTGGATAACTAACCTCGAGCCTTTACTGGCAAGCCATACAGAAAAGTAAAGCCCTTAACTCAATATTTTTTTCTAAAAATGTATTTTTTTACTGTTGACAGTAGTTTGAGTGCTCGGTAAGATTCGTCCCGCTTTCAAGCAAAGCAATTCCTCCTTAGCTCAGTTGGTAGAGCGACGGACTGTTAATCCGCAGGTCGCTGGTTCGAGCCCAGCAGGAGGAGCCAGATTATAGAAAAGCCGTGTCGCAAGACACGGCTTTTTTTGTATCTTAATCGCCATGAAATCTAAGCCAATCTAGGCGTCATAAAATCACACCGAAATAAGTTCAAATTACAGAACTCATAACATTGTCATAGATAGTGTTCTCACAGTACCACACATTTAATTCTGTCTCTTTTCTAGCAAAAAACAATCATAACCAATTGAATCTATTATTAATGCAATTTAATCATTGAAAAAATGAAAAGCATTCATTTTACTCATATCAAATAAATCCATACGATTAAAAGGGTTAAGAATGGTTCCGTCCTACTCGTCGCCTCCATTCTAATTATCAATAACTTAGGGATTTACTTATGACTATTCCGACAACTGACATGCTAGATGCATGGGCTGGATTTACTGCTGGTGAATGGCAAAACTCTGTCAACACTCGTGACTTCATCCAAAAAAACTATACACCCTATGAGGGAGACGAGTCTTTCTTAGCCGAGGTTAGCAAATCCACTTCAGCATTATGGAACCAAGTGCTTGAAGGCATAAAACAAGAAAGCCGCACACACGCCCCTATTGATTTTGACACAGACTTGCCCTCAACAATCACTTCCCACGATGCAGGCTACATCAACAAAGATCTGGAAAAGATCGTTGGCTTACAAACTGATCAACCGCTAAAACGTGCAATCATCGCCAATGGCGGGATTCGCATGGTAAAAAACTCGTGCGAAGTTTATGGCCGCGAATTGGATCCAACGGTTGAAAAAATCTTCACTGAATACCGTAAAACTCACAACAAAGCGTGTTTCGACCTTTACACCAAAGAAATTCTAGCCTGTCGTAAATCCGGCATCATCACGGGCCTTCCTGATGCTTATGGCCGTGGTCGTATCATTGGTGACTATCGCCGTCTCGCCCTATACGGTATCGACTTCTTAAAAGCAGACAAAAAAGAACAATACAATTCAACACAAACGTTCTTAGAACAAGGCAACGATCTTGAGAAAACACTTCGTCTTCGCGAAGAAATAGCCGATCAAGTTCAAGCACTTGAAGACATTCGTCAAATGGGTCTGAAATACGGCATTGATATGTCGCTACCTGCAAAAACAGCACAAGAAGCGATCCAATTTACCTACTTTGGCTACCTAGCGGCGGTTAAATCGCAAAACGGCGCAGCAATGTCACTGGGCCGTACTTCGACTTTCCTAGACGTCTATCTAGAGCGCGATATCGCAAACGATTTGATTGATGAATCACAAGCGCAAGAAATGATTGACCACTTCATCATGAAGCTACGCATGGTTCGCTTCCTACGCACACCAGAATACGATTCATTGTTTTCTGGCGACCCAATCTGGGCAACCGAAGCCATGGCAGGTATGGGTGTTGATGGCCGTACACTAGTATCTAAAACGACATTCCGATACTTACATACGCTACATACTATGGGCCCTGCTCCTGAACCAAATATGACGATTCTTTGGTCAGAGCAATTGCCTGAAGCGTTCAAACAATATGCTGCAAAAGTGTCGATTGATACCTCTTCGGTTCAATACGAAAACGACGATCTAATGCGTCCTGATTTCGACAATGACGACTACGCGATTGCCTGTTGTGTGAGCCCGCAGGTTGTTGGTCAGCACATGCAATTCTTTGGTGCACGTGCCAACCTTGCAAAAGCACTGCTTTACACCATCAATGGTGGTATCGATGAAAAATCGAAAGCGCAAGTGGGTTCGGTAGTGGACAAAGTTCAAGATGAAATTCTCGACTTTGACGCTTTGATGCCTCGTTTCGACAATATGTTGGAGTGGCTAGCAACGCAATACGTCACAGCGTTGAACATCATCCATTACTCACATGACCGTTACAGCTACGAGGCGTCACTGATGGCATTGATGGATCGCGACGTGCACCGCACCATGGCGTGTGGTATTGCAGGTCTGTCTGTTGTCGCTGACTCTTTGGCGGCAATTAAATACGCAACGGTAAAGCCTGTTCGTGATGAAGATGGCATCGCCGTTGATTTTGAAATCGAAGGTGATTATCCAAAATTTGGTAACAATGATGCCCGTGTTGATGACATCGCTTGTGATCTGGTTGAGCGCTTCATGAAGAAAATTCAGAAGATGCACACCTACCGCGAAGCAGTGCCAACTCAATCGATCCTAACGATCACATCTAACGTGGTTTACGGCAAAAAAACGGGTAATACACCAGATGGCCGTCGCGCAGGTATGCCTTTTGGCCCGGGTGCAAACCCAATGCACGGTCGTGATGAAAAAGGGGCGGTTGCGTCTTTGGCATCGGTATCTAAACTGCCGTTTGCTTACGCGAAAGATGGTATTTCTTACACCTTCTCAATTGTGCCTAACGCACTGGGTAAAGATGAATTAAGTCAGAAGAAAAACCTAGCCGCGCTAATGGATGGTTACTTCCATCACGAAGCAAGCAACGAGGGCATTGCGATTGAAGGTGGTCAACACCTTAACGTCAACGTTCTAGACCGAGAGATGTTATTGGATGCGGTTGAACATCCAGAGAAATACCCTCAGTTGACGATTCGAGTGTCTGGTTATGCGGTACGTTTTAGCTCTCTAACGACAGAGCAACAGCAAGACGTCATCACTCGTACCTTCACGAATAAGATATAAACACAGTCCATCAAGCACTCAGAAAGTTTAAATAATTAGCTTGTAAATATGCATTGCCCGCCCCTCTTTTCTACCTGGGAGAGGCGGGCTTTTTTTAAAATCACACATTAGATGAAAATTAATAGGTAGTATCCTCTCGCTAACAATACATTCAGCAAACGATTCAATTTCTTATTGATTCATCAAAATAGATCAAATAGACGACTATTTTTCCATCGTGTATGTAAAACCACATCGTTCACTGGTTGTTATTGGTGTCACAAAACACGATAATATCAAGATCGGATTTTAAGAACGTAATAACTATGACCGAATATGTTTTGTTGTTGGTCGGCACTGTGCTGGTGAACAACTTTGTACTGGTGAAGTTTTTGGGCCTATGTCCTTTCATGGGCGTGTCCAAAAAACTGGAAACAGCAATAGGTATGGGCTTAGCGACAACTTTTGTGCTAACGCTCGCGTCAGTGTGTGCGTATTTAGTGGAAAGCTACATCCTTCGTCCACTGGGTATTGAGTACCTTCGAACCATGAGTTTTATTTTGGTGATAGCCGTTGTGGTGCAGTTCACCGAAATGGTTGTGCACAAAACCAGCCCGACGCTTTATCGCTTGCTTGGCATTTTCTTACCGCTGATCACAACAAACTGCGCAGTATTGGGCGTGGCACTTCTTAACATTAATGAAAACCATAACTTTATTGAATCGATCATCTACGGCTTCGGCGCCGCTGTTGGTTTCTCATTGGTGTTGATACTTTTTGCATCCATGCGAGAGCGCATAGCCGCCGCCGACGTTCCTGTACCTTTTAAAGGTGCATCAATAGCAATGATTACAGCAGGTTTAATGTCACTCGCCTTTATGGGCTTTACAGGTTTGGTGAAGTAAGCGATGAGTACGATTTTAATTGCGATTATCGCGTTAGCGGTTCTGGCTGCGATTTTCGGCGCGATACTTGGTTTTGCTTCTATTCGCTTTAAAGTTGAAGCGGACCCTATTGTGGATCAAATCGACGCCATTTTACCGCAAACTCAATGCGGTCAATGTGGCTACCCTGGTTGCCGCCCTTATGCTGAAGCAATTGCAAATGGCGACCACATAAACAAATGTCCACCTGGTGGTCAGGCAACAATCGAAAAGCTCGCCGACTTAATGGGTGTTGAGCCAGAAGAATCTGCGCACGATCTCGACAGCAAAATTCCAACCGTTGCGTTTATTCATGAAGACATGTGTATTGGCTGCACTAAGTGTATTCAGGCGTGTCCGGTGGATGCAATTGTAGGCGGAACAAAGGCGGTCCATACCGTAATCAAAGACGAATGTACGGGCTGTGACTTGTGTGTTGCCCCATGTCCGACTGATTGTATTGAAATGATTCCTGTGGCAACGACCACAGAAAGCTGGAAGTGGCAACTTCACTCCATTCCGGTACTTAACATTACGGATGCTGCCGACAATGCAGCGAACGTGAAAGATTCAATTAAGTAAGGTTTCACATGTTGTCTTTGATTGAACAAATTCGTACAGGCGCGCTTTGGGATTTCCCAGGTGGTGTGCATCCGGCAGAAAATAAAAAGCAGTCCAACAAAACTGAACTCGCTCATGCGGCTATCCCGTCAGAAATTGTATTGCCGCTAAAACAGCACATTGGTAAAGCGGGTAACCTACTGGTTGCCGAAGGTGACTACGTATTAAAAGGTCAGCCATTAACGCAATCGGAGACCGGCTTTACGGTTCCAGTGCATGCTCCAACATCAGGTACGCTCACCGCGATTGAGCCACGAACTGTCGCGCACCCTTCTGGGTTAAGTGAATTGTGCGCTGTCATCACGCCTGATGGTAACGATGCATGGTGTGAAAGAAACCCCGTCGCAGATTACCAACAAGAAACCCCTGACGCACTGATTGATGTTATTCGTCTCGCTGGTATTTCTGGTATGGGTGGCGCAGGCTTCCCTACTGCAAAAAAAATCCAATCAGGTTTTGCTCGTACCGAGATTCTTATCGTTAATGCAGCAGAGTGCGAGCCATACATCACGTCTGATGACAAGCTCATGCAAGAACATGCCGAAGAGCTTATTCAAGGTATCGAAATTGTCGAACATATCCTGACACCAAAGCTCACGATTATTGGCATTGAAGACAACAAGCCAGAAGCAATCAAAGCGCTAGAAGCTGCGGCTATAAACAAAGATATCGTTATTCGCGTTATCCCGACTAAATACCCTTCTGGCGGTGAAAAACAGCTGATCAAAATTTTAACCAATAAAGAAGTACCAAGTGGCGCGATTCCAGCCGATATTGGTATTTTGGTTCAGAATGTTGGTTCTCTTTACGCTATAAAACGCGCAGTCATCGACGGTGAACCGATGATAAAGCGCATCGTGACTCTCACTGGTAAAACCTTCAAACAACCACGCAACGTTTGGGCATTGTTAGGGACACCAGTACAAGCACTGTTGGATGAGTTTGGCTATAAAGCAGATAAGAAGTTACAGCGTTTAATTATGGGTGGGCCAATGATGGGCTTTACCCTTCCTCACTCCCAAGTGCCGATTACCAAGACAGCAAACTGTATCCTTGCTCCGACTCGTCGTGAGATCTCTCCGCACCAGTATGAGATGGAATGTATTCGCTGTAGCCAATGTGCAGAAGCGTGCCCTGCTTCGCTGCTGCCTCAACAACTGCAATGGCATGCAAAAGCTGAAGAGTATGACAAACTCGAAGAGTTAAACTTAAAGGATTGTATCGAGTGCGGCGCTTGTGCGTTTGTGTGTCCAAGTGAAATTCCGCTCGTACAGTACTACCGCCAAGCGAAAGCAGAAATTCGAACTAGAACACAAGAAGCGGAAGCTGCAGAGCGAGCAAAACTGCGTTTCGAAGAGAAAAAAGCGCGTATGGAACGCGAAAAAGCAGAACGTGAAAATCGCTTCAAGAAAGCTGCCGATCAACGCCGTAAAGAGATGAAGTCTTCTGGCGGCGATGATGCGATAGCAGCAGCAATCGCACGAGTGAAAGCTCAAAAGACAGAAACCACAGAAAAAACAGAGCCAGCAGTAAAACCAGCCGTAGCGGCAGCCATTGCCAAAGCGAAGGCGAAACAAGCGGCAGCAGCTAAAGCAGGCTCTAGTGAACCTGATAACTCAGAAATGGCAAAACTGCGCGAAGAACGCAAACGTCTTGCTCGCGAACGGAAAGCGCAAAAAGAACAAGGCGAAACGCCAGACAATAACGCTGATGATAAAAAATCGGCAGTTGCGGCCGCCATCGCCCGAGCTAAAGCGAAAAAAGCACAACAAGAAGATTCAACTGAATCTGTAGAATCGGAAACGTCTGCGCAGCAAGACGGCGATCCGAAAAAAGCCGCGGTTGCTGCTGCCATTGCACGTGCCAAAGCACGTAAAGCGAAGCAAGCAGACTCAACTGAAGCGGAAGAAGCTGACGCACCTGCTGAGCAAACCGACGATTCGAAAAAAGCCGCAGTTGCCGCTGCAATTGCTCGAGCCAAAGCGCGCAAAGAGAAGCAAGCAGACTCAACCGAAGCGGAAGAAGCTGACGCACCTGCCGAGCAAACCGAAGATCCGAAAAAAGCCGCCGTGGCTGCCGCGATTGCACGTGCCAAAGCACGTAAAGCGAAACAAGCAGACTCAACTGAAGCGGAAGAAGCTGAAGCACCTGCTGAGCAAACCGACGATCCGAAGAAAGCCGCAGTGGCTGCTGCCATTGCACGTGCCAAAGCGCGTAAAGCGAAACAAGCAGACTCAACTGAAGCGGAAGAAGCTGAAGCACCTGCCGAGCAAACCGACGATCCGAAAAAAGCCGCCGTGGCTGCTGCCATCGCTCGAGCCAAAGCGCGCAAAGCGAAGCAAGAAACGCAAACAGAGCCTGTTGAAGAAGCAACCTCCGAAGAACCAGAAGTGGATCCGAAGAAAGCCGCGGTTGCCGCAGCAATTGCGCGCGCGAAGGCACGCAAAGCGCAACAAGAAGCTAATAAAAATAATACTGAGGAGAACGAGTAGTGTCGTTTTTTATTGCCAGTTCACCGCATACCCACAGTCGTCGTAGTACGCCAGACTTAATGAAATGGGTGGCACTTTGCGCACTTCCAGGTTTAGTAGCTCAAACCTACTTCTTTGGCTGGGGTACGCTTATTCAGCTGATTTTTGCCATTGCAGTCGCTGTATCCCTTGAAGCCTTAGTCATGATCTGTCGTAAACGCTCACCAATGAGAGCGCTACGTGATAACAGTGCAATAGTTACCGCTTGGTTATTAGCCGTTGCTATACCACCATGGTCTCCGTGGTGGATTATGGTGATCGGGCTTATTTTTGCGATAGTAATCGCTAAACACCTCTATGGTGGCCTTGGACAAAACTTATTCAACCCTGCAATGGTCGCTTATGTGGTCTTGTTGATCTCTTTCCCAGTACAAATGACGAGTTGGAGTGCACCGACATCACTCATACCTGATCATGTAAATTTTGCAGATACACTCTCTTTAATTTTTACGGGCTATGATTACGACGGCTTATCACTTCAGCAAGTTCGCTCAGGAGTTGACGGCGTGACAATGGCGACACCACTTGATGCATTTAAGACTGGCATTCTTACAGGTGCCACTCCAAGCGAAGTAATGTCGCAGCCAATATTTGATGGCTTAGGTGGTATTGGTTGGCAATGGGTAAACCTTGCTTACCTTCTTGGCGGCATAGTCATGATCAAAAAGCGTATCATCCAATGGTATATTCCAACAGGTTTCCTTGCGAGTCTGACTCTGTTTAGCCTAGTGTTCACGTTGCTGACGCCAGGGGAAACTGCGTCGCCAATTTTGCACTTGTTATCTGGTGCAACCATGCTTGGCGCATTCTTTATTGCAACCGATCCCGTTTCGGCGTCTACCACCGTCAAAGGACGTTTAATCTTCGGTGCGCTTATTGGTGCTTTGGTCTTTATAATTCGCAGTTGGGGCGGTTTCCCAGATGGTGTTGCATTTGCAGTGTTGCTTGCAAATATGTGTGTGCCACTGATCGATTACTACACCAAACCTAGAACTTACGGTCACTGAGGTAAACATGTTAACCGCTATTAGAAAAAATGGTCTGACACTCGCGATATTTGCCTGTGCAACAACCGGATTAGTCGCCCTGACTCAGTACCTAACAAAAGACCAAATCAAGGTACAAGAGCAAAAACAATTACTTTCTGTTTTGAATCAAGTCATTCCAGAAAGCATGCATGACAACGCACTCACGCAAGCTTGTACAATGGTCACGTCTCCAGATCTGGGGACATTACGTGCGATGCCAGCCTACCTCGCCACGAAGAATGGTGAACCAACAGCAATCGCAATAGAATCTATCGCGCCAGATGGCTACAATGGTGAGATAAAAGTAATTACTGGGATTGATAATCAGGGCAATATTTTGGGGACACGCGTCCTAAACCACCAAGAAACCCCTGGTCTGGGCGATAAAATCGATCTTCGTGTCACCGACTGGATCCTGAGCTTTACAGGAAAGCAAGTCACGGAAAACAATTGGAATTCGTGGAAAGTTCGTAAAGATGGCGGCGATTTCGATCAATTTACTGGTGCAACGATCACGCCAAGAGCCGTCGTAAAAGTGGTGCGAAATACCGTTAACTACGTAAACCAATCTCGTAAAGACATTCTTAGCCAGCCGTTAGGCTGTGAAGGAGAGCAGTAATGAATGAGAATAAATTACTGATGAAAAACGGTATGTGGAGTAATAACCCTGCTCTCGTACAGCTGCTGGGTCTGTGTCCACTACTAGCGGTTTCTTCCACGATAACCAATGCATTAGGTCTTGGTATTGCAACCTTACTCGTGCTAGTTGGATCCAACGTAACAGTTTCTCTTATTCGTAACTATGTGCCAAAAGAGATCCGTATACCTGTATTCGTGATGATCATTGCCTCACTCGTTACCTGCGTTCAGTTGTTAATGAATGCCTATGCGTACGGTTTGTACCTGTCTCTAGGTATCTTTATTCCTCTGATTGTAACGAACTGCATTATTATTGGCCGAGCTGAAGCATATGCTTCAAAAAATGATGTTGCACCCGCTGCGCTAGATGGTTTGTGGATGGGCCTTGGTATGACGAGCGTCTTGGTTGTTTTAGGTGCCATGCGCGAATTAATTGGTAATGGCACACTATTCGACGGAGCAGACCTTCTCCTAGGAGACTGGGCTTCAGCTCTACGGATCCAAGTTTTCCAATTTGATAATAGCTTCCTGTTAGCGCTTCTCCCACCTGGTGCATTTATCGGTGTTGGGCTGTTGATAGCGCTCAAAAATGTCATAGATAATTCAATTCAGGCACGTCAACCAAAAGAAGAAAAACCAACCATAGAACGTGCTCGCGTCACTAACGCATAACAAGATAAGGCTCTGTCATAGGAGCCTTTTTCATAAACCGCAGAGACGGTATTGGAAGTCAGCAATGAACAAAATAAAAAGAATCGAAATTCTTGAGCGATTACGAGAAAACAATCCGAATCCTCAAACTGAGCTTAACTGGAGCTCCCCTTTTGAGCTGCTAATCGCTGTATTACTATCAGCTCAAGCAACCGATGTAAGCGTCAATAAAGCCACCGACAAGCTTTTCCCTGTAGCGAATACACCTCAAAGCATTCTTGATTTGGGAGTCGATGGCTTAAAAGAATACATAAAGACCATCGGTTTGTTTAACTCAAAGGCAGAAAACACAATCAAGACTTGTAAGATCTTGTTGGAAAAACACAATGGTGAAGTTCCTGAAGATCGTGCAGCGTTAGAAGCGCTGCCAGGCGTAGGTCGCAAGACCGCAAACGTCGTGCTCAACACCGCTTTTGGTTGGCCAACTATTGCCGTCGATACGCACATTTATCGCGTGTCGAATCGCACTAAATTTGCGATGGGAAAAACGGTTGATGATGTCGAGCAGAAGCTATTAAAAGTTGTGCCAAAAGAGTTCAAACTCGATGTGCACCACTGGCTCATTCTTCATGGTCGTTATACGTGCGTAGCAAGAAAGCCTCGCTGCGGTAGCTGCATTATCGAAGATTTGTGCGAATATAAAGAGAAAGTATACCCAGATAGCTAACGCTATTTGTAAATCAAAGCTAGGAGCAAAAAATGTCAAACGGTCGAATTCTCCACACTATGCTTCGCGTAGGTGATCTAGACAAATCCATCAAGTTTTACACTGAAGTTATGGGCATGCAGCTGCTTCGTACTAACGAAAATAAAGAGTACGAATACACGCTAGCGTTTCTTGGTTATGGTGACGAATCCCAAGGTGCAGTGATCGAACTGACTTACAACTGGGGTAAAACTGAGTATGACTTAGGTACCGCTTTTGGTCATATCGCCATTGGTGTTGATGATATCTACACAACTTGCGACGCTATCAAAGCGGCGGGCGGTAATGTGACTCGTGAGCCAGGTCCAGTAAAAGGCGGAAGCACGCACATTGCATTCGTAAAAGACCCAGATGGTTACATGATTGAGCTTATTCAAAACAAGCAAGCTTCAGCAGGTCTTGAAGGCTAAGCGGCACTTCTAATAATCACTTGTACTGCAAGTTGAACTCCGATTACAGGCAGGTCTGCGATCTGCCTGTCCTTTTATAAACAAAACTCTTTACTTGATAATAGTTATCGTTTAGATTTATCCGCAACTTCGATATGCGGGATTACGATAATGATCAGTGAATGGGAAAAACACACACTTCTAGCCGATACGGCACTTCAACTAGATGACCCTGTTCGCAGCATTCTTCATTACCAGCAAGCCCTAAGCCTGAGTGAAGATATCAGCGAATGTGTGGAAATTGAGGCGGACGAGCGATTATTAATTTCTGTGATTTCTTGTCATAACTTAGCTCAGTTCTGGCGTTGGGCTGGAGATACTGACTATGAACTCAAATACCTTCAACTGGCCTCTGAGAAAGTCTTAACACTTATCCCACAATGCCCAAATAAAGAGTGTGCAAGCTTTATCGACTCGATAGGATGCTGTACTAAGGCGTTGATAGACTTTATGAAGCGTCACCCTAATCCAGCTATTGCCAAACAGGTTGAAAAAATAGATACCGCAACCAATTGCGAAGTCATTGCCAAATTCCGCTTAAACTAACATTCAAATTATACAGCAGGAATCACCGAAAGGTGCTTGGCAAAATACCACTAAAATATTATTAACAACGTCAGTAAATCAAAAACGCCGAAGCTTTCAGCTTCGGCGTTTTTATATGCATCACACTTGGGTTCGCCCTAGAGATATCACGACTCGGCGGTTTTTGTCTTTTCCTATTGGCGAACCGTTATCTGCAATAGGACGACGCTTGCCGTACCCTTGCACTTGAATTCGATCTTCCGGTAGCCCTAGAGACTGAAAATAGTCACGAAGTGACTCTGCACGTCGCTCTGATAAACTTTGACTCGCACTTTTACCATCGGTTGAATCTGTGTAAGTCGCCACCAGCACGAGATCGATATCTTGATTATGTCGGATATAATCTGCAATTTGTGATAAACGCTTTTTAGAAGCCTTGGTTAACTGATCACCTTGTCTTTCATAGTGCAAAATCGTAAAAGCAATGTCCTCAAAACTGTATTTCAATAAGTTTGAAATACAGTCGCTAAACGCGTTGTACTTGTTTTGAAATAGTACTGATGACAATGCGACTTCAATTCTCTGATCTCGGCTCTGCCAATCTTGGTAGCTAAAAGTCGGATAACGGCCTTTTTCCAGCTCAGACAAAATGCCCCATGCTGTTTGCCCTCCGACATAACCATCAAACTGTTTAAAAAACTTTAGGTTTGTAATTCGATCGGCGTGTTCACCTGGTCGCCAAGGTGGCGGCATAGAAATGAGACTGACGTTACGTGTTTCTCCCATCGGGCGACGCATTTTTAACTCAAAGTCTAAATTGATTTTTTTATTCGCACGAGATGAAAATACCGCATCTCCAAAGCTTGGAATGGGGTGCACAAGCTGACATTCTAATGGTGTATTGACCACCATTTCCCATTGAGATTGCTGTGGAGTTGCAGCATAACGTTTGCCCATCAAAGCGAAGCTGCTTGTGCTAAACAACGAAAATACAACACCACTGGTAATCAGCCATTTCTTCATCTAATACTGTCTCTTAAACGGCAGTCTGTTGCCGTCAATTTGCATCAATAAAACCACTTCAACCGGCATGCAAAAATCTCGCCAATATAGGGTTATCTGTCACACTGCCATTAATGTGAGCCACCGTGTTCCAATCACCTTAACCGCCACTTAGCGTTTTACTTCCTCATGTTTTATCGGTTTACATGATGCAAAGTATGGCGAATAAACGTCTACATAATATGCAATACAAACTTATTGATTGGATGCAAAATAGAATTCCGGTTTTCTCTTAAATTGCGGTTTTTCTCATCGGTATAATCTGCAATAATGCAGCCTTCGTCACACAAAAATAAGCCAACATGACACTAGAAAATGAAGCTCTAACCTTGAAAAAACGCTTTCGTGGTTATTTCCCTGTGGTAGTAGACGTTGAGACCGCTGGTTTCAATGCTCAAACTGATGCACTTTTAGAAATCTGTGCCGTTACGTTGAAAATGGACGAACATGGCGTGTTGCATCCGGCCTCCACCATTCATTTTCATGTGGAACCATTTGAAGGCGCTAACTTAGAAAAAGAAGCGCTTGAATTCAATGGTATTCGTGACCCTTTCAGCCCTCTTCGAGGTGCTGTTTCTGAGCAAGAGGCGCTAAAGGAAATTTATAAGCTTATTCGCAAAGAACAAAAAGCCGCAGATTGCTCACGTGCAATTATGGTTGCTCATAACGCAGCATTCGACTTGGGTTTTGTAAATGCAGCAAATGAACGCTGTAAACTAAAAAGAGTCCCTTTTCATCCCTTTGCTACTTTTGATACGGCTACATTAAGTGGCCTTGCTTATGGCCAAACAGTTCTCGCTAAAGCATGCAAAACAGCCGGGATGGAATTTGATAACCGTGAAGCACACTCTGCGCTTTACGATACACAAAAAACAGCAGAATTATTCTGCGGTATTGTCAACAAATGGAAGGCCCTCGGCGGTTGGCCGCTTGTCGACGAAGAATAATAAGTAAACACAACATATTAGGAAAAGTATGAATCCTGTCGTTATATCAGTGTGCGTCATGCTCGTGTTAGCATTGATGCGCGTAAACGTGGTGGTTGCCCTCACGTTTAGTGCCATCGTAGGCGGCCTAGTCGCAGGCATGAGCCTTGGGGATACGGTTGCCGCATTTGAAAGTGGTCTAGGTGGCGGTGCAACTATCGCGCTAAGCTACGCCATGTTAGGTACTTTCGCTGTTGCCATCTCGAAATCAGGCATCACGGATCTACTGGCCAAAAGTGTTATCAAGCGCTTAAATGGCAAAGAAAACTCCGCTTCCACTACTGGCTTAAAGTACGCCGTGTTGGTGGCATTAGTGCTTGTTACGATGTCGTCTCAGAACGTAATTCCGGTCCATATCGCCTTTATTCCAATTTTGATTCCACCTCTTTTGGGCGTATTTGCGAAACTTAAGCTCGATCGACGTTTGGTCGCGTGTGTTCTTACCTTCGGTTTGATCACACCTTACATGATCTTGCCTGTTGGTTTCGGCGGTATTTTCTTAAACAACATTCTGTTAAAGAACCTACATGACAACGGTTTGGAGAATGTGGTTGCAAGCCAAGTCCCAACCGCCATGTTACTGCCTGGTGCAGGTATGCTGTTTGGTCTATTACTGGCTATCTTTGTTAGCTATCGTAAACCGCGTGTCTACAAAGAAACTGAGTTGACTGTCGTTGACGAAACCGATCATGTCATCAATAAAAAGCACATCTTGGTTGCGGCACTTGGTATTGTCGCTGCATTGGGTGTTCAGCTTTACACGGGTTCAATGATTATCGGTGCTCTAGCTGGCTTTATGGTGTTTACTTTCGGCGGCGTTATTGCATGGAAAGAGACGCACGACGTGTTCACTAAAGGTGTACACATGATGGCAATGATTGGCTTCATCATGATTGCAGCAGCAGGTTTTGCAGCAGTAATGAAGCAAACTGGCGGTGTTGAAACACTAGTACAATCGCTATCAACCAGCATCGGTGACAATAAGCCTCTAGCTGCACTACTGATGCTGATCGTTGGTCTATTAGTAACAATGGGCATTGGTTCATCGTTCTCTACGATTCCAATCCTTGCAACTATCTATGTGCCTCTTGCGCTAGCATTCGGTTTCTCGCCGATGGCAACGATTGCCCTGGTAGGTACTGCAGCTGCGTTAGGTGATGCAGGCTCTCCAGCTTCTGACTCTACATTAGGCCCTACATCTGGTCTAAATGCCGACGGTCAACATGAGCACATTTGGGAAACAGTCGTTCCAACCTTTATCCATTACAATATCCCTCTAATCATCTTTGGTTGGATTGCAGCAATGGTGCTTTAATACTATTGTTTGGATGGATATACATTAGTTACGAAAAAGCCGCTCAATGAGCGGCTTTTTGTTATTCATAACTGTGGTTATTGCGCTGGCATATTGTCAATAATACGCTCACGAATCAGCTTCAAGGTTGGTTCTGTCGACAGGTAATCGACGGCAATCGGAAAATAAGCGTCGTTAATTTTTAGAACCAAGCTAGGGTAAGAGTTCACACCTAGGCTCTTTGCAAGGCTCAATTGATCTTCGAACACACCTTCTAAGAAAGAGCCATCCATGTCATTCTTGAATTGCTGAACATTCAAGCCAATTTCTCTCGCTAATTGCAAGTGAGTGGCTTCTTCATGAGGAGGCATCGCACGTAAGTAATACGCATGCTGAATCGCTTCTAGCATCTGCTCATAAGAATCTTGAAAGCCCGCTGCAATAACCGCACGACAAGATTGGTAAGTGCTTCTTACTGGTGTACAAAGCTTCCAGAAATCGTAGTTAAACTTAGTGCCTAACTGGCGCTCAATCTGCTTCCAAATACCTTCGAGTTTTTGTTGCATCTCGGGCGGCATCGGTAAATTAGTATCTGGCGCAAGACCACCAACCACATACTCAAACTGAATCACACCTGGCAGTTGCTGTTTTAGTTTATCCAGCGTTGGTTTGTACCCCCAACACCAACTGCACATTGGGTCATGCACGTAGTAAAGCTTTATATCCACTTTAATAATTAAACCTTTAAAATCATTTAGTTAAATCAAACAAAAACATTAAGTGGCGATGAAGTGGCGACACATTTAAATCTAATTGCTTGGTTTAGGCTTCGAAGTTAACAAGTTGTCCGGCAAAGAAGCAGGCTTTGGCTCTTCTCATGCACTCCCCACGAAAACAGCGATTTCTTACCGTTAACTTCAAAGTCATTTCAAAATCTCAGAGTAATTATACAGTCTCATAAATTGAAAAACTTATTTATCTTGGCAATTCACCTTCAAGCCTGTCTATACAAGGCTTCGTAAGCTTCACAATTGATCGTCTCTTTCTTCTTTTGATCGTCTTCATTTATGACGAAAAACACACTCACTCCATTATTTTCAAACACTTACCAATCACCACCTGATCTTTCCAGATCATTAAAATTGCAATTTCCTGAAATTCTTTTCAACTTTTGAAATTTCTAAAATGGCTCTAGAAGCGATTCTTAGAGGTCTTGGGGATTCTCGAACCCCGCTATGGCTAAGGCTTCGCTTGATATCTACCGTGTTACGTAAGCAGCTGAATTTCGACATTTGAGAATTGCGAAAAAACCAGATCGAAAAGCGCGCAGGTGGGGAGGAGGAGTGCGGATTCCGTCACATAGATGTGAGTTTACGCGTGTAAACTAATTGTATGTAGTGACGTTAGTCTCAGTGTTGGATGCTATTCTTAAATTTGGATCTGCTTATTGGAAGAAGTGTGTCGATTATGGCTACGATACAGAGGGCTCTAGTCGATTCACTAAAACACTCTAAAGTGGATGAACCAGGGCGTCACTCTAAGTACAAATCTAATTTACGTGATGAGAAGGAATTATAATGAGTATTGCGCAACAAGTTGATGATGCGAAGTTTTTAGCAGATAACAAAAGATATTTAGGCGCACTTACTAACTTAATGCTAGCTGTTGCGGCCTCATCCAGAAAAACTTTTCCAAAAGGTAAAACTAAATCGCTAGAAGACCCTAATAAGAATATGTCTGACAGAGAAGCTTTTACCTTATTCGTTGGAGGTAGAATCAACCAGATACTGTTCTGCGAAATTGGTAGTGCACACATAGGCAACAGTGGAATTAGTATCAGTTTTAAAGGAAAGCAGCATGACGTTGCTTATATTCTATATAAATACTACCGCTGTGAACTAGTCCATGAAGGTGAGCTACCAGCAGGAATTGAATTCGGTCCTTCAAGTTCTGCTCATAATTTGCTTTTTAGAAATAGCGGGCTCAATGTATCGATTGGTTGTGGCAGCACTATGGTCCTTGATTACGGCTGGATCGAGCTATTAATAGAAGTAATAGTGTACGCGCCATGTAATGCAAAGGCTTTTGGAATTAGATCGTTCAACTTAATTCCAATTGAAGGCACGACCGAAAAGGAGCATTGTGACTTAATGGTTCAAACTTATGGAATAACATCAGATCGCTTTCAACTGCTAAAGGAAGTTGCGCGTCACTTGACTCCTATACGTATCGTTAGTGATGACGATGAGCAATTAATTAGGGGGTTCGGTAATCTCGTATCAAAGGAAATTATTAACCGCGGATCTATAGTTGGACTTAGTCGTCAAAATTTATCGGATATAAATGGGAACCTACTACCTAAAGGTCTTAATATTTTGAAATATATTGGAGTTTCTTACAACTTGGTTGAAGTTGACGCTTAAACCAACATTTTGTACTAGTCCTCCATGAATATTTAACCATTCTCATACGTTTACACTATTGAATGCTGCCCGGCAGAGCTGCCACTCGATATGTTTGCCTTGGCATTTTGTGTGATTTCGTCATACACAGCATTGGCGATCGCTTCTGCCATCTTTCCTGCCATGGCGAATTCACCTGTTAGAACGAACCCTTGTGCTTGTAGTTCACTTGCCAACTTTGCTTTCAGAGATGCTTTACTCATTGCCATGTTATTTACCTGCCTTAACTGTCGATGACAAATCAGAGTGAGGCTTGCCTGTGTAAGCACAAATACAGTCACCTTGCACAACACCTTTACCACCATTCATGGTGATGAGGTCAGCCACTTCTATGATTTTCTTGGCAGTCGTGGTTTTATTGTTTGTGATTTCTTCTATTTTGTCTTCCAACACTTTGATGCGTTGATTTAAACATTCGGTGATGTTGTCTTTGTCTGTCTTGCTTTCAAAGTTACCTTCTTCGTCGACCAGTTGGTAAACACCTTGGCGTTGTTGATATCGGCTTTCGCCTTGCTTAATCGCGGGTAACTTGAATCCCAATGGCAGAACACAACGAATAAAAGGCTTATCCGGCTGGCCGAACATAAAGCCTATTTCTACAATGCTTCCGATTGCCGGTGGCTCCAGTCTACCGGCGTATTCACCCACACCTGGTATTGGAAGTGGTACCGCCTGAAGTGGTGATTTGTCTTTGAACTCCACGCCCTTTTCATCAAGCAGCTGAACGTCCACCGCATAATGCGGGTAAAAGCGATCAGACATGTCGCCCTCTTCAGGCAGCTCAGGTAGCGCAACCACCTTACCCCATCGTGGCAAATGCCAGCGTCCGGTCAGTTCTGGAAACAATCGGAAGATAATCCTCTTAATTGCATTTACGTCCATGTTAGCTTCACCTCTGTTCCTTGGAAATCAACGCCGACCAAACGCAGGCCATTGACGATTGCACCCGGTCTTAACTTAGGGCTTGCGGGTATTTTCACGGACTTGGCCGCAGTGTGCCCCGTCATTAGGCTATCAGGAATAGTTACCGGCTTATCTGCCCAGTAAGAATCCTTCCAAGTGCCCACATAGATTTGGCCGTTACCCTGCTGTTGCCAAAACAGGTCTTCAATACCGAAGGCTTGAGACAGCTCGTCCATCACTCGATAGCCATTACCATCACTGTAAAAGCAAGGGATTGATGTTTTGCTGTAGGTCGCTTCTGGTACCACAAACTGCAGTCCAGTTTTGTTGGTCACATCGCTGAGTAATTGCATTAACGTTGGGTGGCGAAGCGTGATATCGAGCGGCTTAAACAACAATGCCGCCAACTCGCGACAAAACAGTTCTGACCATCCTTTTTCTGATGCTTGAACCCGTTCGATGTAACCAAGAAATACCCGCGAGATGCTTTCACCCCACCCGATATCCACCGCGATAATGGTATTAACCTTCGGAGAGCCTTCAACGGAAATCGAGCAGCGACCAGGTGTATTCACATCAAAGAGAATGCGATGATTCTTTGCTTTAACCTTTTGATTCCCAAGATAGGCGCGGCAAACAAACTTATGGTTTGGTTCCATAACCTCCCCCTATGACAATATTTCGTCTAGTGATTTGAGAAACTTAATGATGCCTGTGAGTTCGACACTGGTATCCGGCGGAACGTCTTCACTTTGACCCGTTTCAACCGGAGTGGTTACCCCTTGCACCTGCTGCTGTGTTGCTGGCTTATCTTCCTGACGCTGTTCAACACGCTCAGGGACAGACAAGTGCTCGACTAACTCAAAAGCCACGTTCCATTGTCGGTTGCTCTCTTGCTCATCGGCTCGAATAGTGCCTTGGAACTTCACCTGGCGAATCTTGAGTGCCGCAGCCGTGTTATTGCTGATGCGGTAAATCTGGCGGGCACTGTTATCTTGCCCGCCTGCCATGGTGAACAGGTTGCTTAGGGTTTCACTCTTATTGAATGGGATCACGCCACTTACGGACAACACTTTGCCTTTGTTGCCCGTTTCAGCTTGGTCAGTCGATGAGGACTGGCCGGACATATCTTGTCCGGCGAGCTGTTGGCGAACGCTAATGCGCAGGTTCTTGAGTGAGATTTGAGTGCCGTTTAGGGTTAGCATCTTTAGTCCACTTCCTAGGCAACTGGCTCAAAACGGCTATCTGAAAGATACCCATTAAACATCATGGAAGGCGTAACACTACCTGTTATCACCACATCTTTTTCAACTAGCACTCCTTGAGAGCTGCGTAAATAACTCGCGGTGTATCCTGCATCCGTTTTTAAAATGCTACATCCTCTGAGATGATGCGGACCAAACTCTGGCTTTCCGGTACTATCAACGGGTAATGGCATGATTTGGCAATTGTGAAACCACGCGATACCGTCTGAAGCAAATGAGCCGGAATATTGATCATAAGCCACACATGATCCACCGTGAACTTCCAAGTAATGGGATACCGTAATTTCAACATCAAACATGGTGCACTGGCTAATCAAAATACGAAGCTTGATTCTATCCGCACCAATGTTTCTTTCATTAGTATTTGGAGCATATTGAACCAGCGTTTCTGCACCAGGAGAATTACCCTCGTTATACCTTGGATTACGGTTCGCATTAAAAATTCGAGAAACAGACCAAACCGCATTGTGCGCCCCATCCGCAGCATCGCCCGCTTCAGCATTCATTTTGACATACAAATCCTTAGGTCCGTTCACGGCAGATATGTAGGCATTAGGGTTTTCTTTTGAGTAGTTGACGTTGTCGATAATGACTCGCGCAGGAAGTCGAGTCCCTGTAGTAATGGCATTGTTTGAGAAATCCACACAAACAACACCAAACGCCTGATAAGTGAGATGAGAGTCCGGAGCTTCAATCACCACGTCTTTGATGATGATATTTCTTGCCCACTCGACGATATGGCTTGCTCCATAGTCGCCATCACAATGGAACTTAACTATCTGCAATCCAATATCACGCGACATGCTGGTATCCACAATCATTCTCAGACCATCAATTTCTATGGTACCTCGCCATTCACTTGCATAGTCAGGACGCAACTGAACTACATCACTAAAACCGTAATCTTTAGAATTAAGCTTGGTCGACTTTCCAAAGAACTTAGAGCAGTTCTTTAGCTTGAGGTAACCGCCTCCAGAACCAACCAATATCCCCCATTCTTTAAAATGGGTGTCTTCTGCTAAGAGATCCCAAAGACCGAAGTGCCCATCAAATCGATTGATTTTACAGCTCTTCAACGTCACCCCATTGACGAGGTTCATACCCGCGAAACCATAACCACAATAGGCGTTCAGGTTTTCCAGATATAAGTCCACGACGCCCGTTCCGGAAAGGCCGTAAGTGCCGTCTGTCCCATCCAAACGAGTCGGTGCTTCTGCGTTAACGTCGATGAGACGAACGTCAGCACACATTGAATAGCTCATTGGAGCACGGATATTTTTTTGGTCTGAATTGGTTTTATCTTTGAAACCAACTAGGTGCCAAATCGTATTGTTGCGCGCTATTTCTAAGAAGATATGGCTAGGACTGCCATTTTGGTCGAGGAACCCTCCCTTAATGGTAATGTAGCACTGCTCCATATTACGATACTGAACGGTCAGTGATTCAGATTGCGTGTAATCAAATCGTAAAGGCTTATTCAACTCACCGTTTTTACCCACTCGGTTTGGCTCTCGTTTATTTTCAAACGTAGAGGATGATGGGTAACGCTTGATATGAGGCGTATCAGAATCAATGAATATAAACGCGTTATGAAGAGTCGCCAGTGATGGCAACCAACTTGACGATTCGTAGAACTCACTTTTATTCAGCGGCAAAAGGAAGGTTTCCAGCGGGTTTCCTTCCGCTCGAAATAGGACGGGCATGCTCCAAGTCGCCGGGTTTCCAACACTTGAATCAATGATGAATTCTGTCATTCCCCAATCCACATTCGTGTTAATAACCACTAAGTGGCTATCATCAATCAGTGCTTTCCCATCTTCATTCTGAACTGGAACCAGCTTTAGATTCGCGCAATCATGACAGTCTTTAATTTGCTGCATTACCGAAGTTTGACCGTCTAATACCGCACCAAACTGGCGATAATTCAAAGGGCTGCTGACAATTTCAAATTCCCTACCCTTCGAATCGTAGACTAACCCAATGTCGAGATGCGACTTACCCGCTTCTTCAAGCTTAACGTTCCCTGTAAATGTAAATTCTGCTGAACCTTTATCGCCTGGCGAATAGTAGCCTCTGGTGATGACATGTTCACAGTCCAAGCTTCTATCAGTGAATGACGTAAAAGTTGGTAATGACATTGTCATCATTTTCGTGCCACCAATGCCTCGCAAATCACTCACTGTTCCATCAGCCAGCACCTTCGCAATTTTGCACACGAAATGCGAGATACCTTTACCAGTCGATGAATCGATGTAATCGTCTTTCTCTTCGGCCGTGATAACGAAATCAAACAGAGTCACCTGCTCACCTGTTGCTGTACCTTCGCGGTGCGCATCGATGTAGATGAACGAGGGCTTATTGGGTACCTGAATACTTCGGTCAAATTCCATGCTCACTCGGTTACCTGATACATAACCGGCACCCGATTTGATGTTGTATGCACTGCCTGATGGCGTCACCAAGAAACCATCTTCGATAAACCAGTCTTTGCCGTTCTGGTCGATGATGGATTGCGCCACATCACTGTCCATCTTCTTCATTCGATCAGTGGCGTTGTATTGCCAGCTGGATGCATCCACCGTGATGTTGGTGATTTCCGCGATGTCTTTGTATTCAAGTACGACCGAACGCACCAAGGTATTACCCGCAACACCTGGTTCATCTGCCGTCTTTGGTGTTAGCGCGTGATGGTCAATCGTGACTAATACGCCATATTCAGAGCAGTATGCGCCTGTCCAGTTGAACTCAAACGGACCAACATCGCTGGTCAAGGTGGTGCTGTAAATCACCGAGTCAGCAGAAAGTCGGCCGCGTTGCTCAACCTGCTCTTGATGAACAATGTCGTCAGTTGGTACCACATCATCTGGCTGTGGGAGCTCTGGGCGGTTGGGAATATTCGCAAATATCATTTTGTCGATGATAAGCGGCTTTTCTTCAGCGTTGAGCTGTGCCAACAGTGCTTTACCTGCGGCAGTTAAAATTGACTTGTCAGTGGTATTTGCCATGTTTAGTAATTCCTTAACCCTTCACTGTGGCTTGGTAATATTCGCAGTCGACGTTCAGCACACATGGAAGCATGCCAACGTTGAGCCTAGTCTTAACGTGAGACGTGGTGTATTGCGCTTCGACGTTCTTGCTTCGAGCGGCCAACGGCATTTCAACATAACTGGTGTATTGATATCGGCGGCAAGTACGCCCGTACTGTCTAATGACGGTATCTAACAACTTAGGGACATTGGTTAGGTCACCGTCGCGGATTTTTACGCTGATCACATCCCAATCCACATTAGCCAAACGCTCATCTTGTCCAATGTGCGGATAACCCAACTTGGCAAACATATCTTCCCAGCCTGCTATCGTGCCCGCGTCACGTGCGAAGCCATAAGCGTGAGCCACACGGGTTCGAAATAACGCTTCCGGCTCTTGGCCTAGGCGTTCTATATCGCGTTGCCAGGCAAGGATATTCACCAGTGCTATTGGTGCAGTAAGTGGGTCATGCTGCTGCAATGGCATTTCGAATGCCGACCTCACATGTCCCCAGTAGTTACGCATGGCTCGGGCGAACTTAGCCAGTTCGCCACGTCCCATCCAGTAACGCAGATTAATCTCAGGAATTTTCAACGGTCACCCCCAGAGAATTAATGCGCGGTACCGTCAAGTTATTGATGATGTCGGCATTATCGAATTCGAGCGATTCAATCTCCGAAAACTGCTCATGCAGCTCTTGCCCTAATCTTGAGAAACTGAATCGAAGCACCGGACTAGTAACTGTTGGCGAGTAATCGGTGTTCTCACGGAAAGCCGCACTAATAAACTGCTCCACTTTCATTTTCAACGCATCTCGGTCTTCCATCGTTAATGAACGAAGTGGCCAAACCCGGCAGACAATATCGTGGGCTGTTTCTGGCATGGCGAGGACTTGCAGATCATCACCATGTCCGTGCTGACCTTCGACACGGATGTACTCATTCAAATCCGCCAACATTTCTGCCGATGGTTCCCCCGTATCTAAAAGGATGAACGCGTTGGCGGTACCTGGACCACGCGGAGCGTTGTGCTCAAAATAGACATTATCGTCATTGATACCTGCGCGACTGGTGAGCAGTGAACGGTAAGCTGCGTCAATGTGCCATCTTGCTACTGCGCTCCATTGGTTACGAATACGTAGGCGGAGTTCGTCATTACTCTCTTTGTCTGCCCCAGCTTCATTCAACCATTCAGCAGGGTTGGTCACTGCGCCAATGCCCGGAATGGCTGTTGGTAAAATGTGGTAATACCCTTCACCTAGGTTGTAAGCCGCGCCCTCGTTCTCTGCCTCGACTTCTGCCATCACCATGGTGTCGTTCTCAGGCATCGTGGTATCAGCAAGCACCTTCACCCGGTAAATCGTGCCGTTAATCGGTTCGGTCTGTACCCACGTATCTTTGGGGATCACCAACGCAGGGCCTTTAACCGCAGAACGTTGAAAAGCGATCATTCCTTTGGCTTTGGTTGCCCCTTTTCGGGTGAGTTTGCATTGCCACGCCAACAAGTCGAGCCATTGGTCTACAGCGGTCGCAACAAACATATTCGGCAAGACATAGCCAACCAATAAGGTATTGATGAGCCACATCGTGACTTTCACTACGGTGGCTTCAATGAGTCGCCAAAATGGAGAAAACGGCGAGTCGTTTGAGATGATGGAACCTTCTTTATCCATCTCCTCTTTGAGTACTTTCTTCCACCCTGCTTCATCGGTTGGGATACCGGATTGCTTCACCAGTTCGGAATAATCCGGTTTTGGAATATCAGTCATTAACGCTCTCCGTTATTCACTATCTCTAATTTCAACTCGCCAAAGTCCATGGTGTCGGCAAACACGTAAATCGTGCCCTCAGTCGGTTCATCCAAACGCACGGTACCCGGTACCAATCGAACATCTTCTTCAACCAGCAATTCCAGCTTGGTGCGGATATCGGCTTTCTTGGATGGGCTTCGCTCAGCGATTAAATCCACCGCTAAGTTGCTCTCGATGATGGCGTGTTTGATGTCTTGGGCAATAACCGCTCGGTCTTGAATCAAGATTGGGTTGCGGCCTGCATCGAGCACCACATCCCCGTTCTCAATCAAAATGTCTTGGTATTTGTAATCCGCCATTAGCCTGCCGCCATTTCTATTTCACTCGCCATGTCTTGCGGGCTGTTCATGTAGGTTGGATAAATCGCCACACCACCGTAGTTCGTCGAACTGGTTTGATAGCTGGCAATGTTCTTGGCTGCGCCCCCAGGTTGAATTTGAGCACGAGGCGTAGCACTTTGAACGGATTTAGATTTCACTTGAGTAGCTTCATCATCGCTACCGAAGCCCGGTATCCAATCAATGAGTCCTTTCACGGAATCCCAAATTCCCGCTAGGCTCTGGGTAATCCAATTGAACACTCCGGAAAAAACCTCCTTAATTGAGTTGGCCATATCACCGATAAAGGCAAATCCACTAGTGTCGGTAAAGCCGCTCATGACCCATTGCCAACCTGCCTTGATGAACTCAAACATGGCTCTGAATGGAAGTGTGATTAAAGTGATTGCCCCTTCTAGTACTTGGAACCAGGTTGTGTCACCCAACGAGGCTTTCAGATCATCCCAGTAGAAGATCAGCGCACCCACTGCGGCGATTGCGGCAACGACAGCACCAGTAATGAATCCTATTGGGTTCGCCATCATTGCGATGTTTACCGCTAGCATTGCAACGCGAAGCGCTGCCATTCCTTTGGTTAGTAAAAAGTTCACCCCTGTAAACATCTTCATGGTGAGCATATAAGTCGCCATGACTTGTTTACCGACACCCATCATTAAGGTAAAAACACCACCTGCTGCTGCTGCACCTAAAATCGCCATGGCAGCAAAACCAATGTACTTGGTCAGGTTCGGGAACATCTCTGTCCATTCGATGATTTCTATCGCACCATCAGCCAAGCTTGAAATCACAGGCAAGAGAGAAGGCAACAACGCGGCACCAAAAGCAGTGCGAACTGCAAACACGCCTTGTTCGAGTCGTTCCCATTGGTCGGTCATCGCTCCGGCCATGTTAATTGCCGTATTTAAGTTACTAGCATCATTTAGGTCTTTGACGCTGGATTGCAGCTCATTCGTTTTGCCTATCAAGTCGGTGATAAGCAGCACGGCTTCATCCGAGCCGAAAGCTTGCTTAATCTGATCAATTTCCAGTGAATCTAAATCACCGAATTGGTTGCGTAGTTTCGACATAATGTCGAACATGGGCAGCATTTTTCCGTTGCTGTCTGTAAACGACATACCAAGCTTGTCTTGTGCTTTGACAACACCGTTCATAAAAGCTTTGTAACGAGTCCCCGCCTCACTACCAGTCATAGAGCCTTGTAGTAGGCCAAGCACGGCCATTTGCTCTTGAATGGCTACGCCGTGAGTTTTACCTAATGCGCCAACACCTTTAAACGCATCCGACATGCCTTGACCCGTGGTTTTGAACCTCTCGACAGATTTTGCGGTCATACCTGCAACTTGTTCAGCCCAGTTGTCTTTACCAATCCGATCGGCTTGGTCTTTAAAAACCGAGTACATGGTGCCCATGTAGTTGGTAATGGTGGCTGTATCTGCTTTAGTCGCAGCGGCTAAAATAGCCGAGCTTCTTGTGACACCCGCCAGTTCATCACCTGTCATATCTCCCATAGCAGATTTGATATCATACGAAGCCGCCACAAATTCAGTGGCCGACTTACCATATTCAACCGAAAACTTCATTGCGGTTTGGGTAAGGGTTTTTAGTTGGTCATCGGCAACACCAAGTGATTTCACTTCACCTAATGCCCTGTCCATCTCAATTGCTGGCATCAAGGCTTGTTGCAATGCAAAGCCAGCACCCACCATGCCTGCCGCGCCAGCCATCATGGTATGAGTACCCTGACGGTAGGTATTGGTGACATCATGCAAATTGCGTTGAATATTGCCCAGAGGTTTAGAAATCTGGTCAATCAATCCAACTTGAAATCTGAGTGCTTCTGGTAACATCGTGTTCCTTATCAGCTAAACGCCCTGGCAACCCCATTGGCGGTGGCAGCTTGCATGTTTTCCCAATACTGACGCTCTAACCAAATTGCCCTTGCAAGGTTCTCTTCGCTGTCTGTCTCACCCGGCAACCACTTACGGCGCCAGGTAAGCATTTGTTCGAGCTCGTTGGAGTCCATAGCCCGAACAAGGGCATCTATTTTTTTACTTTGATTTGCAGCTTCGGCGTGTACTCCTTGAGAACTTCACCCACAACCTGAATCGCTGCACCTGGGTTCTCGTTCGTCAGCTCACGGAATACTTCTTTGCTTTCTTCTGTAACGGTGTTCATCAGAAAGTTATGCGCAGAGTTCACGATTTCCCCCTGTGCCAACGCGTTCATGTAGTCGTTGTAATCCGCTTCTGTTGGGACGAACGTGATATCTGCATCACCGACCGTTAATACAATTTGCTTGCTCATGCTACATCTCTCTCTTTATCTAGCTTGGTTTCCAAACGGTCGAACCGTCCGTTAATTGAATCTTTCAAATCATCTACGGCTTCCCGTAGTTCGTGCTTGGTGGCGTACTTTTCAGCGACATCACCACGCAGTCGCTCAGTGGCTAGCTCATTGGCATGGATACGACGATCATGATCTCGGGCGGTGTTCTGCCCTTTATCCGTTCTGCCGAAAACCACATTGATGATGGCGATAAGCAGCGCTATCGTTGCCACAATCGCCGATATCCATGATGAATCCATCGCTATTCCTTCAGTGGCACTTCTTTCAAGCGTTTGCCTTGTAAAGCGTTGATGATGTCATCCACGGTTTCTTGCAGAACATCGTTTGTGCTCAGGCCTTTCAAGGTTTCCAAGCCCCATACCACAAGACGTGTGGCGAAGCGTTCAAGGATGATTGACCAACTGATTTGAAAGAACAGACCTTTCAGTACTTCCAACAATGTCTTGCCAACGATTCCAGTTATGAAACTCATGCTGCTTCTCCGATTAGCGATTGATATGCTTGCAGGTAATCTTCTGCGGTTGCTTTCCCTGCGCTCGTGTTCCAGTACTTCTTCGCGTACCGAGCCAAGCCTTCTAGGTCATCGGCTTCAGGCAAGGCTTCCGGGAACCGAATTAAATTGAGTCGTGCGGTTGCCACTGCGAACTCGGGTGAAATCACCATGTAACGAGGGTCTAAGTGCTCAACGGGGCAAAACATCGACAATGCATCCAACAAGTGAGGGCGGCTGTTACCTAACCACTCGACAAGCCAGTTGAAGGTGGCTGGCTCCATTTGGGTAAAGCCCAATGCAGGACCACGCACTTGTTTTGAGTAAGTAAACTTTCCAGACTCATGGGCAATAATCATCAGGATCAGATTAATGGCCGCTTGAGTGTTCATTGTGCCTTTACCACCGGATGCCATGTCTAAGTGGTCAAGGACTGGCTTCATGATTTTCTCAACAAAGAGCTTTGCTAAATTCATCGGGTCATTCGCTCCAATTCGCTTTGACACTGGGTGCAGTAGATGCAACCTGGTACTTTTTGGCGGCGTTTTTCTGGGATTGGGTCGCCACATTCGCCGCATTCATGTGCGCTTTCCCGTTTTTCAATTTGCTTAGCCCTTGCCAGTTGGTTGGCAAGCGCCACTTCTGTGAATTGGGTTTCAATACCGCAGGCATGGTCGATAACATCTGCCATCATGCCTCCTTGTTATTGAACCAAGTCTTCGGTTTCATCCGGACGTAGGTACGGCACACCGTTGATGCTGACAAAGTCTGGGCTTGTCACCTCGAATGGCAGCTTGTGAACTAATGCACTACCGCCATTCGAATCGGCATCAAGTAGGTCAGAGATTTTGATACGACATCCGAAGGCTTCAATTTTGAGCTCATCTTTATCAATCTTGCCGTAGAACAACGCGTCAAAATCAGGCATTCCTCGCCAAGAGCCGGCTTGTTTCGCTGCTTTGCTTAGTAGGTTAAATTGCTGCGTGGTCAGCTCCATCTCACCGCTAGCCTCAACATCTCCGTCGACGTAACCATCTGGCACACCAGAGGTTTTATTGACGGCGGAATTATCGGTGATGGATAACGAGACTTTTTGTGCTTTGAGCTTGTAGTCACCCAAAGAGAAATGCATGTTCTTGCCAGAAATTCTCATGGATTACGCCTCCAAATCTGCAGGGTTAGCAAGATCAAGCGCGATGTTGACCACGATGTGTTTCGGGCAGTTATGAGGACGAACCATCAAACCTATCGACACTTTGGTTTTGGTTACCCACTGAATGGTGACGTCACCATCTTCTGGCGGCATGATTTCACCAGGGAAGGTAATGCCGCCAACTTCTGTCGTTTTCGACATATCACGCATATCTTTGCGAAAGTAAGTGCGGTTCAGCTCAATGCTTGCAGGCGTTGAGTTAAGAATGCGGTCGGCAATACGTCGAATAGCTTTGATACGCACACGGCGGTTAAGCTTGTGCACCGGGCGAACGTATTCGAGGTACTGATAATCACCGCCTTTGGATTCCAATGTGGTTGCGTCCGACCAGTACACCCCTTCTAAATCGGCGTACCATTGCGGCAGTGAGTAACGTGCGTCGGCTAGCGTTGCGATGGTGCTCATCTCTAATGCTTTGCCTGCGCTGTCCGTTGGCATGTCACCCAAGCTCAATACTGAGCCTGTTGCGACACGCATTGGGCTGTCTGCTACCGTGACGTTTCGATCACATAGACGACCAGCAAGTACACCCACGTTATTGCCGTTAAGCTGAGGAACGGGTGTCACGAGGTTTGCAGAAACATCTTTCACCAGATCAAGCATAACGGTTTCGTACTCTGCCCACGTTTGGCCTGTATCCGGGTCTGAATCAATACCGGCACAAGCTGCAAGGAAGAACACCCAACGGCCAAGTTTGCTAGTCAGTTCGGTTGCTTTCGACTGCATATCATCAAACTGAGTTTTTACCGTGACTGGGTCACAAATGGCGATGCCTTCGAATGAGTCAGTCAGATTCGCCAAATCAACAGCGTGTTGCCAGGTATCATCTGCATCTAAGCCAACAATCGCACCCGTCCAGTTTTGTTTGCCGTTAAGCTGAGCGGCTTTCACGTTCAGACCAAGCGCATCATCGGCGACAACTTCGTCAAGGTTGGTCATGTTATTAATGCGGGTCACTTTGCCTTGCAGTTCTACCTGGTCAGTGCGCCCGATGAAAAGCACGTGACGTTCTATCTCAGGGATACCGCCTTGTGCCAAATTGAGATTGTTAACCTCTACCTTTCCGGTTGCCATTGGTTATTTCCTCTGTTTTGCCTGCTCAAATATCTTGATGAGCTGGCGGTTCACTTCACGTTCTTTACTACCGAGAATCTGACGCTCTGCTAATGGAATATCCCAACTGGTGATATTTGGTTGATTAGAGAGTTCTCGAATAAGTTGTCCTGCTTGTCCGTGGGTGATGGTTGCCATCAACTCACGTAAACTGGGTTTCTTTCGCCCTTTTCCGCTTTTTCTTGGTACCGTGTAACCCAGTTCTCTTAGCTTTCTCGCTTGCCCTTTGGTACAAAGTGCTGAGTAATCTGGTTTACCCCATCGCTTTTGCATTTGGCGCTTGGTCATCTTTTGCTTTTGACCAAGGTGGTGCCTTGCTGCGATTTTTGCGGCTAACTTGTTACTCCAAGTCAAATCAAGCTGGTTGGCGTTTCTCACATAAGGCGTTAAGCCCTTTGCCATCCGCTTTAAAACCTTGCCTTTCTTCTTTCCTTTCTTTGGTTGCAGAGCGCGTCCGTTAATGTCTTTTTGGGAGCGAATGCGTTTGCGAGTATTGGCTTTTTCCCAACGGCCAAGGGTTTTCAGTATCCAGACTCGCTTTTTAGGTGGCAGAGCCAGCATGGCCAGCTTTTCCTGCATGTTGAGCACATCGCGCTCATTGACCTTAATTTGCGGCTTCATTCACCAACTCCGCTTCTTCTGCGGTGTAGATTTCAACGGCCTGTACTCGGTAGGTTTCCCCTCGCCAAGTGATCATTCCCGCAGGGTCAGGGATCAGCTCAATCGGCTCCATCATTTCCAGTTCAATGGCAACGTCGGCTACTTCACTGCTGATCACATCAACCGAAAGATCTGGGTCGCCTAACTCATCTTCATTACGCGTGGTGTCGTAATCGCTCAGCCAACAAGCAACCAGAGCAAGTAAGCAGCGAGGGTCGAGAAGTCGGTGTGGAAACTCTTCAATACTGATCACGGCGTTGTACTTCCAGTGACAAGCGATATAACCGCCGTTCCCTCGGTCTTCACCGTTTGGCACGATAGAGCCGTTTTCCTGCCAGGCGTCGATTTTGTTATCGAGTACATTGGTATTCAGGTGACTGACGATGTAATCCGTCAGGTGTTCCAGCTTGGTTTTGTTGTAAGTGGTTTCGCTCATATCGAGTCAATCCCATTCGCACTACGGCCTAGCAGCAAACGCACATCAACATTACTCTGGGTGATAAAACGTGCCTCTTGTTCCGGTTCATCCGTTGCCACGCTTTCACCCTCTTTTCGGCGGTCTTGGGTCGCAAACTCTTTCAGCAGCTCAGCATGAGCCCGACCATAAACCGCACGTTTGTAGAGCATGATTTTCGGGTTGCTCAGCACTGGCTTTTCACCATCGACGATCAAGCTTTCTAATCGTTCTTGGATATTTAGCGAGGCGATGGTCACCGCATAGTTCAAAGAGTCGTTATCAAACGTATGTGGAACACGACGTAAACTGCGAAATTCAGCCGTGGATAAATCCGGCCATCCTTCACCTGGTATGGCGATATCGACTGCGCTGTTAACATTTCCGCCAAAGCTCATAACGGTTCCTTGCTTATTTAAATTAGGGCGCCTCTAAGCCACTGGGTCGACGGTATCGAGTTAGCCGATTGGCTTCTCTTACCTCACCAGCCGAGGCGCGGTGGCGTAGGAGTCTTTACAAATTCTTGCCTTCGTTAATGGCGCGAATACGGGCTTCAATCTTTTTGATTTGGGTACCCACCCCCACTTTGCTGTTCTTATCGTGAGCGTGTTGAAGCAGAGCCAATGCTTTTTCCAACGTTTCCACATTTCCGACTGCCGTGGCTTGCGGCTGGCCTTCTTCATTTCGAATCAGGTATAAACCCGCGAACTTGTACCACTTGGCGTGAACCTTCTCGTGCAAACGCCAGTCTTTCTCTACCTTTTCGAATACCTGGGAGAAATAAGGCTCGATGGAATGACCACGTTCGGATTCAGTTTCCGCCCATGCCAACACTTCGTCAGCACAGAACGTCGGCCAGTCACGACGGAAGTTTTCTGGTGTAGGTAAGTCCAGCTCAATGGCTTTCATGCACCATTCGATTGCGATATCCAGCTCTTTAATGTCGAATAGCCAAACCACCAAGTTGGTGAAAATTGGGTTTTCGAACGCTTCGCCACTTTCTAAGTAGGCCTGAACGTACGGCTTGTACTTCGGTACCAGCACTTCACGCTTATGCTTAATTCGATCAGCGATGGCATTTAAAGAGCGCAAATACTTGCGGTCTTCTTCAAACTCAATCAGCTTGATGTGCAGGCTGTCGGTATCTGCACCGGAACTCACTCCCGGTGCAGACTGGTTAGCTTGCTTTTCAATGAGCTGTCGACGCTGTTTTGCTAATGGGCTAACCATGCGTCACTCCTTAAGCTGCAGGCTCAACCACGGTCACCGCTTCAATCGCAGCGAACTTGTTCAGGTTGCCTACGGCATAACCTTCCATGCGGATGTGGTTACTCTCAAATCGCATACGATCAGTATTGTTCTCTTGCTTGCGCCATTGGGTACCTGACTGAGTCAGAATCTGTAGATTCTTCAAGCTAGTGACCCAAACCGCATTCGCTGGAAAGAACGGTGGTGTGTATGCTTTTTTGCCAGCAATGGTTTTCGCCAAAGATTGAGCCGCTTTATGCTCAGTTGGTGTGTTGGCTGATTCCAATAGTCGGTGCTGCTCAGCAGCGACTAAGTTAGAGCCGATCACCACAACTAGGTCGTCGTCTTGGCGATATTGCTCTGCAATGGTTGTGTTGATTAGGTCTTGAACCAACGAGTCCAGGTTCTTGTAAGAATCTGCCGTTGCGCCTGTTGCATCCAGTTGTGCAGCAGGCAATACCTGAGCAGCTTTCTTCTCTTTGACGATGGTCAGCCAGCCTTTGTTAACGTCCTGACCAAGTGGATTAGCAACGGGGTCGGTTGTTGCAGCGACACTTGTACCGTTGAAGCCGATGCGCAGCATGTCTAATGCAAAGCGTTTGGTGATGGCACTTTTCATTAGATTCATCCACTGGCCTTTACTGCCAGAGTTAATCCATTGAGCCATGAGTTCCCAAGGGATGTGCGCACCTGAATCTGTTTTTACTAGTTGATAGGTGTTGCCATTTTGACCCACTTCCACGCTGAAGCGGCCATCTGCACGACCCGTTGACAGACCGTCGTCACCTACATCAACCACTTGCCCTTGGATTTGGTCAACAAGTCCTGTGTGGATCATGCCTAGAAATGCATGGGAATGTTTTAGTGCTTCACGAAGCTTGGTTTCCATTACCGGTGTGATGGAAAACATTTTCTCGTCTGCTTCGGCATTCGCTGCTTTAAGAGTGCCGCTGATAAATTCTGCTAGATAAGTTTTAAAATGTACTTTGCTCATTTAGTAGAACTCCATTGTGGTGTTAGCGCCCTCGCCTTCCGGCTCTTGACCCGGAACTTCTTTCGAAAGTTCAGCGAATTGGTTTTCTAAACCGTTCACTTTCTCAATTAACGGTTTTAACTTTTCATCCAAAGAGGCAGAGAACAGCTCAATGGTTGCACCCTGCTCTTCTGGCTCTGGCGTTTCTGGTTCGTTTTGCAAGTTGAATTCTTCAGCAAGTTCTTTCTTGAACTCACCTTTAAATGCAGAAAACTGTTCTTGCAGAGCGGCTTTAAGTTGCTCTTCGGTCACTTCAGTATCCTCTGTTGATGTAGTTTCTGGCACTTCATCGCCAGAAGAGAAAAATTCATTGAATGCCGCGAAAAAGCGGTCTTTGCGCGTGAAGCAATCGGAAAAATCGACTTCTTCCAATTCGCTACACTCTAATTCGGTGGTTTCGCCAGATTGACGAGAGAATTGAAGGCGCGATGTACCTGTGGAGGCTGGGGAGTCAGTCGCAGCTAGGCCCATTAAATAGCAACGCCCTTCGCCCTTGTAATCGGGATTAGGCTCGATGGATGTGAACAGCTTTTGCTTTTTGCGGTTGGCTTCAAGCATGAATTCATTTGGCTCAAGCTTCGCGAACAGACGTAGTTTGCCATCTTCTTCTTCCGCTTTAAGCTCAACAACATTGCCCCAGTTTTCACCGTAGCCATAAAATCGACGGTGTTCTGGCCAGATTAGCGCGGTGAACTCTTTCGGGTCATAGCTTGCCGCCATTTGCTCAATCCAATCACGGGTAATCTTGCGCCCGTCTACGGTTGGCCCCTCAGTAGCAATGATTTTCCAGTCACTAATCTTTGGCATTTTGGTACTCTAACTTGTCATTCACATATCGGTGTGAGCAAACAATACGCCTTTGAATAACGGCTTTCAGCCACTTCATTTCCTAAGAATTCGGATTTAGCCAAAATCCGAATTCATCCGAATTTTAGTTAGTCATTTGCGAGTTTTCGGCGCGTATGATGCAGCTATGGCATATTCAGATGAAATAAGAGAAGCCGCGAAAAAGCTCTATTTACGCGGTGTTCCTCCAAAAGAAATTGCAGCGCAACTGAACCTCAATAGTGAGCGCATCCTTTATACCTGGGCGGAGAAATTCGGCTGGGCTTTGTTGCTGAACGAACTTTCTGTTGAGGAAATGATTAACCGCCGTTTGGCGGTGCTGATAGATAAAGATGAAAAAACCGATCAGCAGCTCAAGGAAATGGACAGGCTTATCGATCACCACGTTAAGCTGTTAAAAGCTCAAGCTGATGCAAAAGCCAAAGCAGAGCGACACCTTTCACCAGGCAGCTCACCAAAGAGTGATGGTGACTCATCAAAACAAAGCAGCAGTAACGGCAACCGCAAAAGAAGCCGTAAGAAAAACAGCATTGAGCACCTGACAGAAGATGACTTTAAAGGCTGGCACGAATCTCTGTTCGAATACCAGCACACGATGCGCAATAACATCAAACAGCGTATTCGTAATATTCTTAAGTCTCGCCAGATTGGTGCTACTTACTATTTCAGTGGTGAAGCCTTAGAAGATGCGATTCTGACTGGTGATAACCAAATTTTTCTTTCTGCATCACGCGCACAGGCTGAGGTTTTCCGCAGCTACATCATTGCGATTGCGAAAGAATTCTTAGACATCGAGTTAACCGGCAACCCTATCATTCTCTCTAACGGTGCCGAGCTGCGCTTTTTGTCCACCAACAGCAAAACCGCGCAGAGTTATCACGGCCACGTTTATGTCGATGAATATTTCTGGATCCCTAAGTTTGACGAGCTGAACAAACTTGCTTCAGCAATGGCAACGCATAAGAAGTGGCGAAAAACCTATTTTTCTACGCCATCGTCGAAAATGCACCAGGCTTACCCGTTCTGGACTGGCGACCAGTGGCGCAAAGGTAAAGACTCCCGCGCCCACATCGAATTCCCGACTTTTGATGAATTCCGAGACGGTGGCAGACTCTGCCCAGACAAGCAATGGCGTTATGTTGTCACTATTGAAGATGCCGCGAATGGTGGTTGTGACCTATTCGACATTGATGAACTGCGCGAAGAATACAGTGATGACGACTTCAAAAACCTGTTTATGTGTGTGTTTGTCGATGGTTCGTTGTCTGTCTTCAAATTCTCTGACCTTGAAAAAGGCATGGTGGATGCCGCTCACTGGCAGGACTTCAAGCCAAATAACAAACGACCGTTTGCCAATCGAGAAGTTTGGTTGGGTTACGACCCAAGCCGAACCCGAGACAATGCCTGTTTGGTGGTTGTCGCTCCGCCTGTCGTCGCGGGTGAGCGTTTCCGTGTTTTAGAAAAGCACTATTGGAAAGGCCTGAACTTCCAATATCACGTTGCGGAAATAGATAAAGTATTTCAGCGCTACAAAGTGACTTATATCGGAGTCGACACCACTGGTATTGGCGGCGGTGTTTGGGACTTAATTTCGAAGAAATACCCACGTGAAGCTCATGCTATCCACTACAGCAACGAAAACAAAAACCGCTTGGTAATGAAGATGATTGATGTAGTAGAAGCCAAACGCCTGCAGTTTGATGCCGAACACAAAGACATTGCTATGGCGTTTATGGCGATTAAGCGCGTGCCAACGGCCAGCGGTAACGCCATGACCTTTAAAGCAGAGCGTAGTGAAACGACCGGACACGCCGATGCATTCTGGGCGATCTCTCACGCCATCATTAACGAGCCGTTAGATCACTCAACACCAACTAAATCAACCTGGGCCACTGCAGCATGACCGAGCAAATGAACACTTTAGTCAAACAAGAAGAACACGCGCCAGAGTCGGTCTATCACATCGACTCCTCACCAGAGGCCATCGACTCAAACAGTTGGATGACCACCTATTCAGATTTGTTTTACAACGATGGTGACGACTATTGGGAGCCACCAATTTCACGCAGTGGTTTAGCCGATATCGCTCGGGCCAACGCCTATCATGGCTCACTGTTGATTGCCCGGGCAAACTACGTAGCCGGACGTTTCCAAAGTGGAGGCGCAACCCGCCGCCGTCATATCCAAGCTTTTTGCCGTGATTACTTCACCTTTGGTGATGCTGCTTTTCTTAAAATCCGCGACGGTTTCAAACGTGTGGTTCGCTTGCATCCATTACCTGGCATGTACCTTCGCAGACGCAAAAACGGTAATTTCGTCATTCTGGAACGCGACAACCAGCAGCGCGAATATAAAAAGGAAGATGTGATTTTTCTGCCTCAGTATGACCCACAGCAGCAAATCTACGGTTTGGCGGATTATCTGGGCAGCATTCAGAGCAGCTTGCTGAATAAAGACGCAACCTTATTCCGTCGTCGCTACTATAAGAACGGCGCACACATGGGCTTTATTTTCTACGCAACCGACCCAAACCTTAGTGAAGACGATGAAGAAATGTTGAAGCAGAAGATCGCCAGCTCTAAAGGCGTGGGTAACTTCCGCAGTATGTTTGTAAACATTCCTAATGGTAAAGAGAAAGGGATTCAATTGATTCCGGTTGGCGATATCGCCACGAAAGATGAGTTTGAGCGCATCAAAAATATTACCGCGCAGGACATTCTTGTCGGCCACCGCTTCCCAGTAGGTAAAGCTGGCATTATTCCGCAGGGCACGACCAGTTTAGGCGACCCAACGAAGATAGGCAGTGAATACGCCAAGGATGAGATCATTCCTGTATGTGAGCTGATTATGGATGAGGTGAACTCAGACCCAGAGGTACCTAAACACTTACGGCTTAATTTTAATTTAATACATGGAGACACTGCCTAACCACCCATCCAAAACTGTATAAAAACACAGCCTTTTGACGTATGATTATTAAGTCAGTCAATAAGCTAGGTGTTTTATATGAGAGTGTTGTGCCCGGAGTGTGGAAGCAAAAGCCGTATCCAAAAATCCAACCGCTTAACCAACAGTCATTCAGATTTGTATTGCAGCTGCAGTGACCCCGAATGTGGACACACATTTGTGATGAATTTGTCTTATAGCCATACGTTGAGCCCATCGGCAAAAACGACAAGCCAACTGGCATTCAACTTGTGTAAGGCGTTGCCGCCAGAGGCACGGCAACAGCTCAAACACCAACTATCTATGTTGTAAATTAATTCGACATAAAAGCAGTACTCTCAGTTTCGCAAGCCATCTCGATAATACTCAAGATGGCTTTTTGTTTTTTGGAGTCCAACTGCCCTTTCACATCCGCCAGTATTAAGCCTGCTATGTAGGCACCTGCCGCTCGAGTTCGCTCTGTCGCCTCACTATTTGCTACACCATCAATGACGATCTCTAAAGCAGACAACATGATATCGTTTTGATTTTTATCCGACATATCAACACCCTTACTAATCACCAGTAAAATATACTGTATATACATACAGGTTTCTACAGTAGTTTTTAGACTTGATTCACTCATTAGGGATTTTTTGATACGTCGAATCCATGGAAATCAAACACAATTAAATTTCATACAATAAGTTACTCTCCGTCAGCATCATTCGCATTAGAACTCCTCTTCCATTTGAGCATCTTTCCGTTTTTTAAACTCTACAAGCTCTGGACTCAACAACAGTGTACCTACTATAGAATCAGCTCCATACTTATCTAAGGTAGACTCATAGTCGAACGGGTTTATAACGTCATATGATTCCGACTCTGATATTTTGCGAATTTTCGCAAAAGTTTGACTCAGTGAAGTATTGTGACCAAAAGCTCGTTGCTTATATAGACACACAAAATCAAACTCACAGGTATTTTGTTGTATTGTGTGATACTCCAGAAGGCCTTTCATATTTAGATGTTCGAACATCGAATAACGCTCAACTAAAAGTGTGTACTTCAAATAGTCTTTACTTGTAGTACGGCCAAAGGCGCAGTTGTTTGCTAGGCCAAAAATCAGGTTACTTGGTATCATCGCTCTCACCAAACTGGAATATGCTTTCTCATCCGCAGAAAGGTCTGAGCCTAAATATTCTTCAGAAAAATTTCTTTTCGTATTGTTTGGGTGATTACGAGCTATGAACTTTAACAACTGATAAAGGACACGATAGTATTTACATAAGCTATTGTTTCCTAATATATCTATGCTAGCACCTTTGGCTCCGTAGTAACTTTCGAACTCCAAAACTTTCTGAGCCTGCTCGTCTCCTGCAATCTCAGATAGTATTTTGTTGTGTTCTGATAGAAGTGTTGCAAAGGTATTATCAAACTGCTGCTGGCGAGCCGCTTTGACCTGCTCTGTTAACGCCTCAGCTTGCTTATCGTTGGCTTCTGCTGTTTTTGCTAGCTCTTGTCGCGTCATAGCTAACTCTTTCGACTGCAATCTAATGGTGTGAAGCAGAGCCATTAATGAACAGAACGCCAAAAATGGATTTAACAAACCACCAAAGTAATCTCCTTTAGTGCCCAAAATTCCTGCTTTATCTGCTAAAGACATTGTGTCCTCTGCATTGGGATAAAGCGTATTGTTGTATTCAACGTATAAATAAAACGTAAAGAATAATATCGACACAATCAAAATTGCGAAGACAATACTCCTAAGTAAATTTTCGTATTCTGATGAGTCGACATCAGTATTTTCTCTGCTCATATGCTTTAGTCATAGTAAAAATGGAGTAGTACCTTGGATTATTCAAGCAGTAATTTCAAGAGGTTAAAGATTATTTCAACAATTCAGGTCTCCTTGTATTTATTTTAGTTGAGCTGTTTTCCCCACTCTATTGCAAGTTAATGCCACCCCATTAGTTAGATTCATTTCGGCGTTATTCGACCATCTAGATAATCTGCGGTAACACCATTCCAATAGCATTGTTCACTTTCGTCGATTTCAAAGTGGGGAACGGGCTCATTCAGCAATGACTGCCAGTATGACTGATTGTCTTTAAATCGATGATATTCCGTTTGATAATAGTAGGTTGCACTCTGTTTGATGTCACTCAAATCCACATCTCTACAATTCAATGACCACCCTCTAGCGCCTGCAGCCCAAAGCATAAAATTATCGACCTTGTCCTTGGCCTGTTCGCCTTCAAAAGTGATGCAGAATCGATTACTCGTATTAACATGCACTCCCCTGCTATGTAAGTTCTGGCTCAGCTTTTCGGCCTGCTTCTCTAATCGAATGATTCGCTGATAAAGCTTGTTTTGGTACTCCTCAGGTTTATGCTGCTTTTTAGCGATCGCTTTAGCCTTGATGGATTGCTCTTTGGCATTTCGTAGCTTGCGGATTTGCCGTTTAATTGGTTTCTTCCATTGCTCAAGCTTGTAACCCAGCTCCTTAATAATCGCGGTCATGTTACCCGCTTCAAACGAAGCAAGAGTTTCCCAGGCAGGTGCTCTTGAGCACTTCGCGATGTTGTATCGATTTCCCTTGATAAGCCCTTGGTCAGCGTTTTCACCTTTCGCAGCATAGCCGACCGCTTTGATAATGTAAGAGCCAGCGGCTTTTGGCTTTTTGATTCGCTCTAATTTCGCAAACCCATGACCCCATATCTTTTCGAGCCGTTTCGCCCAGGGACTAAACAGATGTTCTGGGACTGTCCATCTCAGCAAAATATGAACATGTGGATTGGGCTCGCCATCTTCATTAGCCGGACATTCGGCTACCCAAATATAATGGAAGTCTGCAGGTTGATTCGTTGGGCCAACATCGCTGGGTTGAACGTACTTAGCTACTTTCTCGTGAGTTAAATCACAGTACTTTTGCCCGCTGTCTGTATCGGTTTGAATTGTGTGGTCTGCAACCCAGCCGCGCTGGTACATCTTCTTTGCACCATCGAGAAAACGAGAAACCTCTTTGCCTATCGTGGTCTCCAAGGTCTTTTCCATCGAGAATTCTTGCTTTGGCTTTTGTTTGAGATCGCAATACGGCCCAGCAATGACGCCGTTCTGGTTCATCACCTTCACTCGCTTGCTATCTCTGGTCGGAAACAGCCAGTATTCACCGCCAATATCAGTGATTGGCTGGTCTACTTTCTTTTCATCGCGCTTTGGATGCACCGTCACCATGTTGCGTCTATAAATTATCGGGTAATGCGAACCCATGCTGACACAGTCACTTCCATCCAACATTCCCCCGAATATGGCCATACGCTGTGCCTTGGTGAACGTAAGCGTCAGGAACGTTGAGAACCCACCGTGACAAGCTGCAGTGTAAGCGCCTGCCTCAAAAATTTTAGAAACAGAACGAGAGGTAAGTTTTTCCGAGAACCTTTCACCGCAGTTTTCTGCAGGTGCAGCACTGGACGGCGTTTCAGTTACCGCCTGAAACTTGTAAGTCTCGTTCCAAGACCGGTGCATTAACTGCATCGAAATTGGAATCTTATTCGGTTCGCCTTTTGCTCGCTTACCATTCTGATTAAGAATGCTAGGTTTTGAGCGCTCGTTAACCTCATACAACGCGTCGTGACTGAAGTTAGCGTCGGTATTGCTTACGATATGTTTAGGACGCAGAGACTTACTCAGGCTCATCAACTGCCTAATTTGCTTATCCTTTCTGTGACGAAATTTCTCTGTCGGACTTTTGCGCCCTTTGACTAGCCTATACTCTTCGGCGATTCTCGCCGCCGCTTCGCGGTCGTGTTCCGAGAGATAATTTGCAGATTTATAGAAGTCAGTTCGCTCTTGAAGATCTCGTTCACGCTTAGACTTTCGGTTAGGAACGCGGTCATATATCGCTATTTTTTTGACCATGCCACTATCTAAAAGGGCTTGTTCCTGGTCTGAGTAAATTTTGGAACCTAAAAAACCAGCATTATAGCTGGCGTCATTTTTCCTGATTCGGTCCAGGGGCATCACTGCCCCACCGATATAGAGAAGGTCAGATTGGTTCATACTCTATCCCTAATTTTTCTTTCGAAAACTTAACAAATAGTCTCTGTGTATCAGGAGACTTCAGAAAACCTTCGACCTCTTCGAGTCGAATAGTCATGGTTATGCCCCATCCTTCCGGCCCAGCAAAATATGCAATAGCACACTTTTCATATGTCTTTGTTCGTCCTTCCAAAATTTGAATGACATCATCACCGACACTAACTGAAGTGATCCTTTTATTTTTCATACCGCCTCCAGTTCTTGGGTCGTTACCAACATAAAGCCGCCTTTCCCATTGCCTTTGCTCAAAACGCCTTTGGTTAAATGAGTGCAACTGAGGGATACGCACGCTTGTTCGATCGCTTGGTCTAGTGAGTCAAAGTCGCCAACCATTACATTGGCGACTTCTTTCGTGTCTTCATGGCGGATGATGCCGCCATCTGGGCAAAGCATTATTGCGGCGTATTGCATGACGCACGCTCCTGTTCTTCTAAGTAGCGACTCGCCTCATCAATAAAAGAGCGCCCGTCTTCCACCGTTAACTCTGCATCAATAGTCGTGTATCCGGCAGAACGCGTAATCTCATATCCAGCTTCGATGCAGTCACAACACTCTTCCAATCGGTCTTTCAACATTTCAATTAACTGGTTGGCCTCGCTCGAACTAATACTCATGCCGCATCCTCCGATTCCATTTGGTCGCGGCGAACAGCAATGCGTTCAATCAGGTAATCTTCAATATTTAGTAGTTCTTCTAGCGCACGCTCTTTATCAATCAATACAACGTTGTGAGCGTGATTTGTTGTGTTCTCATCAAACACAATCACGTTGAGAAGACTCATTTTTGATGAGTACTCGATACGAATACTGATGACATCTGAGCTATCCAACGCCAAAGCGAACAGACTATTGATGGTTGTTTGGATAGCGAGTTTGTTTGCAACTTCATTTAGATTCATCTTTTATGCTCCTACGCTAAGACGAAAAAAGCCCCCTGTTAAAGGGGCAAAGGCTTGGAGAATTAATGGGTACTACTGAATTGGTAATGTTTGAGGCGTCGAACGTCACCAAGATTGCGATCGAACAACGTCGCAATTTCTTTAATCTGTTGCATGCCGCTACGGATTTTTTGAAGCTCCAAATCATTAAAGCTTTCAAACTCTCGCACATGCTCCGAGGCTTTCAGATCACCAGCGACTAAAACCATACCGCGAAAACGCGGTGGCATAGCGCCCCACAATTTTTTCAACTTGCCGCGTGTAGCGGAACCATTGAACAAGGCTTTACAAGCGGCGATGCTCTCGCTGGCGTTAGGTATTTGCTTTTGTTGTTCTTGTTGAATAGCTAGCTGACTCATTAGTTCTCCTTAGGCTAAACCCGGAAGTGGCGCACCATTGGCGAGAAAATCTGTGCCCATTTGCATGAGTGGCTGAAAGCCGGTGGTGCGGTTTTCTAAATCGTTGACGAGCAAAACTAAGTTGCCGATGGCCGCTTGAACCTTGGCAATGGTTTTGCGCTTTTGACTGCGGGGTAAACGGTCTGCGCTGCACATGTGCATTGCATCGCTAGACAGCTCACCTGAATATTGGTTGTTAAGTAACGTGCGCTCTAAAAGGTTCTTATCTTCCCCGTCTTGAGGTAACTGAACCGTCACCACACCTAAGTCAGCAAAGAGTGTATTCACAATGGTGTAATCGCCGGATTCTTTACTCAGCAATGCCAAATCCACAGGGTCCAGTTTGTGAGGCTGTTCTGGATTTAGCTTGTTACGCAGCATTCTCCCAGTCAGGCCAATGCGTGGAGCCAGCTTTTCCATATTGTGATTGATGGCGAAGTCGCAGCATGCAGCGTTAAAAGATTGCTGTTTGCGTTCGCGGAATCCGCACATAGCGATATTTGCGTCCATGATCCACACTCTTACATGAAAGGCGGTACGAGAATGACAACCAACGCGAACACATTTAGCCACATTGGGCAGTGCGTTTTAGTTGGAATAAGAGAAGAAAAGCCCATTACTTACCCAAGCGCAGCAATGGCTTCACGTGCCGCCATTTCGTGCATAGCAACCATGTTAATCAGCGGCTTATCGCGGCGTTTGTCTTTTGGCTTGATGATCACGCGACCTTCAGTCACGTATTGCTTGATGGTGCCCATAGGCAAACCAGTAAGGCGGGAGTATTCTTCGTAAGTCACATATGGACTCAGTGGAGGTATCTTGTACGTTAACATGGTGATATCCTTGCATTTATGTCTATCTTCTTCGGTTGTCTCTTGCTTTGGTCGGCGTGACATCCGAAACACACAAGAATTATTGATCGTCATTTGCGAACTTTCAACAAAAAATGACAATTTAATTCGAAAAAGAGAACTTTTCAGTCATGAGCATTCGTAGAATAGAACCTTTCGATTATTTGAAAGGCACTGATTTCACAGAAAATTTGAAGCGTTTGACAGGGTGTAAGAACTTTCAAGAAATGGCGTTCGTATATGGCGTACCAAAAAGCACTTTCAGCACTTGGAATACTCATAATCGAACTTCTCATGAGCTTATGGTTAGAGCTCACTTAGCTTTGGGAATTCCAATCGTGGAGTTGGCGTTAAAGCCAGAAGATCGGCAGAAGGCTCACTCAGCAACAAAACATACTGCCGAAGACGCGAGCACTTCACCTTCACCGCAATACAACTCAGTCCAGATTAAAAGCTATTGCCTAACCAATGGGGAGCTTTTAGATACTGGTGAGTTACCTTACGCTATCCGCAGGTTTAACAGCTTTAACCTCAATGCTGACGCGACGATTGAAGTTGAAACTAATGAAGCTTTATATCTCGTTGACAAAAGCTCTACAAACCCAGCTTCGGGCAAGTATTTAATAGATATTGACGGTACTTTGTCGATCAACCTTATCCAACGCTTACCAGGCAAAAAACTGGCCGTTGTGTTTGGGGACAGTACAGTTGAAGTTTCAGAAAAAGATATAAAAGTAATTGGCCGAGTAGCGGTGACATTAAGGAAAGAATAATTAGGGAGTTACATATGGCATTTTCATGGCAGTGTCCGTATTGCAACCATAATGCGACGATAGATGATCAGCAATACTCAGTTGGAATACATGATTTTAGTTCAAACAACAAACACAAAGCGATACTAAGACTATTCACTAGAGCAATCGTTTGTCCAAACCCTGACTGCAAAGAATATAGTATTACCGCAGAGCTAGGATTAGCTCATCCCTATCACGTAAACAGTATTCAAAAGTCTCTTAATTCTTGGAAATTAAAGCCGCAGTCTACTGCCAGACCACTTCCAGACTACATCCCACAAGCTATTATTTCAGATTACGAAGAAGCTTGTTTGATTAAAGATCTCAGCCCTAAATCATCAGCGACTTTAGCTCGAAGATGTTTACAAGGCATCCTACGTGACTTTTGGCAAGTTAAACCAGCTCGTCTGGTAGACGAAATTAAGAGTATTAAAGACAAAGTAGACCCTATCACATGGCAAGCGATTGACGGTGTTCGCGGTATTGGGAATATCGGCGCTCACATGGAAAAAGATATAAACGTGATAGTTGACGTCGAACCACAAGAAGCTCAATTATTGATTGGTTTGTTAGAGCATTTGATTAAAGAGTGGTACATCAACAGGCACGAACGTGAAAAGCAAATGCAAGCGCTCATTGGTGTGGCCACTCAAAAGCAGGAAGATAAGAAAAAAGTCGCTGAGTAGATGCGCTATTGGCTGTCACCTCTCAGGTTATAGCTTGGGCAAATAGCTTTCCGCATAGCAATAATATTAACAAAAGAATAAGAGATCGAGAATGGTGTTGACTGGTATGGAAACAGTAGCGGCAGGCGCATTCACAAAACTTTTTGTGACTAAAATCTTTGGCGAAGGAGCTAAATATTCAGCCTCTTTTATAACAAAAACTAGGAAGTTAAATGACCTAGAAAAGTCCAAACAGAACTACTTGAAAGCCTGTGAAAGAATAAAACGAGTCCGAACGCTCAGCTACACCGAGAAAGATGCAGCATTCGATGAAATCTATGTGCCTTTAAACGTCAAGTCTAGCTCTAATGCTACGTACCTAATTGATAGCAATGTGAATATTGCGTACCAACGTGTGATTAATATCGTAGGGCGCGCAGGGCAAGGTAAATCGACAATTTTACGCAAATTGTTCTTAAATAAACTGGCTGAAGGGAAATGCCTCCCCTTCTTTTTTGAGCTTAAGTATTTCAAATGTGACACTCTCGAGCAAAACCTCATTAATGAATTTAAGAAATGGGGGCTAAACTTCGATGAAGAAACCGTTCTAGAATTTATTTCTAATAACGATGTCGTATTATTCCTAGATGCATTTGATGAAATACCTACTGAATACCTAGGTAAAGTGTTCGAGCAAATTACTCGAATTAACAATTCGTGCCAGTGCGAATTGATAATGACTAGTCGACCAAATACAAGTATCTGCAATGCAGAAAATATCGACGTATTTAGAATGGCGGACCTTACCACAGATCAAGTTGAGGCAATTTTGGATGTTGTTTGTACTTCCAGAAACCAAGCAACTCATTTAAAGCAAGCATTGAATAAAAAAGAGCATGTGCTTGAATTTATTAAGTCACCAATTCTCACCGTATTGCTTCAAATTGTTTTTGCTCATTCAAATGCTATCCCCACGTCACTTAATGACTTCTATAACCGAGTTTACCTTACTCTCTTCCACCGCCATGATGAGCTAAAGACTAATGTAGCCAGAGGTTTCAAAACAGACCTAACTTGCGATGAATCCGAAAAGGTATTTCAGGCATTTTGCTATCTTGGACTTAAAGAAGGCGATGTCGCTTTTACTAAAGAGAAAGCGCTGCAATACATGACCAAAGCCTTAGAGTTAAGGGGTTTTGAAGGGGTCAAGGCCGAACACTATTTTAATGATGTTTTTCACGTAACAAACATCATTCAAGAAGATGGCTACGACAACTATGTATTCTTCCATCGTTCGCTACAGGAATTTTATGCATATAAGTTTGTAGCTGGATATTTTAGTAGCGACCAACAAAAAACATTTTTTACTCGTTGTATTGAAAACATAGCTTTCAGGAGAAACTTCTCTCTGGTGCTTAGCTTTTTTGATGACGATAGAGAAGCGACGAGCTATCTAAAATATTATTACCTACCACTATATGGCATTATTGTTGGAGAAGATAAAGAATATGATATCGAACAAGCAGCTATTAACGTAATACATCAAATGTCAATAAGGTTAGGCTGTATAAATAGAACCCAACGCCTGACTCATCACGAAATGAATGACATAAGTGAAATTGAATTGGTGGCTACGGTGTCAGCAAACCACCTTCTTGAAGAGATACGAAATTTTAAAAGTAGTCATGGAAGACGAGTAAATAACGCCATTCATCATCCAGCCTTCGCTTTTGGAGACGGCCAAACAAGAAATTTGAATGATGTTCTTGAGGCACTCGAAGGCAATTATAAGTTTATTGATGATGAAGATATGGGCGACATAATTTTTGATGGTAGCGACTACATAAACAAGGTAATGTCTCAAAGTCAAAGAGAACACTATTTACGATCTTTCAAAAAGCTTATTGAAGAAGAAGGTTTAATATCAAAGTTCAAAGAGCGGAAGGCTAGGCTAACTCGCCTTGAAGATAGTTCGAAGAACATTGTATCTGATGATTTGATCTAATTAGAGATTGGAGCGGATATCCGAAGCTCCTAGCTAGTTCTGATCAGTAACAATCAGTCAAAAATGAATAATAGATAGAACCAAAATGCCCAAAACACTAAGGTCGGTACACTATCTATTATTCTCATCATTACGCTATGAAATGCCTCCGGCCAAGTCATTTTACTTTCTTGTAGATTCATAGGACACCTCATGGAATTACAGACTCAACTTACCATTCATAAAGATTTTTCTGATCATGTGTACAGTATACTTGATACACATTCAATCAAACACCACGAACTCCAAACTTTCTCAACAGGTCATTTAGATTCGGTAATACTCATACTACAAAACGCACCTTGGGAAAGTATCGCCGCCGTTATCGGTTCTCTTTGCTACTTAAAATCAGAGAAGGCCAAAGCAGGAGCACGGAAAAAAGTTGTCATATCTTATCCAGATAACAGCAGGGTTGAGATTACTGGTGACTACTCTGTAGAAGACATCCAAAAAGTCACGCATCCACATAAGCAACTCTATGTCTCAATGTTTGAAGAAAATGAGCGTCCATAATCGCTATACTACTGCATAGACGAAACCCCTCTTCCGTTTGCTTAAACTAACACTTTCGGCATTAATGATATGAATAACATTGTAAGTTCTGTATCAGACCCAAGCTTTACCCAAACAGGTAAAGGTCTTATGACGATCTTCATCATTGGTTTGATAAAAATTTTTCTAGGTATTCATTTTACAGATTCGACCATTTCTATACCTTGGCTTCCCCAAGTTCATTTCGAGAACTTGAACAACATTTTTTACCTTTACCTTCTTTTAGTGTTCTACGCTACTTTGCGATATCGACTCCACCAAGAAACAGAATTTCAAAAGTACGCTATAAAAGCACTTTCCAAAGGAATAAAAAGTGGCACGTGGGGCAAAATGTTTATAGGAAAGTACATCCTTGGTACCAATGAAGCTTTCTCTATTCAATATCAACTAAATGACAAAAATAAATGGCCACAAGAGCAATCAGTGATTATTCGTTCATATAATGATGAGTTTCCGACAGAGAGTTTCTATCTAATATTTGAAGACGCTGCACACGTTACCGCTGCGGCAGCAAGTGTTTCTTGTTCTTTGGGAAAACTGCAGAAAGCCATTGCTGATGAAGCCACAGCTAAGAAATGGGGAAATTTCATCGATTTAACAAGAGAACAAAATGATTCACAGAATATTTATTATCGAAGTAACCGTATCACTAATAAGTTCATGGGGTTACAACTCCTTCTTATGGTGAAGTATTATCAGTTGAAGTTTACCTGGCAAGATGCCGGTGCTCTTGATTTATACTTGCCATGGTTTTGCAATATTGGGTTACTTGCATTCTGTTTATACAGGGACGTATACCTACCTTTTTTATAACGCTCTAAGCGTCAAACAAAAGTTAATAAGTTCTTATTAACTTTTTACGGAACGAAAGGCACTATCCAATCGTGAGTCTCAATTGTTGGCACTCCGCCAATGAAAAGATTACTAAGGAGATTTTATGAGCATAGTTGTACCTAAAGAAGAAACATTCGAAAAATATGAGCTGATTGATAGAAAGCCATTTGCTGATTATCTTACCACTTTCCTGAATACCAAAGCTGAAAAAGGTTATGTAATTAACCTTAACGCTGAATGGGGAGCAGGTAAAACGACTTTCTTACAATGCTGGTACAATGAACTCACCCAAAAGCACCCAACAATTTATTTTGATGCTTGGCGTTCGGACTTTTCCAAAGACGCGATGTTGGCTTTGATTGATTGTTTTCATGCCCAGTTAGCTAACCCAATAACTGGTAATGAAGAGCTAATAAAGTCGTTATTTGATAAAGGTAGCTATTTTATTCGAAAGTCCGTTCCTTCCCTCCTAGTTGGGTACTTGAAACACAAAACAGGAACTTCTGAAGATGAGTCCCTAATCGAAGATATTAATAAGCAGTTTGGTATAGAAATCGCTGAGAAAGAGTGTGGCGACGCATTAAAAGACATCTTAAAAGATATTCTAGAACAACGACAAAGAGTTGAAGGAATCGAAGCCTTCCAAAAAGTACTTGTAAAACTGGCGAAAGCTTTCGTAGATACATACGAAAAAGATCCAAACCCAAAACAGTATCCTGTCTACGTGCTTATAGATGAACTCGATCGCTGTAGACCAAGCTACGCCATCGAGATAATCGAGAGTGTTAAGCATTTCTTTAACACAAAAAACTTCGTCTTTGTCATCGCTACTGATACTGAACAGCTCCAGCATTCTGTCAAAGCGGTTTACGGTGAAGGCTTCGATGCTTACTCATACCTAAGCCGATTTTTTCACAAGACAGTAACCCTGCCAGCACCAAGCATAGAAGATTACTTGGTCTCCCGACTATCACCAATAGTCGAGGCTGACTTTGAATTTGATGCACCTTTCTTACTTGATTTCCTAGTTGGGATATTCGAATGGCATAATATGACGTCACTTCGTGAAATCGACAAGGTAATACAAGATATCGAGATAGCAAAATCAACTGAAAACGCTAGCTTCAAAATCATTCCCCTAGTATTACTTTCCGTTCTAAAGAGACTATATCCACAAACGTTTAGCGGATTCATTAATAGTGCTCTAATACCTTATCGCTCTCAACAACAAAATGGGTCAAGCGACACAGTTTTTTTACCTAGAAATAATAACGTTAGCTCTATTTCACTTAATAGCAACGCGGTCATAGCCTTCGAAAACGCACTGTATTATGTTATCCAGTCTGTAGATCGAATTCCAAGTGAAAGTATAGAACAACTGAAAGATTTAGGTATGCATAGCGTCTCTACTGGCGTTTTTGCTATTTGTAACGCTTATAGGATAAATCCGGATAGTGAGTTAAAAGGTAAAAAGGGTTGCAGTAAAATACTAAATTTAGCTGGGCATTTTGAGTAAAAACAAAAGCCCCATTAACTAGGGGCTCATTTATTCAGAATGGGAGATACTTCGACCTAATAAGTGCCTGAATTACTATGCTCTACTTTTTCGGCCTCATCTTCAGCTACAACATTCATTTTACGGAATGACAAATACTTCGTGAAACCAGTGGAAATGATGGCCTTATTGTTAGGAGAAATACCGACATGACCAACGACTATCACGTCAGAGCCATCAAGCTCACCAACATCTTTAATCTTAAAGTTTCTAAGGAGCTGGTCTTTTAACTCTGGTCTAAGACTTATGCTAGGTTCAGTCCTATAGTCACCATAGTTCAGCCAAAGAACTCCATTATTATCAACGTTTAAGTTGTTTATTGGACCCCAGAATATGTATTCTTTTCCTGTGTGCTTGTCACTTGCTTCTGATATGGGAACTAAGAAGTCTGCAAGTTGGCCTTTAATTATCTCTCTTCCACCGTCCGTCACAATGTTAATCGTCTGTCCCTTATCCGCATAATTGGGGTTACGACATAGGTTTGTTAACAGTGCCCTCAAAGATTTATTTAGTGGGAAACCTGAGCCAGAACCAACTCCAGATGCCGGCCTTGCCGTTACTCGTGTTGATTCCTCTTCACCGTGCTTGCCGTTATCTTGAGATACATACAATGAGTTGTTATTGGCTTTATCTAGATCAACACGAATGTCAGAAGATAAATCTCCTTCTCCCGCTGATTCATCTTCCCCATCAGGTTTCATCAATACCGTCGAAGCGTCGCAATCAGGTTTATGGCGAGCACCAAAACATGCCATACGGTCGATTTTTGCTGTCTTATACCCCTTAACAAACCAAGCTTTTTCTCCACAAACTTTGCAGTCAATTAATCCTCGAAATTTAACCGGATCGTCTTCATACATTTCCGTTGTACAATCCGACCCATCTTCCCTATAGATACAAACAAGCATATTCACCTCAACACATAAACTGCCGTACTAATCCCGATTTATCAGCAATTTGTATATCGGTCAAACCGTAGTCTTCTCTTTGCGATATAGAGCATACTCATTCTTGTTCGTTCATTCTCAACTTAAACATTGCAAAAACTACCACACACAAATACTGTATATAAAAACAGTCACATTTATCTCATTATGACAATCCGAAACCTCAAAGACAGCAGCAAAAAACCTTGGCTTTGTGAATGCTACCCACAAGGTCGAGCTGGTAAACGCGTCCGTAAGCGCTTCGCCACCAAAGGCGAAGCTACCGCTTTTGAGTTGCATCTAATGAAAGAGGTGGATGACAAACCATGGTTAGGGAGTAAACCCGATCACCGTCGATTATCTAACTTGGTGGAACTTTGGTACATGCTCCACGGAAAGAACCTAAAATCTGGCGAACATACTCGTCTACGTTTAGAGAATATGGTTGAAGACTTAAGCGACCCGATCGCAGCTCAACTAAACTCGAAACACCTCGCGACTTACCGAGCAGCACGCATGAACAAGGGGCGTGGCCAAGAACACAAAGAGCTTTCTATTGCATCCAACAATGTGGACTTTGGGCTACTAAAAGCGATGTTCAACAAGTTAATAAAGCTTGGTGAGTGGAAGCTACCAAATCCAGTTAGCGGTATTGAGGCAATCAAAAAGCCTGAGTCCGAGCTTGCGTTCCTGACCGAAAAGGAAATTCGCTACTTATTTGAAGTTGCTCAACAAAGCCCAGTTGGTGATGAACTAACGAAGATATATAAAATATGCCTAGCGACAGGAGCGCGAATCAGAGAAGCGATTTATCTGAAAGGTACCAACCTGACGAAATACCGCATTACCTACAACAACACCAAAGGCAAACGGAACAGAACGGTACCGATTTCTGAAGAGTTGTATAGCCAAATTTATAAGCCAACCAATGACCGCCTTTTTACTTGCGGTTACGGCGTAGCATACAAGTGGTTAACTAAAGCCCTCCCCCATTTACCTGAAGGACAAGCGACTCACGTTTTACGTCATACCTTCGCGAGTCACTTCATGACGAATGGCGGTAACATTCTTGTACTGAAGGAAATCCTAGGCCATCAGCATATCGACCACACGATGATTTACGCCCATTTTTCACCAAACCATTTGAGCGATGCGGTACGCTTTAACCCACTAACAAATCTCAATATCTAGCCGCCACTAATGGCGACAAAGTGGCGACAAAGGTCAGCTTTCTTCGTTATTCATAAGTCACCATCAGATTGGTGATTTTCTTAAACTCTATATGTAGTAAGGGATAGCAAAGATTGAAGAGGTTAGGAAAGACTGCAGCACATAATAAAGCTTTATGTTCATTCCACTAACCTAAAAAGAAAAAGGAGCCAGTACGGCTCCTTCGTATTCTATCGCTAAATGTGAGTATTTACGAATTACTCAGCTTGATCTTCAGCGCGCGCTGCTGCTTCTTTGATTAGAGGCTGCAGTTCACCTTTTTGGAACATTTCTAGAATAATGTCACAACCGCCGATAAGCTCACCTTCAACCCATAGTTGAGGGAAAGTTGGCCATTGCGCGTACTTTGGTAACTCAGCACGGATATCTGGGTTTTGCAGAATGTCTACGTAAGCGAACTTCTCACCACATGCCATTAGTGCCTGTGACGCTTGAGAAGAGAAACCACAGCTAGGTAGTTTCGGTGATCCTTTCATGTACAGCAGGATTGAGTTTTCAGAGATCTGCTGTTTGATTTTGTCGATAGTTTCCATCGCTTCCTCATTCATGGGTTTGAACTTTATTTATTTGCCACATTCTACTCAATAACGACAGAATAAAAACCATATAATTAATAAGGCTTAATTTTAGGTTGCTCATTGGCGAGCAATGCAGCACTTCACCACTGCTAACCTCTTAAAATATTTTCATATCGGGGTTTTAATAAAGTAAAAACTTGCTAAAATACTTAGCAAGTCAGCCTTAAAGGCGACATAGCTATAAAAAAACACTGGAAGCAATCGAAAGGTCATCCTTTCAAATCAATGGAGAATCGAGTAATGGCATTTGAACTACCAGCTCTTCCTTACGCGAAAGACGCACTAGAACCACACATCTCAGCAGAGACTCTAGACTACCACCACGGTAAGCACCACAACACTTACGTTGTTAAGCTTAACGGTCTTATCCCTGGTACTGAGTTCGAAGGCAAAACTCTAGAAGAGATCATCAAGACTTCTACTGGTGGCGTATTCAACAACGCAGCGCAAATCTGGAACCACACGTTCTACTGGCACTGTCTTGCTCCAAATGCGGGCGGCGAGCCAACTGGCGCAGTTGCAGACGCAATCAACGCAGCATTCGGTTCTTTTGAAGAATTCAAAGCGAAGTTTACTGATTCAGCAATCAACAACTTCGGTTCTTCATGGACTTGGCTTGTTAAGAAAGCTGACGGCTCTCTAGAGATCGTTAACACTTCTAACGCTGCTACTCCTCTAACAGAAGAAGGTACAACACCACTTCTAACTGTTGACCTATGGGAACACGCGTACTACATCGATTACCGCAACGTACGTCCTGATTACATGAACGGCTTCTGGGCTCTAGTAAACTGGGACTTCGTAGCTGAGAACCTAGCGAAGTAATATACTTCCCCCTAAGTTCAATTTAGTCTTATTCAAAAGCTCGCTATTTAGCGGGCTTTTTTGTTTCGCCTTCCCTAGCACCTTTAAATAATTCCCTCTTTTACTAAAGTTCTTCTTATCCACGCCGTTAAAAGAGCATCGAGCGAGGAACATCATGCAAATTCATACGTTAGACAAAGCTGCAATTATCAACGAACTTCAGTTCGGTAATGGTATTAACCATGCCGTACACGAAGGTCGTCGTGCGGATTTCTCGCTGATTCTGTCTATGTTCTCTAATGATGTTCGCGATGTGGTCCCGGTTGAAGAGGTCCAGGAAGTCATCACCAGTGACAGTATTTTTCGCCAACAATTGGGTTTATCGCAACCTCAAGCTCTTCGTTCTGATAGCAGCAGCTATGAACTCGCAGCTGAACAAGCGAAACAGTTTCACGATGCAGGATTGCCTTCCGCAAAGCTGAGCCATTACCTAAAACCAGATGCGCTGACTTACCTGCCTGAAGACACATTCAACCTACCAGAGGAGGTTTATCACAACCTATCTGGTCATGAGCGACGCAGATTGGGCGAACGAAACAAACAACTGATCCCAGATGCTGGGCTATATAATCAGCTAGTGACGGCTCAACGTCAGCATCAAATTCAAGCTAAAGCATAGAGATCCGCTTTTTATCCAATAGCTTGCAATACCTACACGTCAGAAATGTGACGTCTTACAAATTACCGCACAATAGTCCTCACTCGAAAGCGTTAGTTTGAAGCCTTTCACACTGAACCCAACGAATTTCAACCATGCTATTAGCACAAACCACTGGTGTATTGTTTTTCACATATGGATACAGTGAAGGTGCTATGGATATCAAAGAATCAATTATTCTCGTCACGTCTGCAGGTTCGGTTATAGGAAGAACCTGTGCAAATCACTTTGCTCACCTTGGAGCAACGTTGATTCTTTGTGACCAAAATTCTAGCGCTTTGAGAGCGAGCTATGAGCAAATCAGCGCTTTCACTGACAAAGTGTATGCGATGAATGTGTGTAGTGATAACACAACGTCCATTAACTTATTGTTTGACCAGATAGAATCACAGCTACGTGCGACACCAGATGTGATTGTTAATTGCTGGACCAGCTCTCCTATGCCTGGCTTAATGGCGCCAGAACCAATGAGTACTTACATTGATCACTTGTCGTCTGCGGCACGCTTCCTTTATACCTACGGCCAAGTAGGAGCAGAGCGCTTTCGAGCCAGAAACAAGAAAGGCGTCATTGTTAACGTCATTTCTCATGACAACCATGAAGACTTTACGGGAGTTGAAAGCATGGCGGCGTTGGTGTCAGGTTTTACTCACAGCTGGGCAAAAGAACTCACACCATTCAACATTCGAGTGGGCGGCGTTATTCCCTCGGTAAATCATACAAAAGAAGAGCTCAACGAGAGGCACTGGGCTGAGATCCAAGACGAACTAGTCCGCAACACAGCATACATCGTCGCGAATGAATACTTCAGTGGCCGAGTAGTTGTGACCGAAGTGTAAGCATACACAGCAACTCTGTTTTCCCAAGCCAGATGTAACTCCTGCACCAAAATAAAAAAAGCCCCAGTCATTTGACTGGGGCTTTTACCTTTTCCCGATTAAGGTTCCGTGCTAGCGAAAACCTTGCTCACTCGATTTTTTAATTACGCGTCAGCTTTTTCTTTCTTTGCTTTAGGTGCTGCTTTTGCTGCTTCTTGGTCTGCTTTCTTCTTGATAACAGTTGTACCTTCGAAAGTTTCGCCTTCAACAAATGCTTTACCGTAGTAAGAAGCCATCAACACATCTTTAAGTTCGCTGATTAGAGGGTAACGTGGGTTCGCACCAGTACATTGGTCATCGAACGCTTCTACCGCTAGCTCATCCAGTTTCGCTACGAAATCTGATTCAGCAACACCTGCCGCTTGGATAGACATTGGGATGTCTAGGTTAACTTTTAGTTCATCCAACCATGCTAGTAGACGTTCAATCTTCTGAGCAGTACGGTCACCTTCTTGGCTTAGGCCTAGGTGGTCAGCAACTTCAGCGTAACGACGACGTGCTTGTGGACGGTCGTATTGAGAGAACGCAGTTTGTTTAGTTGGATTGTCGTTCGCGTTGTAACGTACCACGTTAGAGATAAGTAGTGCGTTAGCTAGGCCATGTGGCAAGTGGAACTCAGCACCCAGTTTGTGAGCCATTGAGTGACAAACACCTAGGAATGCGTTCGCAAATGCAACACCAGCGATAGTAGCTGCGTTGTGTACTTTCTCACGAGCGATTGGGTCATTTGCACCGTTCGCATAGCTTGATGGTAGGTACTCTTTTAGCATCTTAAGTGCTTGAAGAGCTTGGCCATCTGAGTATTCGTTAGCAAGAACAGAAACGTAAGCTTCTAGAGCGTGAGTTACGGCATCGTAACCACCAAATGCTGTTAGAGACTTAGGCATGTTCATTACTAGGTTCGCATCAACGATTGCCATGTTTGGCGTGATTTCGTAGTCAGCTAGTGGGTATTTCGCACCAGTCTTGTCGTCAGTAACAACCGCGAATGGAGTAACTTCTGAACCAGTACCTGAAGTTGTAGTGATACATACAAGCTCAGCTTTTTTACCCATTTTAGGGAACTTGTAGATACGTTTACGGATGTCCATAAAGCGCATTGCTAGTTCTTCAAAGTGAGTTTCTGGGTGCTCGTACATTACCCACATGATTTTCGCTGCATCCATTGGTGAACCACCGCCTAGCGCTAGGATAACGTCAGGTTGGTAGCTAGCCATTTGAGCCGCACCTTTTTCTACTACAGACAGTGTTGGGTCAGCTTCAACATCGAAGAATGTTTGAACTTCCATGCCTTGAGCTTTTAGTAGGCTTACTACGTCATCTGCGTAACCGTTGTTGAATAGGAAACGGTCAGTTACTAGGAATGCACGTTTCTTACCTTCTAGGTCGCCCAGTGCGATTGGAAGGCTACCACGACGGAAGTAGATTGACTTAGGTAGTTTATGCCACAACATGTTTTCAGCTCGCTTCGCTACAGTTTTCTTGTTGATTAGGTGTTTAGGACCTACGTTCTCAGAGATAGAGTTACCACCCCAAGAACCACAACCTAGCGTTAGAGATGGCGCAACGTTGAAGTTGTACAAGTCACCGATACCGCCGTGAGTAGTCGGGATGTTGATTAGGATACGAGCTGTCTTCATCTTGTCACCGAAGTAACGGATACGATCAGCGTTAGTATCTTGGTTAGTGTAAAGACCAGATGTGTGGCCGATACCACCAATCTCAACCATAGTTACCGCTTGAGCAACCGCGTCTTCGAAGTTGTCAGCACGGAATAGACCTAGAGTTGGAGATAGTTTCTCGTGAGCGAATGCGTCATCGTGAGATACTTTGCCCAGACCTTCACCAACAAGAACTTTAGTGTCTGCTGGAACTTTAACGCCTGCCATTTCAGCGATTGCTGCTGCTGGCTGACCTACGATTTTCGCGTTTAGCGCGCCATCGATAAGAAGCACTTTACGAACTTTATCAGCTTCTGCTTTGCTTAGGACATAAGCTTTGTGAGAAGCAAAACGCTCTTTCACTTCGTCGTATACTTCATCAACTACGATTGCCGCCTGCTCAGAAGCACATACTACACCGTTGTCGAAAGTCTTGGACATAAGGATAGAAGCAACAGCACGTTTGATGTCTGCTGTTTCATCGATAACAACAGGAACGTTACCTGCACCTACACCGATTGCTGGCTTACCAGAAGAGTATGCTGCTTTAACCATGCCTGGACCACCAGTTGCAAGGATAAGCGCGATGTCATCGTGTTTCATTAGAGCGTTTGAAAGCTCAACAGAAGGCTGGTCGATCCAACCGATGATGTCTTTTGGTGCGCCTGCTGCTACTGCTGCATCTAGAACGAGTTTAGCTGCATCGTTAGTTGAGTTTTTCGCACGTGGGTGTGGTGAGAAGATGATACCGTTACGAGTCTTCAAAGAGATTAGAGATTTGAAGATCGCTGTAGAAGTTGGGTTAGTCGTTGGTACGATACCGCAGATGATGCCTACAGGCTCAGCGATAGTCATAGTACCTAGGTTGTCATCCTCTTCTAAGATGCCACACGTTTGTTCGTCTTTGTATTTGTTGTAGATAAACTCAGAAGCGAAGTGGTTCTTGATTACTTTATCTTCAACAATACCCATACCAGATTCTTCTACCGCTTGTTGAGCTAGCGGGATACGGGCCTGGTTAGCTGCAAGCGATGCTGCACGAAAGATTTTATCTACTTGCTCTTGAGAGTAAGTAGCGAACTCTTCTTGCGCTTTCTTAACGCGAGCAACCATTGCATCTAGTTCAGCCATATTAGTTACAGGCATAGGGAATCTCCTAAAATTAACAAATATTAAAAACTTTTTACTAAGGCTATTACTTATCGTTTTTACTGTTTATCAGTCACTTAGAAAACAAACGTCTTAGTAAATTGCTTTCAGGACTGAGTATAATATTTCAGAGTGTGAAAAAAATTGACTTGGATCAGTTCTCACCACCTAAATACTACCAAAGTGGTGCCTCATCACACCAAAATGACATAAATCACTGATAAACAAATAAATTAACTTTCATTTTTTATTGAGTAAAAAAGAAGCAAATGGACAAATAAATAAAAGAAACTACAACAACCTGTAAAAAAGTTTCATTTTTAACCAACAAAATTACATGTAGGCCCAATTCTTTGTGCTACTGAGAGTATATCGAACCGAATACATCTCTCTACAAACCACCTTGGTTTTTATCAAAAATGTGCGAATGTTAACGTTTATGTAAAACAGCGCAATTTATCAGCAACTTTATACGTAACATTTCCTTTCCAGATTAGATACAGTTTATTAAAGAATTAGTTTTTCTCACTTAAATGGCAGGGAATGCGTTAGTTTTTTTCATTTCTTACAACCTAACTTTTGCCTTACATTACGCCCAAATTACCCCTTCTCCTTTTCACTAATGTGAACTTTGATGAGTACGCAACATGCAAACTTTTGAACTTGCTATCTTCTTGCAGTTTTTTCTCGGTTTGGTCGCCGCAGTAAACCCTGTTGGTATCATGCCTGTGTTTGTGTCACTAACCGGGCATATGACTCCAGACGAAAAGCGCAATACGGCAACAACAGCAAATGTGGCTGTTGCGATCATCCTGATCATTTCGCTTTTTGCTGGTCAGTTACTGTTAGACATGTTCAGTATTTCTCTGGATTCGTTTCGTGTGGCTGGCGGGTTGCTATTACTTAGCATCGCATTCTCGATGATGAGCGGTAAACTGGGGGAAGATAAGCAGAACAAACAAGAGAAAACGGAATACGTCAGTCGTGAACAGATTGGTGTGGTCCCTCTTGCAATGCCTTTAATGGCAGGTCCTGGTGCAATCAGTTCGACTATTGTTTATGGTGCACGCTACCCAAGCATGTTCGATACCGTGGGCATTAGTATTACGATTGGTTTGTTCTGCCTTTGTTCATGGCTATTGTTCCGCTCTGCCCCATTGATCGTACGATTTTTAGGTCAAACTGGAATCAACGTCATTACTCGTATCATGGGTTTGATATTGGGCGCGCTTGGCATAGAGTTCATTGCGAATGGCTTACGCAACTTATTTCCAGGATTAGCCTGAGTTTCTATAAAATTGTATGATAGAGCGATTCAACAATGGATCGCTTTGTCATGACGACTGACTCTCTTAAACATACTCTATATGTCACCATTTTTGGTACTCATACCAAAGCTGGTAAAACGTTCGATATTGCTCTCATTATCGCGATCATCAGTTCGTTAATCGTACTGGTGTTAGATTCGATACCCTCCGTTCGGGCCGAGTGGGAAAAAGAGCTGAAGTTTATTGAATACACATTTACTGGCCTATTCACGATTGAATACCTTCTAAGGCTTTATTGCTCTCCTAAACCTGCCGCCTACGCAAAGAGTTTTTATGGTGTCGTCGATTTACTTGCGATTTTGCCCACCTATTTAGCACTCTTCTTCCCATCCGCTTCGTTTATGGGTGTGATCAGGGCGCTGCGAGTGATGCGAATATTCCGCATACTCAAGTTAGTCCGATACCTCCAAGAGTCCAATATCCTCTTACGTTCACTGCTTATGGCGCGCAGAAAGATTTTTATCTTCTTTAGTTCCGTCGCCATTATGGTAACGATTTTCGGCTCGTTGATTTTTATCATTGAAGGACCTGAAAACGGATTTACTAGCATTCCTAAGAGTATTTATTGGGCGATCGTGACCATCACAACGGTTGGGTATGGTGACTTGGTCCCTCAAACAGACCTAGGTAAAGGGCTTGCATCACTCACCATGTTACTGGGTTATTCCATTTTGGCGGTACCTACAGGTATTTTCACTGCCGAACTGCACCAAGAGATGCAATCGCACAAAGTATTGGTGAAATGCCCAAACTGCTCCCACGCAGGGCACGACTCTGACGCAATTTACTGTAAACATTGTGGTAGTGAACTGGCCGATCCAGACAAAAGAGTCGTTCGAACGGAAGACGACGCATGAAAAAAGAGCTCCCTAAGGAGCTCTTTTATTTTGTCATCAAATAAAGGATTGATGTGATTATGCTTTCTCAGACAGAATAATTCGCAGAGTACGACGCAATGGCTCCGCAGCACCCCAAAGCAGTTGGTCACCAACAGTGAAAGCATTTAGGAAATCATCACCCATTGCCATCTTACGTAGACGACCCACTGGTACAGACATTGTGCCCGTAACTTTTGCCGGCGTTAGCTCTTGAGCAGTGATGTCACGGTCGTTAGGAATCACTTTCACCCAATCGTTATGAGTGGCGATGATTTCTTCGATTTCGTCCATTGGTACATTTTGTTTAAGCTTGATAGTAAGTGCTTGAGAGTGACAACGCATCGCGCCAATACGCACACAAGTACCGTCAATTGGGACAGGTGAACTTTGAGAACCCAAAATTTTATTCGCCTCGGCGCCCGCTTTCCACTCTTCTTTACTCTGACCATTATCGCGCTTCACATCGATCCATGGGATCAACGAACCAGCTAGTGGCACACCGAATTTATCGGTAGGGAAAGAGCCGCTGCGCATTGTATCCGCGACTTTCTTATCGATATCTAGGATAGAGCTTGATGGGTTTGCAAGTTCAGAGCTAACAGAGTCATTGATAACGCCCATTTGCGAGATCAATTCACGCATATTTTGCGCACCAGCACCAGATGCGGCTTGGTAAGTCATTGCGCTTGTCCACTCAACAAGACCTTTCTCAAATAGACCACCTAGCCCCATTAGCATTAAACTAACCGTACAGTTACCACCGACAAATGTGTTCGTGCCACCGTGGATGCCTTGTTGGATTTGCTTTAAGTTCACTGGATCAAGTGTGATGATCGAATCTTCAGCCATACGTAGCGTAGAGGCCGCGTCAATCCAGTAGCCTTTCCAACCAGCCTGACGAAGTGCAGGGAAAACTTTTTCTGTGTAGCTACCACCTTGACAGGTGATTACCGCATCAAGCTGTTTTAAGCTTTCAATATCATACGCGTCTTGCAGTAAGCCTGCGTCTTTTCCTAAGTTAGGAGCAGGAATACCAACTTGAGAAGTACTGTAGAATACTGGTTCGATTAGGTCGAAGTCTTTCTCTTCAACCATACGCTGCATAAGGACTGAACCAACCATACCGCGCCAACCAACTAAACCAACTCTCATCGTATTAACTCTCCATGTATTAAAAAACCTACCCCATAGTTAATTTTTCACAGCAAAATCTCAACCCCTATTTTGTAAATAAGCGCGTTTTTTAACCTTTTCCTCTGAAAAACCGGGTTACACGAGATTTTTTAGTGTTTGGTTTGCGGTTTTAACCATTTTTCAAGTAGGGAAAGCACTTTAGTCCCCTAATTGGTCTTACCACTCAATGAGAAAATAACACATGAAGCACAATAATTTCACATTACACAACATTTAAAACCAAAAAAGTTAAAACAAACCAACAGTTAATTTCACAAGCAAACGTTTTTACCGACGAACATCAAGATAAAACACCAAATGTTCGAAATATAATTTTTGTTAATGTATGTTATGCGCGATTACAACAAGGAGCGCCTTCCTCTATTGCTCCAAGATTGACAGAGGCACATATGAAGCAAGTTACACCACGCCTACCAAGCTTGATACAGGTATTTATCTCGCTCGGTTTATTTCTCCTGCTGGCATTTTCGTTCACAGCCAAGCTAGACCTACCGATTCAGCTAGCGCTATACATCGGTTGGTTCATTGTCATGATATTGGGCATAAAGCTTGGCCATCAGTATAAAGATCTGGAAAAAGCAGCACTAAATGGCATTTCCAATGGACTTGGAGCCGTTTTAATCCTTTTGGCCGTTGGCGCGCTTGTAGGTACTTGGATCTCTGGTGGTATTGTTCCAACCATTATTTACTACGGCCTTAAAGCAATCCACCCTTCCATCTTTTTGCTCGCGACCATGATCATCTGTTCATTGACTGCGCTAGCGACTGGCACATCTTGGGGTGCGGCTGGCACGGCAGGTATTGCAATGATGGGTATCGGTCAAGGTCTTGGTGTTCCTGCGCCAATCACTGCAGGTGCCGTACTTTCAGGCTGTTACTTTGGTGACAAAATGTCGCCTCTATCGGATTCAGTAATCCTTGCTTCATCTATGTCTAACGTTGAAGTGATGGAACATATTAAAGGCATGTTGCCGATAGCACTCATTAGCTACATTATTACAGGCATTATGTTTACTGCATTTGGCTTCCACTACGCAGGTCAAGTTGACATGAGCCAGGTAGACTCTGTCATTAAAGCGATGGAACAGCAGTTCTACATCACCCCTTACTCATTTGTTCCTGTGATCATCGTATTGTCACTTCTAGCGATGCGTATGCCTTCATTCCCAGTGATCAGTTTTGGTTCTCTGCTAGGTATTATTTGGGCAGTGATGATCCAAGATGTCGATTTCCTAACCGCGTTTAACACGGCTTGGGCTCCGTTTGCAATCTCATCTGGCGTAGATTTCATTGACTCAATCCTTAACCGTGGCGGCATGTCTTCAATGCTTGGGTCGGTAGCGGTTATCGTATTCGGCCTTGGTTTTGGTGGTCTACTAGATAAAGTAGGCGTGCTAGAGACTATCGCGAAGCTGTTTGAAAAACGCGTTCAAAGTGCAGGTTCATTGGCAACAAGCACAATTGGTACGGCCTTTATGGGCAACGTATTTGGTTCAGCGATGTACGTTTCACTTATCCTGACCCCAAAAATCTGTGCGAAGAACTATGACCGTCTAGGCTACAAACGTAAGAATTTGTCTCGTAACGCAGAATTTGGCGGCACGCTAACCTCAGGTATGGTCCCTTGGAGTGACAACGGTATCTACATGGCCAGTATTTTGGGTGTTGCTACACTGTCTTATGCCCCGTTCATGTGGCTGAGTTTTGTATGTATCATCGTAACGATCTTCACTTCTTACATGGGTTGGTTTGTTGATAAGTGCGAACCAACAGCAGAAGCAGTTGAAGAAGCTGAAGGCGAATTAAAGCAGCAAACCGCTTAACTTCGCAGAGATAGGAAGAACCTCCCTTTCGAATTCAATACTAAAAAAGAGCGCTTTAAAGCGCTCTTTTTTTATTTCCAAAACAAATCGTTAGCTTTGTTTGACTGGCGTTTTCACGGCTGCACGCTTCCCAAACCAATAGCCCAAGCCAAGCGGTGCAAAGAATATAACGGCAATGAACAGAATAAAGTAGATGATGGTACTTTTGACAAGTTCAATCAGCTTAGTCATTGCGAGATTCACAACCTCTTGCGACACTCGATCCATATCTTGAGCAAACTTCTCGCGCTCATGGGTAATGATCTGTGCGATTTCTTGGCGCTCTCTGGCAACCATCAGCTCTATAGCTTGGCGTTCTTCACCCAACTGAGATAAACGCGCCTCCGTCCTTTGATCGATATCGTCAACCAAAGGTTGTAACTCCAGCGCCATTTGTTCTGCCAAATAACGCATGTACTCTGGGTTGTTATCGATAAAATCCCTCATCGAATCAGCGGTAACTTGCAAACTATTGAGCGCCGCATTGACTTTTTCGATGCTGGCAGAGCTATTCAAGGCCAACAACTGCGCTTTCCACGTCATTATTTTTGGTGTCTGTTCTGATACCAGACTTAGACGATCAGAGACATCCCCAAGTGCTTCTGGCATCGTGCCTAACGTTGTAACGGCTTCCTCTTCGCTAATTTGGTTTGCATCTAACCACTTACGGTAAGCCGGAGTCCTAATCATGCTTAAATCAGCGAATGGATGCTGCTTGGCGAACTCTGCAACAAACGTTTGTGTCTTGATGTATGCTTCTTTCTTCAATAAAGATTGAGCCAGTTTATCTACCTCTTTCGCTAAATAAACGGAAACTAACTTGGCCTCATCAGACGCAAAGAGCTCATTACCAGAAGCGGTAGTAAAGAACTGTTCCATTTGTAGCGTGAAAGTCCATGTATCAATCAGTGCAGCCATTGGGGACACTTGATACGCAGAAGCTTGGATGCCTTCTTCAGCATTTATCTTCCAAAGTAAAATATAAGATTGATGAACTTTATCATGAGGCTCATATTGTTCGTGTAGTGCATCTGCTGCTTGCTCAACCTGAGCAAAAAACTGCTGCGCATACTCACGAGTCAAAAGACGCATATTGAGCTCTTGTTTGGTAAGAGGGACGGTTTGACTCTCGATCTTGACTTCGAGCAGGGAGCACCCTGAAAGCATCATAACCAGCCCTATCAACATCATTGAAGACATTCGGCGAACGGACATGAAAACACCTTTAACAAATTGTATAGAACGGGAATAAAGCGAACTAAGTCATATAGTTCGAGCCTTTATTACCTCAACTCTTATGACATTAAGTCAGAGCAATATCAATCTGTTAGCGCTTCTGTTATCTTTTCACTATTGAGAACATTATTAGCAAAAAGTATGGTTTGTTTTAGGACATCATCTAAACATGCCAACTTCTCTTCCGGCACTTTTTGCCCTTGTTTAATCAACAGTTCAATATCACCCGAAATACAGTGCAATGGCATTGCACCTAAACTCCCTGAGACCCCTTTAAGACTGTGTGCGGCTCTTTGCGCTTGCTCTTTATCCTCTTCTAACAGCTGATACATTTTAGTGCCATCGCCAGAGTGATCCTGAATAAAGACCTCCAGTAACATCCGCACAGCGCCCTCGTCACCAGACAGAGAATCTAACATTTTATTGATATCTATGTACGGCTCACGTTCCACTACTTCCACTTGTGATGAATTCACCTCATTACAACTTTCTTCGTTCATTTGGACGTTTTGAAAATTTTCAGACTGAGCTGAGGGAACAGCGTTAGCTCCATTTTCATCATCGCCAACTTGCTCTGACTTTTTATCATCGGTTCTGGGTAGTGGTATCGGTTGAATCGTTTTTGGGGAGAAGGCTCCCCATGAAATGAGGAAAAGGAGCAAACCACTGATTACAGACAACCAAACAATAAAAGTCATTAGCTTCTGTTCCAACTGATCATTTATCGAAGTTAACTGGTTCGGGAAATCTGGATTAAGCAGTTGATTAGATAAATAACTGCCCTGTGCCTGAGCAGATAGTGCGCTTGAGGTTTGAGCAAGCTGGCGCTGAAGAGCGCTTCGCTCTTCGGGAGAGAGCGTCTCTGATTCAATAAAAAGTCGGTCTAAGTCACGGTAAGTATCGCTATTCGTTGCAGAGTCACTAAAGACAGACTCAAAAACAAGCGCACCTAAGCGATAGTACATTGCCTGAATTTGCTCAGAGTTTTCTGTTCGAGCACGGCTGCTTCGTAACTGTTCTGCTAACGAAACCAATTCACTGTCACTTCTTACAAAAGCTCGAGCACTTTCTAAAAATCGGTCGGTCGTATAAAGTAATTGAGTGATGTCTGGTGTGATTTTCCCTTCAGAAAACTCACTTTCAAGCTGTAAGCGAACTGCATAAGCTAACTGAAGTTTCAGTGAAATTTGGTCGACGTGTTTAACACGGTAAGGCAGATCGAAGTTAAAAAAGTGCCTGACTTCTTCAACTTTACTTCCTAACTCATTTACAGTCGAAATCGTTTGAATCGTTTGTTTGGCTTGCAGCCAAATGCCAAGTGCTAAAACACACCACAAAACGAACCAGAACCAAACAAACCGCCGTATTCCTTCTTTTAGCTTCAGCAACACTTGCCCCTCGCATATCTCCATTAATTACAAGCATATACTATGGATGTTTCTTATTCACATAAAAAAAGAGAGCCGTTTGCTCTCTTTATTTAACGATATGATTTTAATTGCGACTTAACTGATCTTTTAGATTTGGAGGCGTCCCTTTAATCGTTAAGGTATCCGTCTCTGGATCATAAAAAATACGCTCGCCAAGTAAGAGACTATCGAAGCTAATATTCAAACCACCACCAGCTCCAACAAATTTAGTCAGTTTGCGAACCGTCGCACGATCACCTGGGAAAGACTCTTCAAGTTCGTACCCTTGCTCTTTGGTAAAATCCATAAAGCTTGTGCCATCTTGGCTTGGAGGAAGTTCTCCAGAAAGCTCTGAGATTTGAACTTCATCACCGGATTTAATTTGCTCATTGCAGTAGTCGTAAACTTGTTTCTTGTACTCGTTCACTTCTTGCTTTTCTAGCTTCGAGTCAGCACAAAAATCATCCACCGCCTGCATCAACACTAAGTTTTGTTGTTTAGTATCTAAGCCAATATCCGCTTGCAGAAAATCTAGGAAGAAGTCCGCCACTTTACGGCCAACGCGTCCTTTAATGTATTGCAGATAACGATTGGATTCCTTGTCGGTCTCGTAGCTCGACAGGTCGATGCGTGCGGCAATATCCATTTTGGTGATATCTAAGTAATCTGTCGCACTGATGTCCAAACCTTCGGTCACTTTTAAACTCTGATTCATTGGTAAGATACCGATGAACAAGTAGTCCGTTGCTAAACTCTGATACTCAGCGAAAACCAAGATACCTTCATCCGCAAATGGGTACTTAATCAACTCTTCTTTCAAGCGATTTGCACTAATTTGTGAGAAGTCGTAAAAATCTCGCTCTCCTTTGCGCATTTCTTGAAGCCAAAATTGAAATTCGCTGTCTGACTGGAAAGCGCCAAAACCTTTACCAGCTTTAGAATGGAATACTCGGTGAAGCTCAGCGACTAAGTTTTCTGTAGATGCATCGTTCTCTAATGATGCTGGACGAAAGTTTACAACCAGCTCGTCCTGATCGTTTTTGCACAGTTGATGCAGAATAACGTTTGAAAGATGAAGACTCATAGTGATTTTATCTTGCTACAAGGTTTTAGTTGATGGGCATTGTAGGTTATCATAAGCCGCTTTTACTATCATTATTAGAGTCTTTATGCCGATTACATCTAAATATACTGACGAGCAAGTAGAAAAAATTCTTGCTGAAGTAGCAACAGTTCTTGAAAAACATGCTGCTTCTCCTGAGTTGACGCTAATGATTGCCGGAAATATCGCAACCAATGTCTTAAATCAACGTGTTGCTGCTTCACAACGCAAAGCGATTGCTGAAAAATTTGCTCAGGCGCTAATGTCTTCTTTAGAAACACCAAAAACACACTAATCACGGACAATAGAACACATACATGGTAGACAGCGGAAACTCATACGGCGAACGTGTATCTCGACTAGTTGGTTGGGGTCACTGGTTTGCATTCTTCAATATCGTTGCATCGATGTTGATAGGCACACGCTACATTGTTCAGTCTCCTTGGCCCGAGACGTTACTTGGTCAGTTTTATCTGGCGGTTTCTTGGGTTGGTCACTTTGGCTTTCTAGTTTTCGCACTTTACTTGCTTGTTCTATTCCCGTTGACGTTTATCCTGCCATCGCGGAAGTTGTTCCGTTTGGTGGCAGTGATTTTCGCAACCGTTGGGCAAACCATATTATTAATTGATACCCAAGCGTATCAGTCGATCAATTTGCACTTAACTCCCGTTGTCTGGGAGTTACTATTCAGCGAAGACAAAAGTGCACTCAGCACTGACCTACAACATTTATTTGTTGTGATGCCGCTGATCTTCCTTATTCAACTCGCACTATCCGAATGGGTATGGCGAAAACAGCGCAAACTATCTCATAAGCACGTAGGACGCCCTCTCGCGGCCGTCTTTTTCCTCAGCTTTATGACCAGCCATTTGGTTTACATTTGGGCAGATGCGTATTTTTACAACCCAATTACTAGCCAGCGTTCAAACTTCCCGTTGTCTTACCCGATGACAGCGAAGAGTTTTATGGAAAAACATGGTCTACTTGACCGTGAGGAATACCTAAAACGTTTAGCAGAAAACGAAGGCAACGTAGAGTTAGTCAACTACCCTCTTGAAAAGCTTGAGTTTAACCGCCGAGTTAATAAGCTCAATGTGTTGATGATCAGCATAAACAATTTACGAGCGGATGCGCTGAACCAAGAAGAGATGCCTAACCTCTATGAGTTTGCTGAAAACAATCAGAACTTCCGTAATCATTACAGCTCAAGTAATGATACATACGGGGCCTTTGGTTTGTTCTATGGCTTACCGACCAGTTATGCATCAAGCATCAAGGCGCAAGGTGCTTCCCCAGTATTGCTCGATGTACTGAAAGATCAGGGCTACAACTTTGGTTTATTCAGTGGCAGTGGGTTTGAAGATGATCTCTACTCAGAAATTATTTTCCGCGACTTGAACTTAGCGGAAGACCTAGATGGCACGCAAGCTCATACCGATAAACAATCTATCGCAAACTGGAATACATGGTTAGCAGAGAAAGCAAGTCAGCCATGGTTTAGTTACATCGAAGTCACCACCGTTGATAATTTTGAATCGATTCCTTCAAATAATGACGAAGAAATGCCCGCAAGTGAGCGATTCAAAAAAGCTTATGAATATGCAGTGAAGTCGGCGGATAGAACTATCGCAGGTATTATTGATGAACTAGAAACGACGGGACAACTGACAAACACCATCGTAATCATCACTTCTAATCACGGTAGTGAATTTAACGAAACCAACACGAACAGCTGGGGAGCAAACAGCAACTACAGCCGTTATCAATTACAAGTTCCGATGGTGATCCATTGGCCTGGAATGCTAGCTGGCGAATTTAATCACAGCACAAGTCACTTGGACCTCTCAGTTACACTGTTGCAAGATATGCTCGGCGTATCTTCCAACCCATATGATTACAGTAGTGGTCGCAACCTATTCGATGAAAGTCGTCGTCGCTGGATCTTGGCGGGCGATACTCGCGAGCTTGCCTTAATTACTAGCTCGCAAACCACAGTGATCGATAAGTTTGGCAACTACAAGCTGTATGACAAAAACTACAAACGACTTAGAGATGATGCACCGAAGTTGCCAGTTTTGATGCAAGGTTTAACTGAGTTACAGCGTTTTTATTCTAAAAACGATTAATACCTAGCAATCCATATACTATTCAAACTCCCCTTTTTGGGGAGTTTTTGTTTATTTAAACAACACAAACCACAAATTTGCGCAGTAAACATCCAATCAGTTCAACTAGGGGTTTACAACATTTTCAAAGCCTTATATTATGCGCCTCAACAACGGAGAGATGGCTGAGTGGTTGAAAGCACCGGTCTTGAAAACCGGCATACGTTAATAGCGTATCTAGGGTTCAAATCCCTATCTCTCCGCCACTTTTAGAAAAAGCCCGCTAAGAAATTAGCGGGCTTTTTCGCATCTCCAGACTTAAAAAGATTTGTACAAATCACTTATCACTTCTTGAACGCAACTAAGCACTCCGCCACACTCAGAAAGAACCCACAAAAAATTAATGCCCTTTTCGTTCGTTCCAGTGTCCCGTGTTGAATCAATTTGATATTTACATCTAGTTGTATCTACTCATCAATAAAGACTTCTTTAGCGGCATTGATAAGCTGCAAATGGATTGGGACGAGGTCAGCATGATTCGTTCGATATCCACCTCCAACGACAGCTGCGACAGGGATACCTCGAGATTTCATTGTTTGCATTAAAAATCTATCACGTTCTAAAATCCCTTGCGTCGACACATCAAAATATCCCAACTCATCGTCTTGATGTATATCGACACCAGCATCGTAGATAACTAAATCAGGGCGATGAAGATTAAGTGCCATATCGACCACTTCTTTAAACGCCATTAAAAAATCCTCATCACCTGTTCCTCGCACCAAAGGCACATCTAGGTCAGACTGAGGCTTCCTCGCTGGAAAGTTTTTATCACAGTGGAAAGAAAGCGTGATGATATCTGGCTCATCGTCACATAAAGTTGCTGTTCCATCCCCATGATGAACATCACTGTCAATGATCAATACTTTATCGACATGCTCAACTTCGAGTGCTTGCCTAGCCGCGATCACTAAGTCATTAAATAAACAAAAACCACTACCAAACTCTTTGTGTGCGTGATGATACCCACCACTCAAATGAATGGCCACTCCGTACTCAAGTGCCTTTTTTGCGGTCAGAGCCGTGCCCGCTGCTGAAGTTAGCGTTCTGGTAATGAGAGACTCACTCCAAGGAAAACCTATTCGGCGCATCTTCGCAGCTGGCATGTTTCCACTAACAAGCAACTCGACGTATTCCTCGTCATGAACACGTTTTACTTCCCCAACAGTTAATGCTTCGGGCTGGAAAAACTGCGTGTGCTCTTTCCAGTTATCTTTCTCCATATGCACCAATACCGATTCATAGAGGTACTGGTATTTCATAATTGGGTAACGATGCCCCTCTGGCAACTCAAGTTGAGAATAAATCGGGTGGTAGATAAATGGCAGCATGAGAAATTCTTAATAACAATGGTAACGAAATAGTATCAACTTAAAGGGTTGAATAAAACGCAATTTAATTGATAATGATTTTCAATATCAATTAAATTTAATATACATATGAATTCTACTTTCTTTGCTATTCTCGGCGCACTGTTTGGCTCTCTTTGTGCCCTGTCCCTATTTTCATCTCTTGTTGTTGGTGCGTGGTGGTTGGTTGATTTTATTGTGCTTAACTAACACAATGACTTTCAACTGAAATCAAAAAAACATAGGTGTTTGTATGAGTCAAACCGTCTTTATTACCGGAGCAAATCGCGGCATTGGCCTTAGCTTAACTGAGCTGTACCTGAAGCAAGGCCACCAAGTACATGCTACTAGCCGTTCCTTAGAGAACAGTTCAGAACTACAAACTCTAGCCTCACAATTCAGTAATTTGGTTTTGCACGAACTGGATGTCACTCACTACGAACAAGTCGCTAAGCTTGCCGATAAACTCCCTGCCATCGACTTACTCATCAATAATGCAGGATATTACGGCCCCAAGGGATATGGCTTTGGAAACACTGACGTAGAAGAATGGCGTAAAGCCTTCGAAGTAAACACCATTGCACCGTTAAAACTGGTTGAGCACTGTTACCCTCGCTTACAACAAGGCAAGATAAAAAAGATTGCTTGTATCTCATCAAAAGTGGGGAGCATGACCGAAAATACGTCCGGTGGCGGTTATATTTATCGCTCATCGAAAGCGGCGCTTAACTCGGTTGTGAAAAGCTTAAGTAATGATTTAACACCTGAAGGATTTACCGTTTTAGCGCTTCACCCTGGTTGGGTAAAAACGGCGATGGGCGGGCCAAATGCTTTGATAGATACGCAAACCTCCGCGCAAGGCCTAGCGAACGTGATAGAGCTGAGCACACCGCAGCTTTCAGGTCGATTTATTAACTACGATGGTACTGAGTTACCTTGGTAGCAGCATTAAGACACAACCATCACTAAACCAAATACCATCAAAGCCAGGCTTCATAATCGTGACTTGGTTGGCAAACATAATGTTCATCAGTGATCCACCAGCATAATTCACGCAATCTAACTTGAATTTATCTACATCCAATCCAGACTTAGGAAAAAGTAGAACAAATAAGGAGAAAGCACGATGGCAGCAGATAGGGATTTGGTTAATTTTAGCGAAGAGCACGAACTAAATTACTGCTTGAGAAGTGCTGGTAAACGCCAAACTCAAGCGAATCGAGATACATTAGTTGACTTGGGCAACCAGGTGAAAGAGGTACTGGACAAACGCGTGTTAACTCAAGGTGAAGTAAGAGGCGCGATCCAAAACCACGGTGACCTGTTCGAGTAATCTATTTTCAAGCATGCGCGGTGTTTAATTACACCGCGCTTGTCCTATGCCTGCTTACCTTTGGTTGCACGAGATTTAGTCGCGCCACCATTCTTTGAATAACTGCGCTTTTTACGTTTAAACGCAGGACGTTCCACCTTGGGTAAATGACGTAATGAATCAGGGATAGGGCCTGCTTTTACTTGTGCCATCAAGCTATCAATGCGTTGTTCCAGTGCTTGCATGAACGGCTGATATGCTTGATTTCTCTCTGCCATACCTTGTAACTGGTGCTCCCAATGAGCCGTCATATCAGGGTATGTTGAATCTTCTGGCAAGGCATGAATGAGACCTCTTCCCGCAGGAGAACTGAGAATTGACTTACCTTGACGCGTAAGCAGTTGGCGTTTGAACAGCGTGTCCAAAATACCAGCGCGAGTCGCTTCCGTGCCTAGCCCATCAGTGTCACGAAGGATTTTTTTCAGTTCTTTATCCGCAACGTAACGGGCGATCCCGGTCATCGCTTGCAACAGCGATGCTTCGGTAAAATGCTTTGGTGGCTCGGTTTTTCGGTCTTTTATTTCCCCTTCACGACAAGTTAACACGGTGCCTTCGGGTAGCGGTGGCACGGCATCAATACCTTCATCTTCCTTGTCAGTTTTGCCCATTAGCGCTTTCCAACCCGGCGAAACTAACTGACGACCTTTCGCGACAAACGTACCACCAGCGATATCGAAAACCAATTTCGCTTCTGCGTAAACCGCCGCCGGATAGAACTGCATGAGGTACTGGCGCGCAATCAATTGATACACTTTCATCTCATTGCCGGAAAGCGCATTCACATTAGCTTGCTTCGGTGTAGGGATAATCGCATGGTGCGCATCCACTTTTTTATAGTTCCAGGCTTTGGACTTTAATGTTAAGTCTGCTCCCTGAACGGCAACTTGCAACTCTTTTGCGTTATTCGCAATAGCAGTTGTCACCGTCCCTGCTTGTGAGTAGTGTTCCATCGGTAAATAGCGACAATCTGAACGCGGGTAAGTGATCAGCTTGTGCTTTTCATACAATGCCTGACAAGTATCTAGTACTTGTTGCGCACTCATACCATAGCGCTTCGCGGCATCGATCTGTAAAGCAGATAACGAATAAGGTAATGGTGCTGATTGCTTGGTTTGCTTTTGTTCCGACTCTGTCACTTTTGCGGGTTGATTTGCAATACGGTTTGCAACATTTTCTACCAACTTACGGTTTAATACTCGACCTTCTTCGTCCTGCCAAGGCTTACATGCCTCACTTGGCTTCCAACGAGCACGAATATCAAAAGTACCATTGGCATCTTGATATGGGATCAGAGCATGTAGGGTAAAATAGTCCTTCGGGACAAAGTTTTCGATTTCTTCATCACGACGCACCACTAAGCCAAGAACTGGCGTTTGCACTCGCCCTACCGAGAGAACACCTTGATACCCTGCTTTTTGACCAAGCAAGGTATAAGCACGAGACATGTTCATACCATACAGCCAATCAGCCCGAGAGCGGGCCAATGCTGAAACTGAAAGTGGGATAAACTCGCGATTACTGCGCATAGAACTGAGAGCACGTTTAACCGCAGGTAAGTTCAAGTCGGAAATCAACAAACGCTGTGTAGATTCCTTCTTGGTTTTAGATAACTTGCAATAGTCCAGAACTTCATCAACTAACAGCTGACCCTCTCGATCTGGGTCTCCTGCATGAATGACTTCGTTAGCTTCTTTGAGCAATTTACGAATCACTGTTAATTGCTTACTTGCACTTTTCCTCGGTCTGAGCTGCCATTGCTGCGGAACAATTGGTAAATCTGCCATATTCCACTTTTTATAACGCTCATCGTAAGCGTCGGGTTCGACTTGTTCGAGTAAGTGGCCGATACACCAAGTAACGATATCCCCGTTCCCACAGCGGATGAATCCTTGATCTTTCTTTTGAGGGTTTGGCAGTGCAGCGGCAATCGCACGGCCTAAACTTGGTTTTTCAGCAATAAACAGACGAGACATAACGTTTTGGAAATAAATATAATTAGGGCCACATTATCGAATGTAGCCCTAATAAATCAAGAAAAACTGTATAAATAAACAGTCAGTTTATTTAAGTTTTTAGTTATAGGAATTCAACAAACTGAGAAAGGTCACGCTCAGGAACTTTCATCGGTGTACAACCAGGCGTGCCTAAGTACAAGAAACCAACAATCTCATCGTCACCCTCTAAACCAAATGCTTGATGAACTTCTGGATGGAACATCCACTTACCTGAGCGCCAAAACCCTTGAAAGCCTTGCGCTACGGCTGCCATTTGCATCGCTTGTACAGCGCATCCCGCAGATAAGTGTTGCTCTAGTGCTGGTACTTTCTCATGTTCTGTTACTTTAGCAATCACCGTGATCACCATTGGTGCGCGAAATGGGGCATTCTTTACCTTTTCGACCACCGCTTCATCACTATTTTCAGCTTCTGCCGCTTTTACCAATATATCTGACAGTTTTTTCAAACCATCGCCCTGTGCGATAACGAAACGCCAAGGGGTTAATCCCGCATGGTCAGGCGCACGAAGGCCAGCACGAATGATGTTCTCAAGTGCTTTACCTTCTGGAGCAGGCGCGGATAACTTCGCGATAGATCGGCGATTGAGCAAAAGATCGAGAGCGTCCATGAAAGAATCCTTATTGAATATCGTTGTTATTTTGTTTACGCCACTTTAGCACAATCTGCTCCTGCGAATAACAACCGGTTTTCTGTGGGCTTGATAACGTGCTTCACTTAACATCAATCTGGGTTTAATGTTAATTTATTCGCGAAATGAATAAGTTGAACATAGGCAGGTTGATGAACAAGGACAAACAAAACAGCATTTACGAAAAGATCGTTAATGACGAAGATGCCCGTGCCTGTAAGGCGATTCCTGAATCAGCTTGTCATCAAGTTCCCGGCAACTTTCTTAAAATCATTCTCGCTCAGTTTTTAACGAAGGTCGGCGATGCGTTAATCAACCCTAAAGTCACGTTGCCGTGGATACTACAAAGTCTCGGGGCACCGGTTTATTTAATTGGTTGGCTGGTTCCTATTCGTGAGTCAGGATCCCTTATCCCACAACTTAGCATCGCGCACTACATCCGACGCATTCCAGTAAGAAAATGGGTCTGGGTAATTGGCAGCATCTTGCAGGCTCTTTCCATATTTGCAATCGGATTGGTCGCATTAACTCTAACAGGAGCAGCTGCGGGTTATGGTGTGGTTGCATGTCTTGTGATCTTCAGCCTCTCACGCGGTTTAAATTCCGTCGCATCAAAAGATGTATTGGGCAAAACCATCCCTAAAAACCAACGAGGTCAAGTCAACGGCTGGTCTTCAAGCGCTGCTGGCCTGGTTACGCTGCTTTTCGCTAGCCTTCTGGCACTAGCCTGGTTATGGGACGTAGAGCCGACAGAGCGCTTTTACGGTCTGAGTTTAGGCTTAGCGGGCGTCATATGGCTCATCGCGGCATTAGTCTATGCGCGAATTAATGAGTATGCCGGTGAGGTAGACGGTGGTCGAAATGGCGTCCTCGAAGCATTTAAACAACTCGCGTTACTTAAGACAGACGTGACCTTTCGTCGATTCGTTATCACGCGGACACTATTTTTATGTTCTGCGCTGAGTGCACCGTACTACGTTGTGCTGGCACAGCAATCTCTGGGTGGACAGCTCTGGGTGCTAGCTCTCTTTATGTTTGCGAGTGGCTTAGCCTCCTTTGTGTCAGGTCCTTTCTGGGGAAGAATGTCCGATCGCTCTAGCCGCAGTGTGATGGTCATAGGCGCAATGATGAGCGCGCTACTTGGTGTTGTGTTATTTGTTTACGATACATGGGTCACCGCTAGCCAAAGCTTCCTATTCGTGATTCCTCTGCTTTACTTTTGTGTTTGTATTGCCCACGACGGAATACGAGTCGGACGAAAAACCTATTTAGTTGATATCGCAGAAGGTGACAAACGGACGAGCTATGTAGCCGTGAGTAACACAGTGGTTGGGATAATGCTGCTTCTAATGAGCTCTCTTGGTGTTATGTCGAACTTCTTGAGCCTTTCAGCTGTGGTGTTAGTGTTCTCTTTTATTACTTTTGCTGGCGTGGTAATGGCCAAACAACTGCCAGATATCAGTGACTAGTTCTATACAAAAAAGCTGCACTCAAAGCGCAGCTTTTATGGTAAACACACATTAAAAGGCTAGAGTTTTACCGCCAATTTAACACCTTGACGAATCGCACGCACAGCATCAAGTTCACCCGCATGGTCAGCTCCGCCAATGATATGAATCTTCTCTCCAAGTTCAGACCATTTATCTTCAAACGGACGTACAGACTCTTGCCCAGCACAAATGATAACTTTGTCTGCATTAAGTACCTGCGCGCTTCCGTCTACATGAATGTGCAAACCTTGATCATCAATTTTATCGTAAGACACGCCGCCGACTAAATGTACGCCCCGTTTTTCAAGAGTACGTTTATGGATCCAACCTGTCGTTTTACCCGGACCTTTACCTACACGACCTTTACGACGCTGAAGTACCCAGACTTCTTTATCGCTGACCGCATCAGGGTAAGGGTATAAACCGCCCGGCTGAGACATCTCCTTGTCGATTCCCCATTCATGCAACCAGTCATCCAATGTTTGTCCAACTGGCTCTGTGAGCATGGTCGCGACATCTACGCCAATGCCACCAGCACCTACGATAGCCACTTTCTCACCGACTGGCGTTTTGTCTCGAATGAGAGTTTGATAGTCGACGACTTTCTCTGGGTTATCAATTCCATCAATATTGACTTTACGTGGCTCAACACCCGATGCCATCACTATCTCATCATATTCTGTGAGTAAGTCATAGTTCGCTTCCGTCGATAAGTGCAGATTCACGCCTGTTTCATCAATACGGTTAGCGAAATATCGTATGGTCTCTCGAAACTCTTCCTTACCAGGGATCTGCATCGCAAGACGGAACTGACCACCGATGCGGTCGTTCTTTTCGAACAAATCAACCTTATGGCCACGTTCAGCCAGTGTGGTCGCACAAGCCAAGCCCGCAGGGCCAGCACCAACAACTGCAATGTTTTTCTTCTTAAAGGCTGGTTCAACAACAATTTCGGTTTCATAGCACGCTAGAGGGTTCACTAAGCAACTGGCGCGCTTACCTTTAAACACGTTATCTAGACACGCCTGATTACAACCAATACACGTATTAATAAGCTGCGCTTTTTCCTGTTCGGCTTTAGCAACAAAGTAAGGATCGGCCAAGAATGGGCGCGCCATCGAAACCATGTCGGCATGACCTGAAGATAAAATGCGTTCTGCTTCATCTGGCGTATTTATACGGTTGCAAGTGATAATAGGAACCGAAACGTGAGGTTTAACTTTTTCCGTAACCCATGTAAACGCACCACGTGGTACTTGAGTCGCAATGGTCGGAATTCGAGCCTCATGCCAACCGATACCCGTATTAATAATCGTGACGCCAGCCTCTTCAAGTGCTTTCGCCAATTCGATAACGTCTTCAAAAGTGCTGCCCTGCTCGACAAGATCCAGCATAGAAAGACGGAAGATGATGATGAACTTGTCACCCACCGCCTTGCGTACCGCTTTAACAATTTCTAGCGGAAAACGCATACGTTTTTTATAGCTGCCACCCCATTCGTCGTAACGCATATTAGTACGTTTACATAAGAATTGGTTTATCAAGTAACCTTCCGAGCCCATTAACTCGACGCCATCATAACCAGCAAGCTGTGCTAACTCCGCACTATTAGCAAACGCGTCGATGGTTTTCTTTATCTGGCGGTCGCTCATTTCACTCGGAGCAAACTTTGCAATCGGCGCTTTAATGCCAGATGCACTTTGCGAGAATGGATGCATTGCATAACGCCCAGCATGGAGAATTTGCAACGCAATTTTACCACCGTGCTTGTGCACCGCTTCTGTCACAACTTTATGGGCTTTAGCATGTTTTGGCTTGCTGAATTCAGCACTCAACGGGTGTAAACGACCGCGTAAGTTAGGAGAAAAACCTCCGGTTACAATCAGTCCGACACCGCCTTTCGCGCGTTCTTCATAAAAAGCAGCGAGCTTCTGTAATCCTTCTTTGTGCTCTTCTAAGCCCGTGTGCATTGATCCCATCAGAACTCGGTTTCGTAATTGTGTGAAACCGAGGTCCAGTGGCTTTAATAGGTTTGGGTACATGGCAGACATCACTTAACATCCATTGTTATTATCATGGTCTGACCAGATTAAGCCTGCTCAACCAAAAAATCAAACAAGCGTTTACATTTTTGTAACACCGATCAATCTCGTGTGAAAATATGCCAATTGTTGAGTGGTCGTGATAAGCTAAAAAAATGTTATCTTTTGAGATCTTAGAGATAAGAACCCATACTTTGTTAGACTCGGCGTAACTATCTCGTTATGGAGACAAGATGAAAAAACTCTTCAAATTTATTGGTTTGATATTTAAAGGGATATGGAAAAGTATCACTTTCATCAGACTCGCACTGGCAAACCTAATTTTCTTGCTGATGATTGCCGTTTTCTACTTTGCCTTTACTTATACCGGAGACGGTCAACCTGTCGTCGAAAAAGAATCGGCATTGGTGATGAACCTTTCAGGCCCAATTGTCGAACAAAGACGTTATGTAAACCCAATGGACTCTTTTGCTGGTTCCCTTTTGGGTAATGAGCTACCGAAAGAAAACGTCCTTTTCGATATCGTTGATACTATTCGCTACGCGAAAGACGATCCTAAAGTGTCTGGATTAGTGCTAGCACTGCGAGACATGCCAGAAACAAATCTCACGAAACTACGTTACATCGCGAAAGCGTTGAACGAATTTAAAGCGTCAGGCAAACCCGTTTACGCCGTAGGTGATTTCTACAACCAAAGCCAATATTACTTGGCAAGTTACGCTGACAAAGTTTATCTGGCACCTGATGGTGGTGTATTGATTAAAGGTTACAGCGCTTACTCAATGTACTACAAAACGTTACTTGAAAAGCTTGACGTTTCTACTCATGTTTTTCGCGTAGGTACTTATAAATCCGCTATCGAACCGTTTATTCGTGATGACATGTCCGATGCGGCGAAAGAGTCAGCAACACGCTGGGTTACTCAATTGTGGAGTGCTTTTGTTGATGACGTAACAACAAACCGAAACATTGATGCGAAAGTGCTTAATCCAACCATGGATGAACTGATTAACGAGATGAAGTCTGTAAATGGCGATATTGCTCAGCTCGCAGTCAAACTGGGGCTAGTGGATGAACTTGCGACACGCCAAGACATTCGCACTCTATTTGCAAAACAGTTTGGTAGTGACGGCAAAGACAGCTACAACGCGATTGGTTACTACGACTACCTTGCAACGATTCGTCCCGATTACACACTACCTCAGCACGACATCGCCGTTGTTCTAGCCAGTGGCGCGATTATGGACGGTCAACAACCTCGCGGAACTGTTGGTGGTGACACGGTCGCAAGCTTGCTGCGTCAAGCACGCAATGATGAAAAAGTGAAAGCGGTCGTATTACGAGTAGATAGTCCAGGAGGCAGTGCCTTTGCTTCTGAAGTGATTCGTAACGAAGTAGAAGCTCTGAAGCAAGCAGGTAAGCCGGTTGTTGTATCCATGTCGAGTTTGGCCGCTTCTGGTGGTTATTGGATTTCAATGAGCGCAGACAAAATCGTTGCTCAGCCAACAACCCTGACGGGCTCCATTGGTATATTTAGTGTCATCACCACGTTTGAAAAAGGCTTTAGCAAGTTAGGTATTAATACTGATGGCGTTGGCACATCGCCGTTCTCAGGTGACGGTATTACCACTGGCCTTTCTGAGGGCGCGTCTCAAGTGTTCCAATTAGGTATCGAACACGGTTACAAGCGCTTTATTTCTCTAGTTGGCGAGAATCGCGATATGTCTCTAGAGGAAGTTGACAAAGTTGCTCAAGGTCGAGTTTGGACTGGCCAAGATGCACTATCCTTTGGTCTTGTCGATCAAATGGGTGACTTTGATGATGCTGTAGAGCTAGCGGCGAAACTAGCGAACGTGACCGATTACGGCATTTACTGGGTAGAAGAGCCTCTTTCACCTACTGAACTATTTCTGCAAGAGTTTATGAAACAGGTGAAAGTCTCTCTAGGTATTGATGCAACAAGCTTGCTACCAAAAAGTCTTCAACCCGTAGCTCAACAATTCGAACAAGACGCAAGCTTGCTCCAAAGCTTCAACGATCCTAAAGGTCAATACGCATTTTGTTTGAACTGCCAAGTGCAGTAGTTTTTCCATCAATATTACAAAGGGCACTTCTACTTGAAGTGCCCTTTTTATTAGGCTTTGCATCTCCTCAGATGACTTTCTGATGCTGTGCGTATAGCCTCGCATCTCAAGGTTATTTAGGTATATAATCCCCGCCTCTGTTCCCCTACACGAAAGAAAAAACGATGACTAGAAAACACATCTACATCGCTTACACCGGTGGTACCATCGGAATGCAAAAATCCGACCACGGCTATGTGCCTGTTGCTGGCTTTATGGAAAAGCAATTAGCAAGCATGCCCGAATTCCATCGTCCTGAAATGCCGGATTACACCATCCACGAATACGACCCTCTGATTGACTCATCAGATATGACACCTGCTGACTGGCAGCAGATTGCGAATGATATTCGTGACAACTATGACAAATACGATGGTTTCGTTATCCTACATGGTACTGACACCATGGCGTACACAGCGTCAGCATTGTCTTTCATGCTTGAAAACCTTGGTAAGCCAGTGATTGTAACGGGTTCACAAATCCCTCTCGCAGAGCTGCGTTCTGACGGCCAAGCAAACCTATTAAACGCGCTACATATTGCAGCAAACTACCCGATCAACGAAGTAACTTTGTTCTTCAATAATCAATTGATGCGTGGTAACCGCAGCACAAAATCTCATGCGGACGGTTTTAATGCCTTTACTTCACCAAACCTTCCTCCACTATTGGAAGCTGGGATCAATATTCAAGTTAGCAACAGCGTAACCGTTGGTGCACAACCAGAAGGTGAGTTTAAGGTTCACAACATCACGCCACAACCAATCGGTGTGATCACCATGTACCCTGGTATTTCACACGAAGTTATCCGCAACACGCTTCGTCAGCCCGTGAATGCGATGATTCTTCTGACTTTTGGTGTCGGCAATGCTCCTCAAAACCCTGAGCTGCTTGGTCACCTGAAAGAAGCCTCTGAGCGCGGCGTTATTGTCGTAAACCTAACTCAGTGTTTGGCAGGTAAAGTGAATATGGGCGGATATGCCACAGGTTGTGCGCTCGCAGACTCTGGTGTTATCAGTGGCTTTGACATGACGCCCGAAGCGGCGCTGGCAAAACTACACTACCTTCTAAGCCAAAACCTTTCTTACGAAGAAGTAAAAGAGAGAATGCAACAAGTACTGCGTGGTGAAATGAGCCTGTAAGTTCAAGCTTTCTGCGATCTAAAAAGCCCAATACAATTTGGGCTTTTTTCTTTCAAAATCAAAATAATAAAATTTTGAGAAATAAGGCGTAAGGATTAATCAATGTTCGGATTGACACGAACAATATCGCTCTCTTCTCCGCTGAATTGTTTTTTAAGCTCTTGTTTTGATTTAAAACTGATTTCACCACCGGCTGCAACCGTCATATGCTGCGCATCAGTATTATGTTTTGATTGATACAACATCACAGCTTGCATACACGAATCTCGCTGCTCTTTAGAAAGTGTTGTACCCTCAGGCCATCTTCCCGTTTCTACTGCATAGACTAAGCGATCATAAACTTCTGGAGTCATCGCTTGTAATAGTTGTTCTGCGTCCATAGTGTACCTTCTTATTACATTCTATCTACAGAACATAACGGGTTAAGAAACTGAGTCAAGAATACGAAAATGAATTGGTGTAACGGATCACAAGCAAAGCCATGAAAAGAACAAACTGGTTACTTCTCAGCCTCGCATGTTTTGTGCTATCGGGCTGTTTTGAAGGTAACGTGACAACCGAAGAGTTGTGCCAAAAAACACCAGAACTGCGTTGCGAGCAGCTCAATATGGATGACGGCCAATGTCGAATTCCAAGAACAAATTTGGTTTGGCATCGGTTTGAGCAATTGAAAAACCCATCGGAAGCCAACCAAATCATCGAATACGGTCTGGTCGCTGAATATAGGAAATGCTTAGAACTCGCCTCCCAAATCACCCCTATTGATCAAAGTGCTCTCAAAAGACAACGCTTTAATGCATTGGTACACAGTATTGATGAGCTAGAGCGCATTGTAAACGAGTTAAAAGGCTCAGAAGACCCGGCTACTTTGTATTTCTTATGGTCTCAAACGGGAGATACTCAAGCTCGGCGCGCATTTTTACAAATGGAAGGGTCTCCCCAATTAAATAATGCTGAGATGCAATATGCATTAGCCACTTTTTATACCAACCGAGATACCAAGAAAACCCTGGAGTTTCTTAATAACGCGTTGTCTTTATCTGATGAAGACAACATCAATCCGGTCATTCTCAAGTCAATGGCAAGTATTCATCAGGGGCTTGGAGACAAAGAGCAAGCGTATCTATGGGCAATGGTCGCGAAAAGATTCGACGTACCGCTTGCTGATGAAAAGCAGCTCCAACGTATGTTCAATTTCAGTCATCCAGAGCGATATAAGCAGTTGGATGAATTAGCCGAATCGGTGGCGAAAGCCATAGAGAAAGGTATCTATTCCCCAGCAATGATACCCAGTGAGATATAAACGAAAAACTCCCGCAATGAGCGGGAGTTTTTCTTTGGGTCAAACTACACTCTGTTTTCTACTTACAACAAATCGTATTGAAAGGATAAAACACTATCGAGCACAATTTTGTCGTTATTGTTCTGATTTGTTGAAAATTAACGACACAGAATTAACACAAAAACGCTCTCCTGTGGTCTGTGGGCCATCTTCAAAAACGTGCCCTAGATGGCTATCACACGTTGCACAACGAATCTCTGTACGTACCATTCCGTGACTTAGATCTTCTAAATAGCGCACCGCTTGATCGTTGATAGGCGCATCAAAACTTGGCCATCCGCAGCCAGAGTCATACTTGTTATCAGAGACAAAGAGAGGGGCATTACAACAGGTACAAGCATAAACACCAGTTTCCTTATTATGCAGTAGCTTACCGCTGAAAGGAGGCTCTGTACCTTGCTCTCGGCAAACACGGAACTCTTCATCAGACAGTTGCTCACGCCACTGTTCATCTGACTTCGTCACTTTTTTCCCGCTTTGTTCCACGACTTTCGGCTCCTTATTTACTGTTCTTGGTATTGACTTTTTTAGCAAAAAACTTGCTTCTCTTAACAGTTGTAGCACATACTTTCTCACCAGGACACCATGCGTAATTAATTTGATAAGAGCACTTATCTCACCAGTTATATTACGCCAACTGGGCTACAGAAGAATCAGTTAAAAGTTTAAAAAACGTACATTTGCAAAGAATTGTTAAAAAAAGCGTCGCTTTTTTTTGACTTTAAACAAGTTAAGTCCGATTATCACTTGCAGATGTTTACTGGATTCTGTAATTTTACTACCAGTTATCTTTAATCAGAAATTAAGTTGTGGAGCAACTATAATGACTATCAAAGTAGGTATTAACGGTTTTGGCCGTATCGGTCGTTTCGTATTCCGTGCAGCGCAAGAGCGTGCTGACATCGAAGTTGTAGGTATCAACGACCTTATCGACGTAGATTACATGGCATACATGCTTAAGTATGACTCAACTCACGGCCGTTTCAACGGTACTGTTGAAGTTGAAGGCGGTAACCTAATCGTTAACGGTAAAACTGTACGTGTTACTGCAGAGCGCAACCCTGAAGACCTAAAATGGGACGAAATCGGTGTTGACGTTGTAGCTGAAGCAACTGGTCTTTTCCTAACTGACGAGACTGCACGTAAGCACATCACTGCTGGCGCGAAAAAAGTTGTACTAACTGGTCCTTCTAAAGACGCTACTCCAATGTTCGTTAACGGCGTAAACTTCGACACTTACGCTGGTCAAGACATCGTTTCTAACGCTTCTTGTACTACTAACTGTCTAGCGCCTATCGCTAAAGTTCTTAACGACAAGTTCGGTATCGAATCTGGTCTTATGACTACAGTTCACGCAACTACAGCAACTCAAAAAACTGTAGATGGTCCTTCTGCTAAAGACTGGCGCGGTGGTCGTGGTGCTTCTCAAAACATCATCCCATCTTCAACTGGTGCTGCTAAAGCTGTAGGCGTTGTACTTCCAGAAGTAAACGGCAAACTAACTGGTATGGCTTTCCGCGTACCAACTGCTAACGTTTCTGTAGTTGACCTAACTGTTAACCTAGTTAACGGTGCTTCTTACGAAGACATCTGTAAAGCGATGAAAGAAGCTTCTGAAGGCGAACTAAAAGGCGTTCTAGGCTACACTGAAGATGCAGTTGTATCTCAAGACTTCATCGGCGAAGTTTGCACTTCAGTATTCGATGCTAAAGCTGGTATCGCGCTAACTGACAAATTCGTTAAGGTTGTATCTTGGTACGACAACGAAATCGGTTACTCAAACAAAGTTCTAGACCTAATCGCTCACATCTCTAAGTAATTAGAAAGTTAGCAATTAGCGAATAACTTCGTTAAAGAAAAGGCGGCTCTAGAGTCGCCTTTTTTGTATCTGGAATTTGAGAGAATGCAGGCTCGATGTTGCATTTAATGTGCGAAGCGCGTCTAAAAGCTCTCCCCAGCGATAGGAAACTACACATGGATTTAAAAACTCTCCCAGCCCTAACGGTGCTATCTGATAACGTCACTATCGTTGAAGTTGATCAGATAAAAATCGTCCGCGTGATTCATGACAAAGCAACGGCAGGCATCTCGCTACACGGTGGTCATGTCGTGTCGTTCACGCCTAAAGGTCAAGAAGATCTGATCTGGATGAGCGAAAAAGCTGTCTTCGATGGTAAAGCTGCTCTTCGCGGTGGTATTCCGGTTTGTTGGCCTTGGTTTGGGCGTATTGCTGCTCCAGCTCACGGCTTTGCCCGCACCGCAGAATGGGAGTTGGTTGAACATCGTGAGAACCATAACGGTGTGATTGTTGAACTTGCTCTGTTCCCGACAGAAGAAATCCACGATATTTGGCCCCATATGTTTGACGCTCGTTTGGTGATTGAAGTGGGCGATGAGCTAAAAGTGACGCTCAAAGTCATGAACATTGATGACGAGGCTTGGACCTTCTCTGGCGCATTACATACTTACCTAAACGTTGGAGACATTAAGCAAGCACAAACGACAGGCATGGGTGCCGAGTACATTGATAGCTTGAAAGCTGATGCGGTATGCCAAGGTGGTAATGTTCTACAACTAACTGACACCATTGATCGCGTTTACACGCAACCAGAAGCGAAAATTTTGGTAAAAGACCCGGTATTGGATCGTACGCTAAGCGTACACAACCAAAGCCACAACTCAGCAGTATTATGGAACCCTTGGGCAGAAGGTGCGCAAAGCATGGGTGACATGGCTGACGATGGTTATCAAACCATGTTGTGTGTGGAGTCTGCTGTTCATGCACCAAGTATTGAGCAAGGTCAAACCCTCCAACCAGGTGAGACACATGAACTTGTCACTGTCATTTCAGCGCAGTAAGAATCACCATATAAAGGCCGGGATACCCGGCTTTTTTTGTAATAAAAGCTCTGCTTAGATGGTCCTATCTTTACTAACTTATTGGTTACTGGTCACTTTTGACGGTTTCATTAATAAATATCAAAAAAATTGATCATGTAAACCGATAGCATACCGATACAAAACTCATAAATAATAAAAATATCAGGAATTAGTCTATGTTAGAGAGATACCGAAATCAAAGTGTCGGATTCCAGTTGAAACTGGTGATCACTTTGTGTCTATTCATTGCTTTCAGCAGTATTGCAGCGCTTGTTTACCGCAACGCTTCCGATGTTCTATTGGAAAGCACACTGAAAGAACACCAATCTAAAGTAGAATCAATGGCAAAAACTATTGCTGGCCAATTCGATGCTTACCTGCACACCGCTAAAGTCCTCGAATCTACTTTTCGCAATGGCTACCTTGCCGGTGTCTATGTCGAAAATTACACGGTTGACTTCATGGGACATGAAGTACCAAACATCACTCAATACAGTGAAAGCTTAATTAATGACACCAAGTTGGTCGACAGTTTCACACGTGATACCGGCGCTATAGCAACGCTATTCGCACCATTGGGTGACGACTTTATTCGGGTGTCCACCTCCCTAAAAGATCCACAAGGTCAGCGAGCGGTCGGAACCACGCTAGGCATCAACCATCCTGGTTATCAGCAACTTAAAGCAGGACAACCGTATTACGCTCAAATTAAATTGTATGGCGAGCGCTACATTACCTACTATGCCCCAATCAAAGATGCGACAGGAAAGGTAGCAGGCCTATCGTTTATTGGCTTACCAGTAGACCAAGCGACACAAACCTTATTCGATGCACTCGAAGAGATAAAATGGGGCGACACTGGTTACACCATTATCGTTGATAACGACGAAAACAATCTTGGTAAATACCTACTTCATCCAGCAAAAAGCGGCTCAGATTCGTCAATACTAGAAGTCGCCGACTACAATGGTCACAAGCCTTTTGGCCAGATTTTCGAACAATCTAGTGGATTAATTCGCTACCCTTTCGAGTACCAAGGTAACGTAGGCGAAAAGTATCTTGTCTACACAGAGGTTCCAGGTTGGAACTGGAAACTGCTAGGTGGTACGTTTATCAAAGAAGTAACAAAAGGTAGCGACACGCTTCTCACACTCATTGCCATCATTTCTTCGGTAGCGGCAATCATTACTTTTGTTGTACTGACGCTTTTCTTGAATCGCAGCTTACAACCTCTCACAACTCTAAACTCATACATGACTCGCTTAGCGGGCGGCGAAGTCAGCTTGAACATTCCAGCGTCTCGTAAAGCATCAAAGAATGAAATTACGAACCTGAGCTCGGGTGTCGCCAGTATGGCAAGTCAGCTCAATGAACTCGTTGGTAAGATCCGTTCAACAAGCGACTTAGTGGAGAGCAACTCCACCAGCGTTGCCAACGATGCACATAGCAATTTGACCCAAGCCGACCGACAACAACAAGAAGTCGAGCAAGTTGTGACAGCGATTGAAGAAATGGCCTCTTCCGCTCAATCTGTCGCACAACAAGTCGAAAGCATTGCGGAAAACGTACGCTCAGCAAATACCGATAGTCAGTCTGGTCTCGCGATTGTTGAAGGCGTATGTATCGACGTTGCTCAACTTAACGATCAATTGGATCAATCAGCAACGGCTATCGAGCAAGTAAATCGCGATAGCGAGAGTATTCAAACCGTCACTAAAATGATTGATGAAATTGCTGAGCAAACCAATTTACTTGCCTTGAATGCCGCCATTGAAGCAGCACGAGCAGGTGAGCAAGGGCGTGGCTTCGCAGTTGTAGCAGATGAAGTGCGCACACTTGCGCACCGAACCCAAAGCTCAGTTCAAGATGTCGTGGAAATTATCGAGAAACTAAAAGGGTCGACTCATAATGCAGTTAATATGATGACAGACAGCCAACGCAGTGCAAACCAGGTCTTGGACAAAGCACAAGACGCGGGCACAGCATTAGAAGCCATCGCAGTACAAGTGCAGTCGATAGCCTCTCAAGCCGACGCCATTGCAGCGACTTCAGAAGAACAAGCTCAAGTTTCACAAGAAATTGCAGCAAATGCCCATTCTATCAGTGAACTTAACCGAGAAAGCCGCAACACGAGCGCAAAAACCTCGCAAAGTGCCATTGAACTTCAACAACAAGCACGAAACTTGAAAGAGCAAGTCGACTTCTTCCACTAATACTTAATAAGAGCCGACCCAGTCGGCTCTTTTTGTTTCACTTGAGACCATGCTTTTTGATAGAATTTGCCGCCCTACTTTCTGTTCGAGATCGTCATGAACTATCAATGCCCTCTATGCCACCAAGCTCTAGCGTTAAATGAAAAAACATTTAAGTGCGAAAACAATCATCAGTTTGACTTAGCAAAAGAAGGCTACGTTAACTTGATGCCAGCGCACCACAAACGTTCTAAAGATCCTGGTGACAACAAAGAGATGATGCAAGCTCGTCGTCGATTCCTCGAAGGAGATTACTACAACCCAATGCGCCAAGAAGTGGCGCAGCTGTGTGCAACATACACTGAGGGGAGCACCCATCAATTATTAGATATTGGTTGTGGTGAAGGTTACTACACAGATCAAGTACAAAAGACGATAGAAACACAAGCGAACCATGCCACGATTTATGGCTTAGACATTTCCAAAGTTGCCATTCGTTACGCGGCGAAGCGTTACACGCACTGCAACTTTAGTGTGGCTTCTAGTCACCGACTTCCCTTCGCAAATGAATCCTTAGATGCCATTTTGCGCATTTATGCCCCGTGTAAAGCTGAGGAGCTGCAGCGCGTTGTAAAAAACGACGGCGTTGTTGTCACGGTTACTCCTGCTAGTCGCCACTTATACCAACTGCGTGAGCGGATTTATCAAGAAGTTCGTCTTCACAATGAAGAACCAGAACATATTGAAGGGTTTGAATTAGAGCACCAGCAGCATCTTAACTATGTTATGGACTTGAAAAACGGAGCCGCAGTCGATTTATTGCAAATGACGCCATTCGCATGGAAAGCAACCGATGCTCTTCGTGAAGAGTTGAAATCCGCTACACTTTTCCAATGTGAGGCTGATTTTATGTTGCGTGTATATCGCAAAAAAACACTCAATTAATACGTCAAAAAAACAACAAACGCAAATAGTTATCATTTATATTGATTCATTGCTCAGCCTCCATTAATATCATCCGGACATTTTTGGAGGCTTTTCAATGCGCTTTTCTACTTTGAGCTTGCTCTTTGCAGGCTTACTTACTGGTTGCTCTTCATATACGCACACCAACTCTCACGCAACCTCAGCGGAAGTCACTAGTTTTTACGACTACCAACTATACACCCCTTCTGGCGAGCACATCGCTCTAAGCAAACTGCCAATTGAGCTGCAACAAGCAGATGTCATTCTTATTGGTGAATGGCACACACACGCCGGCATTCATCGCTTTCAAACCGATATGCTCAAACAACTTACGTCCTACGACCGCTCACTCGCGTTATCTATGGAACAATTTACCCGCGACAAACAACCTGTTGTTGACGCTTACCTACGTGGGGAGATCGGCGAACAGTACTTAATGAAACAAGCCAACGCTTGGCCCAATTATGAAAGCGACTATCGCCCTCTCGTGGAGTTTGCTAAGCAGAAAAATCTCCCGGTCATTGCAGCAAATGCACCAAAGAGCATTGTCCGATGCATTGGTCGACAAGGGCTAGATTACATTAACAAGCTCGATGATGATCAGCGGATGTTCATTGCACAAGCCATCAACACTGGTAGTAGTCCGTACAAAGAAAAGTTCATGGCATCCATGCATCACGGTAAGCCAGAGCAGACGGAAAAACAGTTTGCAGCTCAAGTTACTTGGGATGAAACTATGGCGGAATCTATCGTTAGCTATCTAGACGACAACCCAGGCGCTCAGATTGTCCATGTTGCGGGCAAGTTTCACACCGAGCAAGGGTTGGGTACGGCAGCATCAATCTTAAGCCGCAACCCGAGCTTAAAAGTGGTTGTAATTAGCCCAACAGATAACGTGCTTTCTGATAATACAGACTATCAGTTAGAGGTTCTCGCACCACCAGTACGGTATGTACAAGATGCTCACCGCATGGCGGCATATCAACATCTAACTAAACGCAATAACGATCTTCAATGTAAGTAGCTGGTCTTCAATTTAAGTTACTACCTTGCCGTTGCGTTGCATCATCACACCGCTTCGAGTTCATAGAGTGACAAGGGTCTGCTTCCTGCTGGTCTATTTTTTGCTTATGATCACCAATAGAAACTAGAAGCGGCAAAAGCAGACCTGTTTTTATCCAAATAGCTTCAGAAATAAACTTTGCCGCCGATAAAAATATAACTGCTTTTTACCCGCACTCAGTGACCGAGTGTCGATGTTCCAAGGAGTATTCGATGAATCCAGTAGGAAGCACTTCTGTTAATAGCTATGCCAAACAACCTGTCGCCTCTAAACAAGCAAGTATTGCACAAGAAGAAACTAGTGCTTCGCCGCTGAAAGTCGAACACAATAAGGTGACGCTTTCGACCGAAGGCAAAGCGCTACTTGCCGCTCTGCAACAAATCGAGCACGACAGCAAAAAAATAGAAGCAGAAGATAAATCTGTTGGTGAAAAGGTCGAATCTTTCACACATGGTGCGCTTGGCATGGATCACCCCGATAAAATCGAGAAAGAAGAGGATGGCTCATATTCTGCGGGTCAATACCTTTCTGCGGCACTTACCGTTGGTGGCATCATACTGGCATTAGTCTGATAACCAGTCTGATAATCGTCACGACAACAAATCCTATTTGAACCAAACACTTACTGCAGCCCATAATTTAATAAGCCAAAGAACGATATGATGCAAACGTAAGTGAATTCGACCGCTCTTGTGCCCCGATAATATATGCTCGTTTATTGCTCCCTAAACTAGGTTTCTTGTGAAGGCACTGAATGGATAACTTTAGTCCATGCTTTCAACTCCTAAGCGTAATCCAAGCCCACGTTTGTGGGCTTTCTTCTTTCCAAACTAACGAACGTTAGAGAGCGACTCATTTTTTCTGCAAAACCAAACAAAAACGACAATTTGGTTAAACTTTTATTACCGACACAAAACTTTCATAAATCATTGCTTTAATGCCTGCGCTTTCAATAAACAAGGAAAATATAATGAAGCGCTTAGTATCTCCAATCGTTACGGCAGTGGCTGCATCTACCCTCTCTTTCAACGCACTCTCAGCTGAAATCAAAAACGTCATTTTGATGATCGGCGACGGCATGGGTCCTCAACAAGTTGGTTTACTCGAGACCTACGCAAAACACGCACCTAACTCGGTTTACAAAGGCGAAAGCACAGCGTTATACAAACTCGCTCAAGAAGGTGTGATTGGATCATCACTAACCAATCCAGAAGACGCAATTGTCGTCGACTCTGCGTGCTCAGCTACGATGCTAGCGACAGGAATCCCTACCGCTTCTGAAGTCATTGGCATTGATAGCCAAGGCAACCATGTCGAAACTATTTTGGAAAAAGCCAAAAGTAAAGGTAAAGCGACAGGGCTCGTCTCTGATACGCGTATGACCCACGCAACGCCAGCAGCATTTGCCGCTCATCAACCACATCGCTCCCTAGAAAACAGTATTGCGGCGGATATGCTCGAAACAGGCGTAGACGTGATGATGTCTGGTGGACTTCGTCATTGGATTCCAAAGTCGACAAACGACAAGGGAGAGACATACGAGCAACTTGAAAAGCTCACTCAAGGTAATGTCTACCTAAAATCGAAACGCAAAGACGAACGCAACTTGCTTGCCGAAGCGCAAGACCAAGGCTATAGCTTAGCTTTCAGCCGCGATATGCTCACACAAGCTAAAGGTGACAAATTACTTGGACTTTTTGCTTACTCGGGCATGAACGATGGTATTGCCTACAGTCAAAGCAAAAACGATCCAAAACGCACGCAGCCATCGCTGAAAGAAATGACCACCAAAGCAATCGACATTCTTTCAAAAGACAAAGACGGTTTTTTCTTGATGGTTGAAGGCGGCCAAATTGACTGGGCTGGCCACAGTAACGATGCAGGTACGATGCTGCATGAAATGCTTAAATTCGATGAAGCGGTAAACTCAGTTTATGAGTGGGCAAAAGGCCGTGATGACACCCTGATCATTGTTACTGCTGACCACGAAACCGGCTCTTTTGGCTTTAGCTACTCATCAGCAAACTTGCCTAAACCACAAAAACGCGACGGCGAAGCATTCAAAAATCAGGATTACGCGCCAAACTTCAACTTTGGTCAGTTCGAGATCCTCGATGGTTTATACAACCAAAAGAAAAGTTACTACGGCATGATCAGTGAATTCCAAGCGCTTGATAAGAAAGAGCAAACTCCAGAGAAGTTTGCGGAAGTCGTGAACGCAAATAGCGATTTTTCGATTACGCCTGAGCAAGCAGAACGCGTATTAGCAAGTAAACCAAATCCATACCGACTCGCTGGACACAAATACTTAAGCGAAGAGAACGTACCGACAATCAATGACTTTGATGCTTTCTTTCCTTACAACGACCGTGGCAACTTGCTAGCGCGTGAGCATGCAACAAAGCAAAACACAGTATGGGGGACGGGTACTCATACGCATACTCCTGTCAACGTATTTGCTTGGGGACCTGCAGAAACTATCCTTCCGGTATCAAAAATCATGCACCACTCGCAACTAGGCGAGTACTTGAAGCAACAAATTAAATAATCAACTTGCACTTACTTCACAACTCGTGATGTTTCAACGCTCTCGCAAGGGAGCGTTTTTTTATGCATGAAAACAGTTGACGTTTTAAATCGTACACCACAATAATTATGGGTCTTTAATTATATGAATAAAGAAAATGTGCGAAATCTTTGCTAAGCAACCCCAAGACAACTATCAGTTCATCACCCGCTCTATCCGTATTGATGGTCACGCGACCAGTGTAAAACTTGAAGCGAGCTTTTGGACAATTCTTGAGGAAATCGCTAGTGCTCAAAACATGACGGTTCCTAAATTCATAAGCACTGTTTATCAAGAAGCACTCGAATACAATGGTGAAGTGAACAACTTTGCCTCCTTACTTCGATGCGCTTGCCTCACTTACGCCCGCCAACCTCAAGAGACCACTCGTCAAGCACTTGCGCAACTTAACAGTTAATAGCAACCAACCGAGCAATAACCATCCTAGGCTATGCATCCGTATTATAAACCCTTGAGCATCTTCTAATTTGTCGTACTAGAGTACTACCCAGACTCCTTTTGAAATCGCTAACCTGTACGGACTATCAAGGAGTACCTATGACAAAAATGATTCACACCATGATCCGAGTAAGTGATCTGGACCGCTCTCTACAATTTTACTGTGACGTACTTGAACTAGAAGTCGCTGATCAATACATCTTTGATGGCTTTTCTCTAACCTATCTAGCCAACCAAGAAACTGGCTTTGAATTGGAACTGACGCACAATCACGACCAAAGTGAGCCCTACACTCACGGCTCAGGTTACGGCCACCTTGCCGTCAGCGTGGAGGACATTGAACAAGCCCACAAACGCATTAAATCTCTCGGCATTGAAACTGGTGACATCAAAGCCTTTGACCATCAACAAAAGCATTTAGCAACGTTCTTTTTTGTAACCGACCCTGATGGTTACAAAATTGAGTTCCTGCAACGCCAAGGGCGTTACCTATAACAAAAAGAGTAAACATTATGATTCACTTGACGGCTACCTTTCATGCACAACCGGGAAAAGAACAAGAGTTGAAAGAGGTACTTACCCGAGCGCTTGAACCTACTCGCAATGAAGAAGGTTGCGTTCGTTATCAATTGTTCCAAGATAAAGACAATACATGCCACTTCGTTTTTCAGGAGCAATTTAAAAACCAACAAGCATTTGAGCTTCATGGTAAAACAGAACACTTTGCTCTTTTGATTAGCCAGATCGACAACTTGTTAGAATGCGAGCCTAAACTGGTGTTCTTTAACGAACTGTAACTATAGCGCTAACCGAAGATCAAAAAAGGCACTCTATCTAGAGTGCCTTTCACTAGTTGGGACCTGTGATTAAGCGTCTTGCTTCTCCACCATATGCAAATGCACATCTTGTTGTGGGAAAGGAATCGAAATACCTTCTCGGTCGAAGCGTAGTTTCACCTCTTTTGTCACATCCCAGTATACATCCCAGTAATCATCCGTTTTTACCCAAGGACGCACAATAAAATCTACAGAAGACGTATTTAATGTATGAACTTTGATCATTGGCTCTGGAGTGCGAAGTACCGAAGGGTGAGAGGTAATGATATCAGACAATACTGACTCCGCTTTTAAGAGGTCATCCGCATAGCCAATGCCAAACACCATATCCACGCGGCGAATGCGTTCATGCGTGACGTTCTTAATAACATCTCCCCAGATTTTGCTGTTAGGCACAATAATAATTTGGTTATCAAACGTACGGATTGTGGTGTTCACCAAACTCATATGGCTTACCTTGCCATCTACACCGCCAGCATACACAAAATCACCAACATCAAATGGGCGATAAATAAGCAGCATCATACCCGCCGCGAAGTTGGATAACGTGTCTTGCAACGCGAAACCAATAATCACACCAGCAATACCGAAACCGGTTAGGATTGGCGCTAGGTTCAAGCCAAGCTGAGATAAGCCTACCATGATACCGATCACCCACACGAATTTGCCGGACATCGAGATAAAGAAGTCCTGCATCAAGTGGGAAAGTTTTAAGTTTTTCGATGCAACTGCCTTACGGACCACTTTGCGCGTTAACTTAGCCAGTCCACGAGCGATCAATAAAATCAGCGCAAAAACAAACAACTGGAAGATATGCTGCGGTGCATTCTCGGCAAACCAATCCAGTGCCGAGTTGGACCAGTGACTCAGTATTGACCACACAACTTTGGTATTCAGTAAATCATGGGTGATATTACCCGTCACTTCAAAAATTTGGCGTTTGTATTCAGACGTTTCTAAACCGACTTTATCACCAATTGAAATCAGGTTGCGTAAGCTTTCTGTCGCAATATTTAGCCTTTGTTTAGTAATGAGCTGACTAAGTTGCAACGACGCTTTTTCCGACTCTGGGCTAGACGAAAGTTGGGAGCCAATGATCTCACTTTGCTGACTCAAGTACTCAATTGAAGCAGACAGTAAGCGCATACGTTTATCAATTTTATCTTTTAGTTCCGCTTCTGCGCGCTCGTTTTGGGCCCCTAGCTCCTTCAACCAAGCGAGATTTTGCCAGCTCGAATCGAAGCTAACATCAAGATAACGCTGTAGCTCTCGATAATCATTAACAAGAGCAAGCTTCTCTTCATCCTTAGCCTTATTTAAATCCTCGACGACTTTCTTTATTTTTTCCGATAGATAGTTCGTTGCGTCCTCAGAGTATTGTTCTTGTTTTTTAACTAGCAAGATCAGCTTGTCGCGAGAGATAGTTTCACGTTCAATCGCTGACGCTAACTGGCTTCTTAATTCTTCATTCTTTTGGAATAGTTGCAGTTGAAGGGCATCACGCTCGTCGCCACTCGCTTGCGAGAGGCTTTGGGATAAATCCACAATCTCTCGGTTCAAGTTGTCAATCGAGATTTCGGCAGCAGAAGGCTCTTGGATATCGTCAGTAGCAGTCGCATGAACAGCCATTGGGGAGAACATAATGACGGCAAGTGCGAATAATGTCACCCAAGATGTCAGGCGCAGTTTCTGGGGGAAATGAAACGTCATGTTTACCTCATAGGAAACAATCCTGATCAAAACAATCAGGAATAGAAGTGTAAAGCGTTGAAATCATACTCCTAAGTTTACAACACTAAACAATAAACTGAGCATCATTTCGTTAGCGAGACGTCAAAGTTGGGAGCCCCAATAGCAAACAAGCCTTTCATTTAATCAATGAAAGGCTTGTTTTTATTCGACTAAGGACGGCTGGGATGATTTAAAATATGGTCTTCCCAATCCACCACATCAATCTCGTAAACAACTTTGTTACGGACACTTTCCCCAGCCGCATGCATTGCGGACTTAGAGCCTGTAATCAACGGATGCCATTCTGGTAAAGGCTGCTTTTCAGCCAACAGACGGTAAGCGCACGTGTGTGGCAGCCAAGTAAAATCGTCGATGTCTTCTCGGGTCAGCTTGGTGCACTCTTCACCCGAAGTGAAACGGTTTGGGTAATCCTTACATGAACACGTTTTACTGTTCAGCCAGCTACAAGCCACATTGGTATAGTAGATTTCATCGGTATCTTCATCCATCAACTTATGCAAACAACATTTGCCACAACCATCACAGAGAGATTCCCATTCCTCTTCTGTCATCTGCTCTAACGATTTACTTTGCCAAAATGGAGTGCTCATACTTCAGGTCTCACCAAGGGAATTTAGGGGGCGATTTATACTCTTCTCAACGCAAAAGTTCAAGTTTTGAGAAGATCTTGCATCCTTCCCACATAACGGTGGAGATATTCAACTACTTTCGTTTTACTGTTCTATCCTTAAACAAGTTTCCATTACTCAATTGATCAAGAAGGCATTAAGGAGTTTTCATGGGTATTATTTCTTGGATTATTTTGGGCTTAATCGCCGGCGCACTTGCTAAATGGCTCATGCCAGGAAAAGATGGGGGCGGTTGGATTGCAACAATGTTACTTGGTATTGCAGGGGCATTTGTAGGTGGCTTCCTTGGCGGCATTCTCGGTTTCGGCGGAGCAACTGGCGTCAACATTGGTAGTATCATTACCGCAACACTAGGCGCATTTATTCTGTTGTTTGTTTATAACCGTTTCTTAAAATAATCACGATGATTTAAAAGCAAAAAACCAAAAAGGGAGCGTAATGTTAAGCGCGCCCTTTTATTTTTTTCTTTCTTCACTCTTCCAATCCACGTCAAAATGACCATAATTGCCCCCTTAATTTTTAAGAGGTTTACATTATGGATTGTCGATTAGGATGTGGAGCGTGCTGTATTGCGCCAAGTATCTCTTCACCAATACCTGGAATGCCCAAGGGCAAACCTGCAGGTGTTCGTTGTGTGCAACTCAACGACGACAATTTGTGCAAGCTATTTGGTAAGCCTGAACGCCCCAAAGTCTGTCACGATTTTAAACCGTGTCCGATTGTATGCGGCAACACCAATCAAGAAGCACTCGACAACATCACTGAATTAGAACAATTGACGTAATGCGACTCTAGACCACACGTTTAAAGTTAGTACCTCGGTTGTTTCTCTCCGAGGCAGTAATCAAAGCAAACTCAAGATTTAGCACTTCCCCCCCCCCCTCTGCTTTTTATCTCACCCTTGAGAACTCTTGCCACATAGCGTTCCATTTGCGGTTTTTGCGCGATCTTCCTCACAATTTATTGACAATTCTCGACTATGTTCAGCGGGTCATTTAATTAAAGATCAGGAAAGAACATGAATAAGTATTTGGCTGAGGCTTTTGGCACGTTCTGGCTAGTGTTGGGCGGCTGTGGTAGCGCGGTGTTGGCTGCGGGTTTCCCTGAAGTGGGTATTGGTCTGTTGGGCGTTTCTTTGGCATTCGGTTTAACCGTTCTGACGATGGCATTTGCTATCGGTCATATTTCAGGTTGTCACTTGAACCCTGCAGTGACAGTTGGCCTTTGGACTGGCGGTCGTTTTGAGACAAAAGACGTTGCTCCCTACATCATCTCACAGGTGATCGGCGGGCTTATCGCAGGTGGCGTGCTTTACGTTATTGCATCTGGACAAGCAGGATTCGATGTTGTGGGTTCTGGCTTTGCCGCCAATGGTTATGGGGAACACTCTCCAGGCCAATACTCGATGATCGCTGCACTTGTGACTGAAGTTGTCATGACGATGATGTTCCTGATTGTCATTATGGGTGCAACAGACAAACGTGCGCCACAAGGCTTTGCACCTATCGCAATTGGCCTGTGTTTGACTCTCATTCACCTGATCAGCATTCCTGTCACCAATACGTCAGTAAACCCTGCTCGTAGCACGGCAGTCGCAGTATATGTGGGTGACTGGGCGGTTTCTCAGCTATGGCTGTTCTGGGTTGCGCCTATTGTGGGTGGCGTGCTTGGTGCGGTTATCTACAAAAACCTTCTTGGTGAAGAATCGAACGATTAATCGTTCCCAACTCCCAAGATCAAAAAAGCCGCTGAGTTCAGCGGCTTTTTATTAAATTCTGTGTCGACCTAATAGCGAATGTGACAACGTCGTGCCATCAACAAGCTCTAGCTCCCCACCGACAGGCACACCATGCGCGATGCGGCTGGCATCAACTTGGTGCTCTTTACATAGCTCTGCGATGTAATGGGCAGTGGCTTCACCTTCAACTGTTGGGTTTGTCGCCAAAATCACTTCGGTAATATCACCGCGACGTAAGCGGTAATCAAGGACATCTAATCCAATATCACTTGGACCAATACCATCTAATGGCGACAAATGCCCCATAAGAACAAAGTACCGACCAGAATATTGGCCTGTTGCTTCAACGGCTGCGATGTCTGCCGGGCTTTCTACCACACAAATTTGACCATTTTCTTGGCGTTTTGGGTTGGTACAAATGTGACAGACTTCTTCTTCGGTGAAGGTTCGACACTCAGTACAATGACCTATTTCTGTCATTGCCTGACTAAGCGCATCTGCAAGCTGCAAACCGCCTTTTCTATCGCGCTGTAACAAATGAAAGGCCATACGCTGCGCTGACTTGGGGCCAACCCCAGGTAGACAACGTAAGGCCTCCATCAATTGCTCCAGCATATGACTGGTACGCATTAAAAGTCCGCTTAATTAAATATCAGCAGATTAGAATGGCATTTTCATACCTGGTGGTAGTTGCATACCGCCAGTTACAGAAGCCATTTTCTCTTTTTGAGTTTCTTCAACACGACGGGCTGCATCGTTGAACGCCGCAGCGATCAGATCTTCAAGCATTTCTTTGTCGTCTTCCATCAAACTTTCATCGATGTCAACACGACGTACGCTGTGACTACCAGTGATAGTAACTTTAACTAGGCCAGCACCAGACTCGCCAGTTACTTCCATATTCGCGATTTCTTCTTGAAGCTTTTGCATGCGATCTTGCATTTGCTGGGCTTGCTTCATTAGGTTGCCCATACCGCCTTTACCAAACATGTTTATCTCTCTGGTTTAATGAGGTGTTGCATCAATTAATGGGGTTATACCTTTGGGTTTTCAACCCCATTCCATTCGATTATTAGATAGGGCGCACACTATCTTTATCAAGCTCTGCAGCAAAACGACGTTCAATAAATTGAACATTTGGATCGTTTTCTAAACTGTTCAGCGCTTGCTGTAATTTCTCTTGGTAGAGCCTATCTCTCAGTTCAAGTGGTGTTTCTCCACTCTCCCCTATTTCGATGCTCATGTGGCATTCTTCACCTAACACGGTATTAAGTGCTTTGAGCAATTCGGCTTGAGCTCTATCAGTACTCAAATGAGCTTGGCTGCTTCTCAATAGTAACGAAACGGTTGTTCCTTCCTTACTATAATGAGAGTTTAGCGCAAGTTGCTCTACCAGCTTAGGGATCTCCATTAAGCTGATTAGCTTCGCCCATTCATTATGTTCTAATGACTCATCGATGAGCTTTTGTGCCATTTCAGGCGTTTTCTCATGCTCAAGTGCCTGCTTGAGCTGCGTAGGTGTCAGTTTTGTATTTACTTTTGTCTCAACAGGCTTGCTTGGACGCCAGCGATACGCTTCTTCAACTTGTGGCTCCGTCGACTTCGGAGCTGAGTTTGGCGACACCTGCGCGGAATTGCCATGCAATTGCGCTACTCGGTCGATAACCGATTCTGGTTGTGCAGATGCCGCTTTAGGCTTTTTTGAGCCACCATTTTGAGGAGTGTTCTGTTGTAGGCCTTGACGCTGAGAACGTAATTGGTGACGTAAACCGCTTAGACCACCGCGCGCCGGTGTTGAAACGCTCTCTTGCACTTGTTGAGGTGGCGTTTCATGCTGCGGTGCAGGGTTTTCGCTCATCGGCGGCGCCATATCATACTGTGGCGGAACCGTCTCATATCCACTCGCGTGATATTCAGGTTGTGAATTGGATGAAGGTTGAGGCGCCACTTGTGGTGAGCTTTGTGCTGGACTCGGCTGCTGAGCTCGAGGAGCTGCTACTGTCCGAGCTGGCGCAGCCTTTGGTTGACTGGTACTTTGAGCCGGAGATGACGCTGGCTCGCAGTTACTAGAAACAACATTTGCCCCACTGTTATTTGATGGACGGAACGCCATCATACGCAGCACAATCATTTCCAAACCGACTCTCCCATTTGGCGAGAGGGTCAAATCTTCACGACCTTTCAATGCAATTTGATAGTAAAGCTGAACGTCTTGCGGGCTTAGAGCTTTACTCAACAGCTCAATTTTCTCTGCATCTGGTTGTGCTCGGTCTAACGACGCGGGCAACGCTTGATACATCGCAATTCGGTGTAACTGTGTTGCGACTTGCTGCAACAAACCATCCCACTCAACACCATTTGCCGCTAATTGTTGGATTTTATCCATAGCTTGTTGAGGTTTCTTGCTGCTGATTGACTCTAGTAAGTGAATCGCTTGGTCGGTATCAATCGTCCCCAACATGTGGCTGACAATATCGGCTTGCACCGCACCGTTACCTAAAGCAATTGCTTGATCAGTCAAGCTGAGAGCATCACGCATACTGCCATCTGCAGCATGTGAGATCATACCCAGTGCTTTTGGTTCTGCCGATACTTGCTCTTGACCCAAAATGTAGTCAAGTTGCTGGTGAATATCATCAACGCTGATTGGTTTCAGATGAAACTGAAGACAACGCGACAATATAGTGACAGGCAGCTTTTGTGGATCAGTTGTTGCGAGTAAGAACTTCACATACTCTGGCGGCTCTTCCAGGGTTTTCAACAACGCATTGAAAGAGTGACGCGATAGCATGTGCACCTCATCGATGAGGTACACTTTAAAACGTCCACGAGCAGGTTTGTATTGAACGTTGTCTAACAGTTCACGAGTGTCTTCAACTTTAGTACGTGATGCTGCGTCGATTTCAAGAAGATCGACAAAGCGACCTTCATCAATTTCACGACAAGTATCACACTTACCACAAGGTGTCGCGGTAATGCCGGTTTCGCAGTTCAAGCCTTTGGCAAACAGCCTACCGATACTCGTTTTACCCACACCACGAGTCCCGCTGAACAGATAAGCATGGTGTAAACGGTTTTGCGCCAGTGCGTTTTCCAACGCCGTCAGGACATGTTTTTGTCCGACAACTTGGTCAAACTGATTAGGACGCCATTTTCGCGCTAAAGCTAAATAACTCATTGAATGTATTAATGTCCTTCAAAATCGCAAATGCTGTACACGTTTAGACCTAGTGCTTCTAAACGTTTATCACCACCGATTTCTGGTAGGTTGATAACGAACGCAGCGTGCTCAACTTCACCACCCAGTTGGCGAATCAGCTTAGTCGTCGCTTCAATAGTACCGCCCGTTGCCAATAAGTCGTCGACAACCAGTACTTTGTCGCCTTCAACGATGGCATCTGTATGGATTTCTAGTGTATCAACGCCGTATTCAAGCTCATAAGATTGAGCAACAGTAGGACGTGGTAGCTTGCCTGGTTTACGCACTGGTACAAAACCAACACCTAGCTCAAGCGCTAAAGGCGCGCCAAATAGAAAGCCACGAGCTTCCGTACCCACAACCTTGGTAAAGCCCATATCTTTGTAACGTTCAACAAGTAAGTTGATCGTTGCTTGGTATGCTTTCGCGTCTTCAAGAAGGCTCGTCACATCACGAAATAGAATGCCTGGCTTTGGGTAGTCTTGGATGCTTTTGATGCTAGATTTGATCAGTGAAATTGTTTCTGTAGTCATAATACCGATTTACTTAGATTGGCTCATCGCCCTCTCTAATCGCAGTATCACGAGGGCAACGAACAATAGGTTTTCACCACTATGTGCTTATTTTCGTAAAAGTCACAGGCGCTGAAAATACAAACGCCCACTCGAAGAGCGGGCACACTATTCTCTACAATCTTAGTGATTTTCTTCTCGGTCAGCAACCAACTCAATCACAGGCAGTCGCATAAACCAGCTGAGTAAAACGATTAGCATCACTAAAAGACCAATTTTTACCCAAACGAGGGGGACAACAACGATTGAAACCATGAAACTAAGCGCAATAAAAATCGCACCACGCTTTTTTACTTTTGAAGTAACAGCCCGATGCTTATGCCAATTGTCGAGAATGGGTCCAAACGTTTTGTGGTTATGTAACCATTGATGAAATGCGGGGCTACCACGCATAAAACATGCGCTAGCAAGCAAAATAAAAGGTGTGGTGGGTAAAAGTGGAAGGGCTATGCCGGCTATGCCGAGCACAATACAGAGTCCACCAACAGTATTGAAAAAGTAACGCTTAATACGAATGGTGAACTCCGGTACAAAATAGCTAGATTAAAAGCCTGCGTAACCATTCATTACACGAAGCCAGGTTAGCGTTGCAGGAAGTGTTGGGATCAAAAGAACTGCAATAAAACCTAAAAAGTAAAAAATATTATAAGGCTCTTTAAAATCTTTGTCTGCCATGATGTGTCTTCTCACTAGTTGACTTTGCTTCTCCCAAGGTACAGCGTTAAATTATCGTTGCACAAATGGGTCATTATTGTTTTAAGCGCTGACTATACATTAAACAGCCAAATCTAAACACCAGTAAAAAGTAAGGTTATTAAACTAAACGTATGTTGTTTTGGTGGTCCTAAAAAGATAATAAGCAGCGTAAGGACGCTGCTTATTGGTTTGCAAGTCATAATTATACTAGTCGGGATTTCCGGGTAATACTTAAACTAAAACTTGAAGAACCTAAACACCCGATAGACAACTGTCCTGCAACACTAAGCGGTAAATCGCGGGTGATGAAGTTTTTCATACTTCCTCCCCCTAAACGGTTACCTGCTGCGATGTGTTGATTCGTATTTCCGTCAGACCAATGGCTATCTAAACCCGCAGGCAATATAGAGACCGAGGATGAAGCGAGGTCGGCGACACCAAACACAGCATTGACTGCACCCGCACACTCCGAACACTCAATTCCTTTTTCAATGATCCCTACCATGTCCTTAAGATCAGCACTGAAACTTTTCAAGTTACGGAGATAGTCGTCAAACAATGCCCTAACGAGCAATGTCGTCGCAACTCCATCATTAGCTTGGGAAGCAGAATCAACGAGATAAAACGCAAATTGACCATTCATTAACCAACGATAATCGAAAACCAAGGGCATCACATCCGTCGATTGCAATAAACGGTACGAGCAGCGCCAATCTCCCTGAGCAGCATCCTTCTCTGGCAATAGCGCTTGCAGTAAATCTCTTGCCGCACTCGGATTCTGTTGCAAATATTCCAGATGCCAATACAGCTCTTGTTCATCTGGGATTTCACCACCATCATCAACCCTGAACCACTGACTTGAAAAGTCACGTTGTTCTGAGAAGTGGCTATCGGTATCTTCTAGCGTATTCTCTATCGCCTGAGATAGGTGCTCATAATTACCTATCGGTTTAGGAAGAAAATCTTTAATACCAAATCGCAACGCTTTCGCGACATCGGACATTTCATCCGTGCCTGATACCACGATAAGCGGCATATATGGGTATTCGAGACTAACTTCTTCGACGAACTCGATACCATCTAAGACCGGCATCGATAAATCACATAAGATAAGATCGGGTTGGCATTCCCTGAGTTGTTGAAGCGCTTCTAGGCCGTTTTCTGCTTCTACTACTTTAAAACCCTGACTTTCTAAATAGGCATTGGTTACTTTACGAAATATTGGATCATCGTCCACCAACATTATTAGTTTTTGATTAATCACTTCCTGTGCCGAGACCATTGCCGTTTGACTGTGAGTCTTAAACATACCTTTATCCCTCACAAAGCTCAGTCAAAAAAAACAGATTTATTAATAAGTCATTATTTTTGTTGTGTTTACTTCCAGCAAAACGTGTCACAGCAAGACCTGAGGCCGCTTCGCCTTGTTATAAAACTTAGCTCGGAAACTGCATTAATACAAATATTACGGCGTATAACAGTATTTACTCAAACAGGGTTGCTGTGTTCAAATGATGCAACATGTTGACTTAAAGCAAGCTTTGATCACAAAGTTAATTATAAATTAACCGTAATCGGTAATTTAATGTGTCTGGAAATATGAAATTAGATGACTTAAACCTGTTTCGACTGGTTGTCGAAAATGGGAGCTACACCGCAACTTCGCGAAAAACCATGATCCCGGTTGCGACCATCACCCGACGCATTCAAGCGCTAGAAGACTCTGTCAATCTTCGACTATTGAACCGTCATGCTCGCAAACTTTCACTCACTGAAGCAGGGGAACGTTTTTACCATGAGTGCTCTCCTTTACTACAAAGGCTAACAACCGCAGCAGAGGAAATCACTGACGACTGCCGAGGAGCATCCGGCAAGATTAAGATATCCGCGCCTTACAACTTAACTAAACGAATGATGATGCCGATGTTCAACAGCTTTATGAAGCAGTACCCGGACATCAACATTGAGCTAACGACAGAGAATAATGCGGACAAGCTTGACCCTACTGAATGGGATGTAATTTTTCGAGTGGGACCGCAACGCGACTCTAGCCTCATCGCGCGTAAGATTGGCGAAGTGAAGGATATTCTCGTTGCAAGCCCTGACTATCTAACCTCGAATCCTGCGCCACACCATGCAGAAGAGCTATCTAACCATTCATTGCTAAAAGGGTACCCACTTATTAAGTGGACCTTGATTAATAGCAAAGGCGAGTCTGTGGTGAATGTTGATCGTGGTCGTTTTCAAGCAAACGCGCTCAATGTGGTGCGCAGCGCTTGTTCCGAAGGTTTAGGCATCACACTAATGCCAGATGTCATGATCAAAGAGTACATCGAGAGCGGCGATTTGGTACGCGTACTGCCAGATTGGAGTGCAAACCCGCGCGACATTTATATGCTTTACAACCACAAAGACCACCTGCCAGAGAAAGTTCGCCTCTTTATTGACTTTGTGATCGCTTATAACATTCACTAACTAGATAGCGAAAACAAAAAACCAGAGCCGAAGCTCTGGTTTTTTTACGACTTAAGAAAGCGCATCCTATGCGCCTTCGTTATGAAGCTCTAGGTTTGCTAAATCCTGTTGGATTTCAAGTTGTGTTTTCGCATCATCATTACGAAGACCATCTAAGAAATCTAGGTATTGTTGGTCGATATCACCCGTTACGTATTCGCCGTTAAACACGGAAGTATCGAACTGAGTAATGTCTTGGTTTCCAAGACCTACCGCCTCTACCAAATCTTCTAGACGTTGATAAATAAGCGCATCGGCACCAATCTGCTTACAAATTGTATCGTTGTCACGGCCATGGGCAATAAGCTCTGTAGCACTTGGCATATCAATGCCGTATACGTTCGGGAAACGAACTTCAGGAGCCGCTGAGACCATGTACACTTTCTTGGCACCAGAATCACGAGCCATCTCAATAATCTGCTCTGACGTTGTACCTCGAACAATAGAGTCATCCACCAGCAACACATTCTTACCTTTGAATTCCGAACGAATAGCATTCAACTTGCGACGTACTGATTTCTTACGTTGTTGCTGGCCAGGCATGATAAACGTACGTCCAACATAACGGTTTTTCACGAAACCCTGGCGATAAGGGATATCGATCGCTTGAGCGATTTGCAGTGCAATGTCGCAAGACGTTTCAGGGATAGGAATGACAACATCGATATCAAGGTTTGCGTAATCTTCACGAATACGTTCGCCCAGCTTTTTACCCATTTCAACGCGAGCGCTGTATACCGAAATTTTATCGATGAACGAATCTGGACGAGCAAAGTACACGAACTCGAAAATACAAGGGTTCAGCTTAGGATTGTCTGCACACTGCTTCGTGTAAAGCTCACCGTCAAACGTTGCGTAAATCGCTTCACCAGGTGCAACATCACGGACGAAATCAAAACCGACCGCATCCAATGCCACCGATTCAGACGCAACCATGTACTCTGCTCTGCCGTTAACTTCACGCTTACCTAAACACAGCGGGCGAATACCGTGTGGGTCACGAAATGCAATCATACCATGACCAATGATCATGGCGGTCACAGCATAAGCACCGCGAATTGTGCGATGAACATTGGTGACTGCGCGGAATACGTCTTCGGTCGTGACATTTCCTTTTACTGAGTCAATTTCGTGCGCCAGTACATTTAGTAATACTTCAGAGTCTGAAGTGGTATTGATATGACGGCGATCTTTTTCAAACAGCTTCTGACGAACTTCGTTAGCGTTGGTCAAGTTACCGTTGTGGGCAAGTGTAATACCGAAAGGAGAGTTTACGTAGAAAGGTTGAGCTTCTGAAGCACTTGAACTGCCTGCTGTAGGGTAACGAACATGACCAATTCCGACCTCGCCTTGCAGGCGCTGCATGTGTCTTGCTTCAAATACATCCTTGACTAAACCGTTCGCCTTACGCAGACGAAAACGATTGCTTTCTATGGTACAAATACCAGCGGCATCTTGGCCACGATGCTGTAACACCGTTAACGCGTCATAAATAGACTGGTTTACAGGCGTTGTGCCCACGATTCCAACAATACCACACATGTCCTAATCCTCGATTTGCGACAGTAGCTGGCACTACTAGATAGTGCCAGACAGAAAACTTGATGTTGCTTGTAAATGCTCGAAGAATGGGGCGATGATACGGCTGAACTCAGGGATCAACTGTGAATCTTTCCACCAATCCGAGCTTGGGAATGCAGTAAACGCATCCATAAAAAACAGCACCGCAGAAACAATTAAGACTCCGCGTAGACCACCAAATACAATCCCGAGAATTCGGTCCGTACCTGATAGCCCTGTTTTTTGTACCAGTTGACCAATGACGTAATTCACCACTGCACCAACTACCAAGGTTGCGACAAATAACGCCGCAATCGCCGCTCCGTTACGAAACATATCATCTTCGATGTTGGTGAAGTACACCGCCAATTTGGCATAGTAATTACTGGAGATAAAAAACGCTCCGAACCAAATCACCAAAGACAAAGCTTCTTTAGCAAAACCGCGAACTAAACTGATCAGAGCTGAAAATCCGATCACACCTAAAATGATAAAATCTATCCAATTCATCTTTTCTTCATCTTAAGTTGGCGCGCATTTTAACAGAAAAAATGCTGACGCAAACGTTTTCTTATGGATTTAATGGCTTAAATTTAAGCAATTGACCTTTTGAACCTGTAATTTTTTGTAATTCTTGAACTTGTCGTTCAAGTTTACTTTTTGACACATCAGGGCCAACAATCACTCTCGTAAACTCGTTTTCTTTCTTTGTGTGAGCTTGATAACCACGCTTTTGCAAATCCGCGACAAGCGCGACAGCATTTTCGTGATTCTTAAGTGCCATCAACTGAATGATCCAAGCTGAATCTTCATATTGATTTTTCTCTTGAACAGGACGAGTGACGACCTCAACTTGCTCTGGTTGTTTGATGACCTCAGGTTTAGATGTTGGCGCTGGCTCGGGCTCAGAAACGGCTACTTGAGCATCCTCACTTTCTTGCACTACAGCTTCAACCGGAGAATCCGGTAACGTAATGTCGTCTTCCACTGGCTCTAATATTTCGAAGTTTTCCACATCACTATCAAGTTCTGGTTTGATAGGAATACTGGCAAATTCTTCTTTGTAGTGCAGTTTCTTACCATCTAGCACATCGGGAAGAACAATGACTCCGACTGCGACTAGAATGATGGTGCCGACTAAACGACTTTGGAATTTACTTGCCATCAAAATACCTTTACTTATTTATTATTTGATTGCCAATGTTCCAATACCTCTCCGACGGTATGGAATGAGCCAACCACCAGAATAACGTCTCCTGCCTTTGCGTGGCTTCTCGCACTCTCGAAGGCGTCAACAGGGTTTTCAAAATGAACTTGCCCATCAGGTAAGTATTGGCACAATTCATCAGCGGTCGCCGCTCTCGGTCCAGTAAGCGACGCTGGATACCATTGTGTTGCAACTGGAGTTAGCGCTTCAATGGTTGCTTTAATGTCCTTGTCATGCAGCATTGCAACCACAATATGGATATTCTTACCCAGATATTGTTGCTTCACTCTTTCTACCAAATACTCAGCAGAGTGCGGGTTATGAGCGACATCAAGGACTATTTCAGGTTCGTGATGCAGTACTTGCATACGCCCCGCCAAACGCGCATTATTCAAGCCATTGACAATATTTATGTCAGTGATTTGCAATTCCGAAGCCCCTAGTGCCATCAGTGCAGTGGCTGCATTTTGTAATGGTAGCGATGGGATTGGTAAATCCTCTAACTCAAATGCCCCACTGCTCCATTTCCAACCATTATCAGTTAGTTGGTAATCGTACTGAATACCTACTTGGAAGAACTCAGAACCAATATCGTCAGCATGAGCCGCCACGGTCGCTGGTGGCGTCGGTTGACCACAAATTGCTGGCTTCCCTGAACGGTAAATGCCCGCTTTTTCAAAACCAATAACATTGATGTCATCACCAAGCCAATCCACATGATCGATCGCTAAGCTCGTAATAACAGAAACATCATGGTCAACAACATTAGTGGCGTCTAGACGGCCGCCAAGTCCTACTTCAAGTAAGACAACGTCAACTTTCTCTACTTGGAAAATACGTAGCGCAGCAAGCGTACCGAATTCAAAGAGGCTAAGGCTAACATCACCACGCTGCTTTTCTACATAATCGAATGCTTCACAGTGCTTGGCATCTACAACGTCAACGCCATTAATGCGTACACGCTCGTTGTAACGAATCAGGTGCGGAGAACTATAAACACCGACTGAATAGCCAGCATCAAGTAAAATGGCTTCCATTAACGCACACGTTGAGCCTTTGCCATTGGTTCCGGCAACGGTGATTACGGTTGGAGCTGGTTTGGTAAGATTGGCTTTGTTTGCTACCGCTTGGACACGGTCTAAGCCTAGATCAATTGCTGAGGAATGAATATTTGCTAAATAATCAAGCCACATCTCTAATGAAGATGTGGCTTGAGGAATTGGGTTTTGGGTCATCTAACTTTAACCATTAAATTCTTTGGTTTTTATGTTAGTTGATACTTTACCCTTTTTCGTCCGCTTCTGGTACAGAATATGGCTCTTCATTTGGAGATTCGTTAACCGAAACCACCAAAGGAGACTTGTGGTTAGTCATCTTAGCGATAAGACCACCCACACGCTGACGCATTTCACGACGGTCAACGATCATATCAATAGCACCGTGATCAAGCAGGAACTCACTACGCTGGAAACCTTCAGGAAGATCTTCACGTACAGTTTGCTCGATTACACGACGACCAGCAAAGCCAATGAGGGCCTTAGGTTCACCGATGTTGATATCACCCAACATAGCCAAACTTGCTGATACACCACCCATTGTAGGGTCAGTTAGAACAGAAATAAACGGCAGACCTTTTTCTGATAAACGCTCAAGCGCAGCACTGGTTTTTGCCATTTGCATAAGAGACATTAAAGCCTCTTGCATACGAGCACCACCACTTGCTGAGAAACAAACAAGCGCACAGTTATTTTCAATGGCTGCATCCACTGCTTTCACAAAGCGAGCACCAACGACTGAACCCATTGAACCACCCATAAAGGAGAATTCAAACGCACACGCCACAAGCGGCAGACCAAGCAATTCACCCTGCATCACAACTAGCGCATCTTTCTCACCGCTATTTTTTTGTGCAGCAGAGATACGCTCTTTGTATCGCTTAGAATCTTTAAATTTCAGTTTATCCTGTGGCTCAAGTTCAGAACCTAATTCAACTCGATTACCTTCATCTAAAAATGTTTCCAAACGACGACGCGCTTTCATACGCATGTGATGGTTACACTTTGGACAAACTTCTAAGTTACGCTCTAGTTCAGCATGGTATAAAACCTGTTCACAAGAGGTACATTTAGTCCACACACCTTCTGGGATAGAAGCTTTGCGTGAACTTACTAGATTGCTTTTCTCTAAAATCTTTTCAAGCCAACTCATGGAAGACCTTTTCTCTCAACTCTTCCGCTTCATTGCGAAAGATATAAATTCGACATAATACCGACGGATTAAACCATATCTTGCAGCTACTGTAGATAAAAAACTGGTTGTACCTATTTTTGATATCGTAAATAGCGTATGTTTTCCGTTCACATTCAATGTAAACACTACCGATATTTTGAAATAAGTTTGTAAAATTAGTTCAAATTATCTGGTAAAAACAGTGGACCGATCGGCACTTCAGGTAACCCAAACTCTTCTGGGTAGTCTACATCTACCAGGTACAGACCTTCCGCTTTCGCTGTCGCACCCGCTAGTTTGCGATCTTTGGCTTCTAATAACCACTTGATCCATTCAGGACTCTCTTCGCCACGTCCAACTTTTATCAAGCTACCCGTGATATTACGAACCATATGATGCACGAACGCATTGGCTTTAATATCAATAACCACATAGTTTCCATGGCGCGTAACGTTCAGATGCATCAAGTTTCGAAATGGGCTGCGAGACTGACAATGCGCCGCGCGAAACGACGTAAAATCATTTTCGCCAAGTAGGAACTGCCCTGCTTCATGCATTTTTTTCTCGTCGAGCTCACCATGATAGTGACTAACCCCCGAGTTTAGGATGCCTGGACGTAAAGCATGATTGAAAATAATGTAACGATAACGGCGAGCTGTCGCTGAGAATCTTGCATGGAAATCATCTGAAACTTCCTTAGCCCAACGAACCGCTATATCGCTTGGCATGTTCGCGTTTGCGCCCATGGTCCAAGCTACCATTTTTCGAGTAACGTTGGTATCAAAGTGCACAACTTGTCCCGTGCCATGCACGCCTGCGTCTGTCCGACCAGCACACTGAACTTCAACTGGGTGATTAGCGACGACGGACAATGCTTTCTCTAGCTCTTCTTGGACACTTTTCACTTCTCTTTGGCGCTGCCAACCAAAGTAGTTTGTACCGTTGTACTCGATACCTAATGCGATTCTCATCTTAACCTTCGAACTCTAAAATGGGGCGGGAAGTATATACTCAAGTCACCTCAAGTTGCCAGTTTCACCAAGGGTGACATAAAGGTAGCATCCTACTAACGGGACACAAAAAGGGTAGCAAACGCTACCCTTTTGTTTCGGTTTATCGGCCATTAATGGCGTCAATCAGGCTTTTTGCTTCGCGGCGAATATCATCCTCACCGTAAACAATCGCCTCTTCTAGTAGTTTAATCGCCCCTTGAGAATCGTTCATCTCGAGATAGATTTTAGCCAAATCCAGTTTCCCAGCCGCTTCAGCATTGTTATCTACGTCAATATCGCCGATCTCGCCGATAACATCTGGAAACTCGTTCAATCCGACATCGAGCTTAAGGTCTTCTTCTTCGAACTCACCACCTTCTCTGTCGACCTGAGCCATCAATTCATCAATCGTCATAAATTGATTTTTCTTCGGGTCGAAGTCATCCAAGTCGCTTTGCTCTGCCCAGTTTTCTTGCGCGATCTCTGGCTGACTTAGTGCATCACTCGAATTCCAAACATCACGCTGGTCCTCAGGCACTTCTTCAGTAGAACTTACGTTATCAGCAGCGGGTTTAAAGCCATCCCAATCATCTCCAACATCAAGCATGGTTTCAAAATCCATACCTGCACTTGCGATGGTGTCACTGTCTAGTTTACCTTCAAATACTTCTGAGTTTGCGTCTTCCGCAAGAAGGTTAGCCATTGATGATTCATCATCCAAATTACTGAGCGGCTCACCCTCTGTCGCTGTTGGCTGCACTTCTGGGTCAGTATCAAAGCCGTTTTGCTGCGCAAATACTTCAAACAAAGCATCATGATCGTTATCGGCTTGAATAGCTGGTCTCGATGTCTCTGCTTCAACCTTAGGGCTCTCTGGCGCACCCTCGTTCATTGACGCGAGAACATCTTCCTCATTGAACTCTGGAAGATCTTGGTCGTCAAAACTTAACTCTTCATCCTCACCGGAGATTGGTTCTATATCTGCAGTCTCAGAGCTCGGTAATTCTGGCTCTTCTTCCATCGACGCCAAGGCATCTTCTTCGCTGAACTCTGGCAAATCGAGCTCATCAAAATTGAACTCTTCTTCGGACTCAGCTGGCAAGTCGGCTTCAACCTGTTCTGGCTCAACGGACTCGGACGTTTCTAACGCAGGTTCGCCAGCCATAGACGCCAGTGCATCTTCTTCACTGAACTCTGGCAAATCGAGCTCATCAAAATTGAACTCTTCTTCGGACTCAGTTGGCAAGTCGGCTTCAACTTGTTCTGGCTCAACGGACTCGGACGTTTCTAACGCAGGTTCGCCAGCCATAGACGCCAGTGCATCTTCTTCACTGAACTCTGGCAAAT
>NZ_JAWOTK010000007.1:0-10261 GCF_033338855.1 Vibrio sp. Vb0937 | reverse complement strand
AACGCAGGTTCGCCAGCCATAGACGCCAGTGCATCTTCTTCACTGAACTCTGGCAAATCGAGCTCATCAAAATTGAATTCATCTTCTGATTCAGCTGGCAAGTCTGCTTCAACCTGTTCTGGCTCAACGGACTCGGACGTTTCTAACGCAGGTTCGCCAGCCATGGACGCCAATGCGTCTTCTTCACTAAACTCAGGAAGATCCAGCTCGTCAAAATTGAACTCTTCTTCGGACTCAGCTGGCAAGCCTGCTTCAACTTGTTCTGACTCAACGGACTCGGACGTTTCTAACACAGGTTCGCCAGCCATAGATGCTAGAGCATCTTCTTCGCTGAATTCTGGAAGATCTAGCTCATCAAAATTGAATTCTTCTTCTGAATCGTTGGTCGACTCAGTTTCCGGCTCCAATTCAGGCTCATCCAGTAGCCAATCTTCTTCTTGTGGAACACCGAATTCATTCTCTATTGTATTTGGTGTCGGCGTGAAGGCTGGAATGTCTTCCTCTTGCTCAACGTGAGGCTGTACCTCAGCACCGGACTCCACGGATGGTTCTTGTGTTGAATCAGTATCGGTAGCCTCTTGTTGTAGTGATGAAGCTTCCTCTATCTCCGTTTGTGTTTTTTCAACTTGCTGCGGTAAATCGTCTTCACTATCAAATAGAGCGTCAAGTTCAGCAGAAAAATCCGCTTTTTCTTGTTCTGTTGGCAGAAGTTCTTCACTGTCTGACTCAAATAGGTCGTCTAGCTCGCTCATTAAAGGATCATTCTCTGGTGAGAGGTCCTCTAAATCACCAAGAAATTCATCGCTGCTAAATGGCTCTGAAGCAGCCTCTGGCTCGGTTAATGGTTGCTCTTTTGCAGCTTGTTGCGTGTCTGGTTGGCTTTCACTTAATAAAGCGTCGATGTCCAACCCAGACTCAATGTCCTGATCTTCATGAGTTTGTTCTGACTCAACTACGGAAGATGGCTTTTCGTCGGCGTCTGGCTCACCAAAACCAAGTGATTTCAGTAACTCTTCCTCTTCCGATTTATTCAGCTCTGGGCTCTCGTCCTCTCGAATCAGATCATCAAACGGATCTAAATCAGCTTCAGTCTCTTCATCAAGTTCAGAGGTAACATCATCAATGAGTTCATCCAGTAAGTCTGTGCTATCTGCGTCTAACTCTTCGATCGAGTCATCACCTTCAAAACCAGAGATTGCTTCTAGCTCGTTTAGTGGATCAAACTCGTCTGTGTCATCTTCATCAAAATCAATGAGTTCATCGAGTAGCTCTGTACTGTTTTCATCTAGAACAGGACCTTCATTGGCGTCAGCTTCTCGAACTTCCGATTCACTAGCCGGTTGTTCATACTGGGCCAATAGCTTATCGATATCGTCGTCAGATGCCTCTCCTACACTAAAGTCATCATCCGAAACGGGCTGTTTTAACTCAGGCTCATCAGTATCTAAATCGAAGTCATCGTTGCCAAGTTCAGCAAACAAGTCATCAAGCATATCCTGGTCGACAGTGTCACTTGGTAACTCTTCTGACGGCTCATCGGCTGCAAGTAACTCGGCAAATGCGTCGTCTGAAAGCGAGTCTGATTTCTCATTCACATCATCCGAAAGATCGAAGCCAGACTCATCGTCATCGAGCACTTCTAGTTCTGGAGCAACCTCATCTAAGGCTCGCTCCATTTCTTCTAAACCAAGCGCTTTTTCTTCGCCGTTGACTTGGATACCATTGTTCGATGACTCAAACTCATCCAGACCAACATCTAGGTCACCGTCATCGCCAATATCTGCAAATGGGTCATCGTCCCCTTCCAGATTGAAATCAAGTTCTTCATCGTCGAGGTTAGCAAAGACGTCTTCTTCTAAATCTGACTTCTCTTCTTGTAAAGACTGTGTGTTGATATCTTCATCTGCAAACAATTCATCATCAAGCGTGAGCTCTTCATCAAGCTCATCCGCCGCCGCTAAACCGATTGGCGCCGCAAGAGGATCAACGTTTTGCTGTTCCTGTGCAGCCGCTTCTTCCTCTTTCGCTTTAGAGCGTCGACCAAGAAGCATAACAACTAGCAACGCAATCAAAGCACCAGGAATTAATGCCGCAAGACCAACAAGCCAACCATTAGACAAAATTTTGTCCATGGTGCTTGGTTGCATGCGTTGTTGTTCAGCAAGGCGCTGGCGCTCTTCTGCAAGCAGTTTCTCGACTTCTGAGCGAATGCGTTCTTCGTCATTCAGCTCGCTTTTCAAAGTTTCGACTTCGCTTTGCACTTCTGACAGCATCAATCGAAGACGATGGTTCTTCTCTTCTAATGACTCTAATTCACTTTGTGAGCCTTGAAGTTTGTCCTTCAGCGCACTGACCTGCTTTTCACCCTGCGGAGAGGTGGTTACTGGTGGCGCAGGGATGACGGGTATTGTTTTCGGAGTTGGTTTTGGCTCCGTTGCTGCCACTGTCTCTGGCTTAGCCGCAGGCTTGGGTTCTACTTTAATTTGTGGCTTTGGTTGCTCGGTGACTCGTTGTGCTGGCGTCGCTCTATTTGTCGGCTTCGGCTGTTTTAACTTAGCTTCATGCGCCTTCATAATCGCAACAGCTTGCGCTGTGGTCGCGCTTTGCACTTGCTCTAGAGAAGGTACTCGTAGCCGACTACCTGGGATCAATTCATGAATGTTTTGGTTCTCAAACGCTTGAGGGTTAATTCGGTAAATGGCAAGAAGCGTTTGTTGAACGGTAACACCGCGTGAAGGTCGTAATTCTGAAGCGATCGACCATAGTGTTTGATTTTCACCAGTCGGACCAAAGAAACGTGACGGTTGAGTATTCGCAGGAGGAGCAGGTAATGCTCGCTCAATATCTTCAGCATAGCTCGGAGATGATTGCACTTCACCAGACGGTCCAACAAGACGAATTCCTTCGGCTTGAACCACTGATGATGTCTGAGTCGCGCTCATCAACACAAGGGCTGCTAACAAACGCTTATAATTTTGACGCATAGAAGGCTCAGTTTTGTGCTAAATACAATTTGAAATGGTGATCGGTTAAATATATCGGATATCGCATGCAAAACTATAGCGTTGAGAATAAAAAATGTGTGGCTCTCGCCATATTCGTACTAATCTCACACTATTTTGTTTCGTTCGTACAAAAAAGCCTCGCACTGTGCGAGGCTTTGAAATGAATTGTAAACGACTTAGTAGTAATCGCGGATCAGAACTTCTGCGATTTGCACCGCGTTAGTTGCCGCGCCTTTACGCACGTTATCAGCAACAACCCACAGGTTTACGCCGCTATGATGGCTGATATCGTTACGGATACGGCCAACCATTACATGGTCTTTACCGCCCGCATCGCGAACTTGTGTAGGGAAGTCTTCACCGTGGAACACTTCGATACCGTCTGTTTGCTCAAGCAAGTTAACAACTTCTTGTGCATCGATAGGTGAACGAGTCTCAATGTGAAGTGCTTCTGCATGACCGTAGAATACAGGAACACGTACACACGTTGGATTGACTGCGATTGATGGATCGTTAAAGATCTTCTGTGTTTCCCACACCATTTTCATTTCTTCTTTGGTGTAGCCGTTTTCCATCATCTGATCGATTTGTGGAATACAGTTAAACGCGATCTGTTGAGAGAATTGCTTCTTGTCTGCAGGCAGACCGTTTAGCAGCTTCGCCGTTTGACCTGCTAGCTCATCAATACCCGCTTTTCCTGCACCAGATACCGATTGGTAAGTTGATACGTTAATACGCTCAATGCCCACCGCATCGTGAATTGGTTTTAGTGCCACCAGCATTTGGATGGTTGAACAGTTCGGGTTCGCGATGATGTTACGGTTACGAAACTCTGCAATCGCTTCTGGGTTTACTTCTGGCACAACAAGAGGAATGTCGTACTCGTAACGGAAGTGTGATGTATTGTCGATAACAATCACGCCTTCATCAGCGGCAATTGGAGCCCACTTGGCTGATAGCTCACCACCAGCAGAAAACAGTGCGATATGCGCTTGAGACCAATCGAACTCTTCTACGTTTTGAACGCGTACCGTTTTACCATTGAAGCGGTAAGTCTTGCCTTCGCTGCGCTCACTCGCGAGTAGGAAGATTTCGCCTACTGGGAATTTGCGCTCTTGAAGCACATCCAAAATTGTTTCACCGACCGCACCGGTCGCACCTAAAATGGCAACATTATATTGCTGGCTCATTGACTTACCTCAATCTGAAAACCTAGTTCTGCTAATGGAGCAAGGTTACATGTTTTGTTACCCACTAGCGTGACAGCGCTGTATTCACGGCGATCCCAGTAGTTTTTACGCATCAGGTCAAAAGCACCTGGCTTACTGATTTCACGGCGGAAAAGGGCGTCATCTCTACGCACATCATAGATTAACTGCGTGATGTTATGCAGTGTTGCTTCGTCCCAAGCTCTGTCCAATACCATAGTAGGAACAGGCGCGGTTGGCAGTAAATCGCTGGCATGCGCACGTAATTCGTTATTTAAGAACTCACAATAGCTGTTGAAAATCATCGTCGTACCGCGAGCTTTCCCTTCCAGACCATAGCCTGCAACGTGAGGGGTTGCGAATGCTAGCAGAGGCAGAAGCCCCATATCAACCTCTGGTTCAAATTCAAATACGTCAAGTGCCGCTGTAAAGCCATCGTTTTTCAAAAGACGTTGCTTCAAAGCAGCGTTGTCAACGATGGGACCTCGAGCCGCGTTAATCAAAATTTGATCGCTGCGGAGACCATTTAATACCTTCTCATCAATCAAATGATGCGTTGGGTATGGGCCATCTTTGGTGATTGGCGTATGTAGTGTAATGATGTCTGAGCTTTCAATCAGTTCTGTCAACGGAGTAAAGCTACGAGGATCACCAGCCTCTTGTTTGAATGGGTCATTGATGAGAACTTTCATACCCATGCCTTTCAAACATTTCTCTAGGTAGCTACCTACTTGGCCTGCACCAATAATACCTACTGTCTTGTCAAATACCGAGAAACCTTGTTGCTGAGCGAGCACCATCATCACGCTGAACGCGTATTCCGCCACACCCACTTTGTTACACCCTGGCGCCGCAGTGAAGAAAATACCTTTCTCTTTTAAAAGTGCTTGGTCAACATGATCCATGCCTGCCGTGGCCGTACCAACAAACTTCAGCTTGTTTGCTTTGCTGATCAGGTCAGCATTCACTTTGGTGACTGAGCGAATCATTAGGGCATCAACATCCACTAAATCATCGGCGGTCAGTGTACGACCTGGTTTTAGAATTACGTTACCGAGTTGGCTGAATAGTTCTTCAGCATACGGCATATTTTCATCAACAATAATTTTCATAGCGCCAGCGTTCTAACATCCATTTGTAAGAGTTCGTTTATTCGCAAGATGCGAAACTAAAGCGATTGTGCCCTTTTCCCGAAAAATCTCAAGATATAACACCAATAAACCTCAAGGAGGTAACTCCTATAGAATCGATTGACGGGAAGCCTAGAGAAAAGCAGAAACAGAGAAAAGAAAAAGCCCGGCTAAATAGCCGGGCAAAGTTCCAGAACAAAAGGATCCTATCCCGCTCTCCATGGGATAGAGTCTGCGTCTGTTCGATCAGTGTGACTGATCAAGCTCTGGAAACTGGATTGTTGGCGTTTACAGTACTCTCGCAAGGCGCCAACAAATTCAGTTAACCTTGGTACTTTTTAATAACCAAAGTTGCGTTTGTGCCGCCAAAGCCAAAGCTGTTTGACATTACGGTCGTTAGCTCTGCATCACGAACTTCTGTCACGATGTCCAGACCTTGTGCTGCTTCGTCCAAGTTTGAAATATTGATGCTTGGAGCAATGAAGTTTTTGTCTAGCATAAGTGTTGAGTAAATTGCTTCGTGCACGCCCGCTGCGCCGAGTGCGTGGCCAGTCATTGCTTTTGTTGCAGAGATTGCAGGGCTGTTCTCACCAAACAATTGTTGGATAGCACCAAGCTCTTTCACATCACCAACTGGTGTCGATGTACCGTGCGTGTTGATGTAATCCACACCATCAACGTCTTGCATCGCCATCTTCATACAACGAATTGCGCCTTCACCTGATGGCGCTACCATGTCGTAGCCATCTGATGTCGCACCGTAACCTACGATTTCACCGTAGATTTTCGCACCACGTGCCAGTGCGTGCTCTAGTTCTTCAATAACCAGCATGCCGCCGCCGCCCGAGATAACAAAACCGTCACGGTCTGCATCGTATGTACGAGATGCTTTGTCTGGCGTGTCATTGTATTTGGTTGACAGTGCGCCCATCGCATCAAACATCATAGTTTGAGACCAATCTAGCTCTTCGCCGCCACCAGCAAAAACAATATCTTGTTTGCCTAGTTGAATAAGCTCCATAGCATGGCCGATACAGTGTGCAGATGTTGCACATGCAGAGCTCATTGAGTAGTTCACGCCACGAATCTTAAATGGCGTAGCAAGACAAGCAGAAACAGTAGAAGACATAGTACGAGGAACCATGTAAGGACCAACTCGCTTTACGCCTTTGGCGCGCATCGTGTCTGTCGCTACCGTTTGATTGTATGCAGAAGCACCGCCAGAACCTGCAACGATACCGGTACGATCGTTTGAAACCTGCTCTTCTGTAAGACCAGCGTCTGCGATTGCCTGCTCCATTGATAGGTATGCATAAGCAGCCGCATCACCCATAAAGCGCATCTGCTTACGGTCGATGTGTTCCGCCGGGTTGATTTTTAGGTCACCCCATACTTGCGAACGAAGACCGTGTTCTTTGAACTGCTCAGATGCAGTGATGCCAGATTTGCCCGCTTTAAGAGACGCTAGAACTTCTTCGACGTTGTTACCGATACTTGAAACAATACCCATACCGGTGATTACGACTCGTTTCATTATGACATTCCTATAATTCAAAAATCCGCTAGATGATAACTAAGATAGTCAACAAAAGTGGTCAGCTTTCCCATAAATTCGTACAATCGCCCCATTCTTACCGCGCCAAATCACAAATTTGCACCATTATGACTTCAATAAAAAACGCAGAACTTGGTTGGAACGAAGCTGGTACTCCGGTTTCAGACCAATTTGATGATGTTTACTTCTCTAACGTAAACGGTCTTGAAGAGACACGCTACGTTTTCTTAAAACAAAATCATCTCCCAGAAAGATGGCAGGAATTTGACCAAAGACGTTTTGTCATTGGTGAAACAGGATTTGGCACGGGATTAAACTTCTTAGCAGTATGCCAGTGGTTTAGTGAGTTTCGTCGTCAGCATCCGGACGCAACATTGAAAGAGCTGCATTTTATTAGCTTTGAAAAATACCCATTAAGCAAAGCCGATTTAAAGAAGGCGCATGAAGCTTGGCCTGAGCTAGCTGAGTACGCGGAAAAGTTACAAAAGCACTATCCTGCCGCTGTGCCGGAGTGTCATCGCATTGTTTTAGAAGACGGTGCAATCACACTCGACCTTTGGTTTGGTGACATTAAAGACTGCATGCCGCAAGTCCCATACAACGAACAAGGTTTGATTGATGCTTGGTTCTTAGATGGATTCGCGCCAAGCAAAAACCCAGAGATGTGGAACCAAGGCCTGTTCAACAACATGGCAAAGCTAGCCAAGCAAGATTGTACAGTTGCCACGTTTACCGCAGCAGGCTTTGTACGTCGTGGTTTGAACGAAGCTGGCTTTACAATGAAAAAGGTGAAAGGTTTCGGCACTAAACGAGAAATGATCGCCGGCTCTATGGAGCAACGTGAAAAGCAGTCGAACCATCTCCCTTGGTTCAATCGCTCAGCATCTAGCAATCTTGATTCGATTGCCATCATTGGTGGTGGTATAGCTAGCGCGGCGTTAGCGAAAACGTTAGTTCGTCGTGGCCAAAACGTCACCCTTTACTGTAAAGACAAACAACTAGCCAAAGGAGCTTCAGGCAATCGACAAGGAGCCGTTTATCCACTGCTTAATGGCCCGCACACGGGTGTTTCACGAGTGTTTGCTCCTGCATTTTTGTTCGCACGTCAGTTTGTTGAACAAGCAGCACAAGAGATCGATTTTGATCATGACTGGTGTGGCGTGACTCAGTTGATGTGGGATGACAAATCCACAGACAAACTGGAGAAAATACTTGCGGGTAACTTCACACCAGAGCTCATTCACAAGCTGTCCGCCGAGGAGACTGCGAACACTATCGGGTTACCTATTGATATGGCATCTGTGCACTACCCAATGGGAGGGTGGCTGTGCCCTGCCGAGTTAACTCGTGGGTTAATTAAACAATTGGAGCAGACGTCGTTACTCTCAACAAAGTTTGAACATCATGTTGAGGCATTAGATTGGGATGAAAAGCGTCTGCTCTGGCTACTAACGGCGAGTGGTCAAACATTTGAGCACTCAACGGTTGTGATTGCGAACGGCCATGAGTTCCAGACATTGAGTCAAACCGCTTCCCTCCCAATGGGGCAGGTGAAAGGACAAGTCAGTCATGCGCCAGCAACCGAAACGCTGAGTCAGCTGAAAACGGTGTTGTGTTACGACGGTTACATGACACCTGTTAACCCAAGTAATCAACACTTGTGTATCGGTGCAAGCTACGACCGTAGTCACCTTGACTACGAATTTGATGAAAACGCCCAAAAAGATAATGCGGAAAAGCTAGTGAAATGTGTACCGAATCAAACATGGGCAAAAGAGGTAGATATCACTGGTAATCAATCTCGCCAAGGTATTCGTTGTGTTAGCCGAGATCACTTACCATTTGTCGGGAATGTGGGTGACTTTGGGACGATCAAAACGCAATACGCCAACTTACAAAATCAAAAAGCAGAAGAGGTAGAAACCATTCATCAGTACCCTAACCTATTCTGCTTCTTAGGTTTAGGATCTCGTGGACTGAGCTCTGCACCATTATTAGCTGAAGTGTTGGCCTCCCAGATCTGTGGGGACCCGCTGCCATTACCGGTTGATGTATTGACCGAACTTCACCCAAGTCGAATGTGGGTTCGTAAACTAAGAAAAGGCAAAGCCATTACCGAGCTGTAAGAGTATTCTCTCGTTTTAATTCCCGACACAGACACGTGTCGGGAATCGCTAACTCATTAAGTCGCTCGTACTGAGATTACTTCAGCAGTGCAACTGCCTGTTTCACTTGCTCTGCCACTTCTGGGTTTACAACCTTACCCGATTCCACGTCAAAATTTTCGTAGAAGCTCGGCACAGATAACGATGCCTTTACATCCGCGCCAAAAAATTGAGCAGAACCTGTCGCCGCCGCAAGAACACTTTGTGCACCACCGGGACCAGGGGAAGTTGCTAAATAAACGACAGGTTTGTTTTGAAATACATTACGCTCAATGCGCGTCGCCCAATCGAACAAGTTTTTATAGGCCGCTGGGTACGAACCGTTATGCTCTGCGAAGGAAACAACGAGAGCGTCAGCCTCCGCCAAGTCACGTAAAAACGCGACAGCCCCTTCAGCTTGACCTATTTCTTTCTCTTTGTCCTCGCTAAACATTGGCGCTTGATAATCGTTTAAGTCTAGAACATTCACTTGAGCGCCTTCGACTTGATTTGCTGCGTATGTAGCAAGTAGTTTGTTGATTGAGGTAGAGCTGGTAGATGCACCAAATGCGACAATTTTCATGGTTGTAATCCTTTGTTCACGTTTTATGCTGATCAGAATAAAAGTTGAACAGTTTCGCTACAACCACAAAAATTTTATGGAGAGGTTCGAATTTTTCGAAGTAGTAAATGACTAGGATTAAATAAAGGGAGAACGCTGCTTAGGGACTAAGCCTGAGCCTGGAGCTCTTGCCACAAATCACTGACAATCACGCGATCGGCCGGGCTTAACTCGGTACGCGCATCTTCTAAGCTGCTCTCAATGCGTGACTTCAGCTCAGTAATATCGCTAATCCCTTCTTCTTCACAAGACGCCGCGGATAAAGAGATGTGACCACGTAAATAACCACCAGCAAACAATTCATCGTCAGATGCTGTTTCAATTCGAGCATCAATCAGTTCCAGTAGTTTTTCTTCAAATTCAATAATCATGGTGTATCTCTGAGGTTATTAATGGTTATTTAACGCAAAAGTCCGACGCTTCCAGTGGCTTAGTTTGATAAAATGCGCGCAGGGCATCAGAAAGCATTTTCACTCGCAAAGGCAAGCCTACGTCCAAAATACCCAGCACTTCTTTATGTACTTTTTGCATAAAGCCGAGCCTATCTGGTTCAAAATCGCCGTGTAGATTGTCACAACTCACCGTAAAAGGGAAGCC